>JBGUNL010000282.1:0-28986 GCA_045117295.1 Candidatus Limivicinus sp.
TCGGTTTTGACCAGCAGCGTCCTCCTGGGGCTGCTGTTTCCCATTGTCCTCTCCATCCGCTATTATTCCCGGGCGATGACCCAGCTGACCGGGCTGCTGACCGCGCTGTTTCTGTTCATTGCCTCCTGGATGTCGGTGGTCCTGCGCCTCGGCACCGTGGATCTGAATCTGCTGCAGCTGCCCGCCGGCACCGTGCTGCACTTTGCGGAGCGGGATACCCTGTACCACGCGGTGATGAGCCAGACGGAGATCGACGTCGGCCAGCTCTGGCGAAGCACCCTGCATCAGAGCTATCTGCCGCGGCTGGTTCTGCTCCTTCTCATCACGCTCATCTGCGCGGAGATCGCGAAGCGGGGACGCGTCCTGCTTTTTGAAGAGCACGAAGAAGCCAAGAAGACCGAGCGCATCTCCATGGAACTGGATCTGGCCAAAACCATCCAGAAGAACATGATCCCCAATCACTATCCCGCTTTCCCGGAGCAGAAGGGATTTGACGTCTATGCCCACATGGAACCGGCCAAGGAACTGGGGGGCGATTTCTACGATTACTTTATGATTGACCGGGATCATCTGGCGCTCATCGTTGCGGACGTCTCCGGCAAGGGTATCCCCGCGGCCTTGTTCATGATGGCCTCCAAGGCCATGATCAACGACCAGGCCAAGAGCCGGAGCCACGATCCGGCGAAGATCCTCAAGGCGGTCAACAAGCAGATGGTGGCCAACAACTCCACCGGGATGTTTGTGACCTTGTGGATGGGAATCCTGGAGATCTCCACCGGCAAACTGAGAGCGGCCAACGCCGGTCACGAGCCTCCCTGTCTGCGGCAGGGAGGAGGCGAATTTGAACTGCTGAAGGATGAGCACAGTCTGGTGCTGGGCGTCAGGGAGGACACGGAATACGAGAGCTATGAGATCCAGCTGGAGCCCGGGGACAGCATCTTCGTCTACACCGACGGCGTCACCGAGGCGACCAACGCGGAGGAGGAGCTCTTCGGCAGCGATCGGCTGGTGACTGCCCTGAACCAGGTGCCAGAGGCCGGGGTCACACAGCTTGTGGACAGTGTGCACCATGCCATGAACGCCTTCGTGGGCGACGCCTCCCAGGCGGACGACTTCACCATGCTGGCGCTGAAGTTCTACGGCGAAGAGGGCCCGCAGGAGACAGAGGAAACGGAAGAGGAAGACGAAAAGGCATGAAGAACAGGGCCCGGAGAAATCCGGGCCCTGGGTATAGAAATTGCACCCCGGCGGCAGGCTCACCGTCGGGGCGCTTCTTTTGCCGTGTCGGCAGAGGAGGGCTGCTCGTCTTCTTCCCGCCGCAGCATCCGACACCGGGTCTCGGTGCAAAGATCGCACAAGCGATTTCCGCAGGCGGGCGGCCGGGAGGGGGAAGAGGACTGCTCTGCGGAAGAATGGTGCTGCTTTTCCATGGCGTTCACCTCATGCCTGATATCGGACACTGTCGTCAAGGGTAGAGGGGGATGCTCTCCAGCAGACGATCGATATCCCCGGTGACTGCGGCCAGCGAGCCGCTGGCCTGCCGGGCGTCCGCCATCTGCTGCGCATAACGCTCCGCCATTTCCGCATCGCCGATGGTCTGGAAAAATTGGTGCTGGAAGGCGGCGTCCGCGTACTGCGCGATATGGTACTCCTCCTCATGGGGGCTGGAGAAGGGCGCCACGTCAAAGCCCCGCCGGTAGTATTCCGACACCATGTCGCCATAGTCTCCCTGCTGCAGACTGTAGTCGATGCTGGTGTATGGATCCCGGGAGAACACGCGATGGAGCTCGCTCACCATCCTGCCGAGAACAATCAGCATGACGAGCGACAGCAGCACCGCAAGGACGGTCAGAAGTCTTGCCGTTTTGGACGGCGTGCGGTCAGTCCGATTCCTGCGCATGCAAAAGCACCTCCTCAACGACTGCGGCTTTCCGGTTTTCAGAGAGAGCGAGAAACTCCCCAAGGTTTTCTTCTTCGATCCCGAGATATACACGCAGCATACTCACAAGGGTTTGCTTCATGTCCTCTTCATAGGGCAGAAAGAGCACGGACTCCTCCCGCTGCTGCGCCGTGTCATATTCATGAAAGAAATTGTCCAGGGACTGGCAAAGCCAGCGGATATCGCTGGAGGCGTTGTACTTCAGCCACGCCTCCCGGTCGGTGTACAGGAACAGATGTTCCAGCCGCAGCACACAGTCTGCGTAATAATCCGCACAGTAGGAGATATGGGAGTAGGCTTCAAAATCCGTCCCATAGGTGCGGATCCCGTTGTACATCATATAGGAGGAAAATCCGCGGTAGTCACGATTCTCCAGATAGCTGTTCAATACGGCGGTGGTTTGCAGCGGGTTTCGCTCCGCTTCCCGCCGCCGCATGGTCTCCGGGATGGAGTAGGCATTCTCGGTGACCATATACATCACGATGGTGGCGATCAGAATGATGAGGATCAGAACCGCAAGCAGAATGATCTGGCTGAAGCGCTTGGTTTTGCTGACGACGGCGGCCTCAGTCGCCGCGTAGCGCCGGTGATAGCTGGCCATGTCCCGCGTGTGGCGCAGGGCCTGCTCGTTGGGGCGTCCGCAGTAGCTGCAGAAATTCTCTTCCAGCCCGACTTCCGCCCCGCAATATTTACACTTCACTTTTTCGCCTCCCTGTCTTTAAGAAACTGTTCGCAGTCCGAATAGAAAAGCATGCCATCCCGGGCCAGCGTTTTCCGGAAACCGTCGATCTCATCTTCTGTCAGATGGAACCTTGCGTCCAGATCTTCCAGCAGCGGGGCCCGCAGCCGATCCAGAACGGCCCGCTCCTCATCACTGAGCTGCTGCAGATTTTCCAGCCGATACAGGCTAAGCTCATCCCGCAGAAGCCAGGCCAAATCGTCAAAGCCGGCCTCAACCTCCCGGAGAGAGTACTGCGCATTTTCGATCAGCAGCAAATATTCGCAAAGATCACGGTGCTTATACTGCCAAACACGGTGCTCGGCATCCTGGGCGTCGCAGTAAAACTGAAGCAGGGATTCATAATCGCCGGCGGCGTAATACGCATCCATCTGGGCAAAGGCTTCCCGCTGCCAGAGAATTTCGTCTCTTTCCCGCTGCGCCTCGGCCCGGGCCCGATAGAGATGAATGCCGTAAAACACTGCGACGGCGACAAACAGAAACACCGCGGCCAGGAGGATCTTTTTGTGCATGGAGCGGAGGCCCGTTCTGGTCTGTTGAACGGCGAGCCCGCCCAGCCCCTCCAGGTTGCCGCGCATATGCTCCAGCTTGTTCATATAGGCGTCTTCCGCCGCTGGAAGATTCATCGTGCCGCAGTAGGGGCAGTTGGGAAGCGCTGCGGAATAATCGGCCCCGCAGCTTCGACAGATGATGATGGGATTGGGATCCTGTTTGACTTTCATGGCGCAGCTCCATTTGTCCGATTGGGATGCTGTCATTATAGCAAACCGATAGATCAAATACAAGATTGCAATGATCGGGCGCAAATGCTTTTGGGGCATGAAGAACAAGGGCCTGCTGCGGAGATTTGCCTGCATTTCCGCCTCGCGGGAGATCGGCGGAAATAGAGGAATGCACCGGTGTGCGCACCGGTGCATGCACAGCCCGCCGGGCTGTGCGATGACACATTCAAGTCTCCTCATCACGATGAAAAATGCAGCCCATCCGAATGGATGAGCTGCATTTTTGGTGCGAGAGAGGAGACTTGAACTCTTATAAAATCTAGGAATACCAAGGCATTGCGGGTTTATACAACACTTTACTACAACTTAAACTTCTCGCCGCAGTCCGGGCAGAAGGTGAAGACATGGCCGTCGGGGGCTTTGGTATAGAGGCTGCCGCAGACCGGGCAAGAGACTGCTGCCTTCTTCAGACGCTCCTCCAGAATGTAGGCGTTCACCTTGTCGCGGATCTTGCTGTTGTGCTGGCGCTCAATCTCGGTGTAGACATCCTGCGTCATGGCGATGGAGGAATGGCCGAGGCGGGCCTGGGCGTCTTTTACGTCCACCTCCGCCGAGTGCATGATGCCTGCATAAGTGTGACGCAGACGGTGGGCCGTAGCGGTGATACCGTTTGCTTTCCGGAAATCCCGCATGGCCTTCTCCCATTGGTACTTAGTGGGAAGACCGTCAGGGAAGAAGACGAAAGTGTCAGGATCCTCATAGTGGGGCAGGATCTCGATCACGTTATCGTACAGATCGATCTCACGCTCGCCTGCATCCGTCTTCGGGGATTCCTTGATCTCCGGCTTCTGCCCGCGGAAGGCGATGGTCTTGGTGATCCGCGCCTTGTGGTTCTCCAGATCCAGATCCTTCTGCTGCAGGACACTTGCTTCCCCGACACGGCAGCCGGAATACTCCATGAAGTAGTACATCCGGGCGATCAGATCCCCGGCCTTCAGCTCCTCGATCTTCACGATATCCGCATCGGACGCCGGGTGGCGCTTCTTCGGCGGGGCGCCTTTGACGATGGGCAGATCCTTGCAGGGGTTGGACGAGATCTCCCCGGAGGCGAGAGCGGAATCCAGAATAGACTTCACAATCGACTTGCGGTTCGTGATACCCTTCTGCGCGTAGCCTCTGGCGGCGATACGCTCCAACCACCGAAGGATCAGCTGGGCGGTGACTTCATCCACAGGAAGCGCACCAAACTCATCCTTGACTTCCTTGAGGCGGGCCTGGAAGCTGCTGAGAGAATTGGGCGACAGCTTCGGCTCTTTTTTCTCCCACCAGTCATCTGCGACATCAGAGAAAGTGCGGACTTTCTTTTCCGGTGGCGCGTTCAGCGAGGCAATGTAGTCCGCCAGCTTCTGTTCAACGTCAGCATCAGACTTCCCATAGAAGTACTTGCGCTTTCCGTCGATCATCTTGGTGAGGACGATGTTCCCGTCTGCACGCATGGTATATTTGGTTTTTCGCTTGCTCATGGGGCTACCTCTTCCTTAGCTGGAAGGGACGGCGGGATTCGATAAAGTCCAGCTCCTGCATCAGCTGCTGCCAGATGAAGCAGTTCTCGTCACCGGACTCGGGCTCCAGATCCGCAGCCAGCTCCCGGGCGCGATCCAGCGCCGCCCAGATCGGCTCCGTGCGTGCGGCAATGTTCTTCTCCGCTTCATCGGCAGCGGTCTTGTAGCCCTTCATGTAGATTTTCAGCTCTTCGCTGTCAAAAGGATTCTTTGCCATAACGTTCTAAATCAAGATTAAATACGGATTCCCTTAAACCCTTTTGCTGTATAGCCAAGAGAAAAAGCATCATCCCACGTTTTGTTCGTGTGATGGATCGTTTTATCTTTGATGTTACTATACTTCAGGATCAAGGAAGCTGTAGCTATAGCATGCTCTCTGTCTATATCAAAGTCTTCTTGATAAAAAATATCATACAAGGCTTCGTTTTCTGACATATAGGAAAGAGGCTTGCCTCTGCCAAACGCCAGGAATATAAGTTGGTTTTTCTCCCCGATTACCGAGTAGCACACGTTCAGTTCCTTATCAAACCAGTCATCCAACTCGGCTGCTCTTTTCCTTGCTGCCACAGATTTGATGTATGTATACCAATCGATATCCGCCTTCCGCTCTGTATACTGGTAAGGCAATATGCTCTTTAGAACGGAGAGCATCTGCCGGGAATCTTTTTCTTGGAAGGCGCTTTTTTCATGCCAGCTATAAATTTCTTTATATTCGGTTATTTTTGTTAAATCGTAGGGAATTGAGTATTGATCACACGGGAGAAAAGCAAGAACCTCCCCGCGGCCGAACTCACTACTGCAATCATCAAAACGAAACAATGTGATAGACCTGGAACCGAATTGCTTTGAGATTTCGGCGGCTAATTTCGCGCATGAATCCTTTTCATATTGCTGCGAAGAGTATCTGCTGTAGACAAAAACAATGATAAGGACAGCCACAATAACAAGCACAAGGACCATACAACCATGACCTCCCTAAAGTTGTATCCCTCTTATCTCACAGACGGCGGCGATCCAGCGCTCCAGAGCGGCCTCGGACTTGAAGCAGGGGACATACCCGGGGGACGGATGGAGCACCGGCGTGATGAAGTCCTTCCCCTCGGCCTGCAGCTCAATGAGCGTGATGGGCATGCCGGAGCTGAAGTGCCCGCCTTCGATATGGCGCAGCTCATGCACGAGCTGGACCTGCAGGAACATATCCGGGAAGCGCGTGTTCAAATAGATGCTGTACGTCCCGTCGTCGTTCAGGAGAACGCAGGCGGGATTTGCGTGGTTCGGAAACCGAACATGGTAGACATAGTAGTCTATTCCCTCAATCAGAGCCGCCATGTCTGGTTTTCCTCAAGGCTTCAATGAACCGGACGTTTTCCTCCACTTCTTCTTTCGTTGCACCGCGCACGGTGGACATCAGGATCCGCGCCTCCGGCCTGGTGCGCAGGTATTCCAGATACTCCAGGAGCTCGGCATCGTCGTCCTGCTTGGCGGGAGCAGGTTCCTCCCAGCCAAGGAGATACTTAGGCTCTACATGAAGGGCCTTTGCTATCAACTCAAGGCGAGGCAGAGGCATCTTCTCAGTCTCTCCCGTCACATACCTATAGACAGCAGACTTCGGGATCCCCGTTATCCTTGCCAACTCACCATAGCTAATATTCTGTTCTTCCATTGCTTGAGCAATGCGCTCAGCGATATCATTCATATTAATCACCACATTTACTATAACACCAGCGTTCCACAAAAGCAACACAAAAAAAGAAAAAAATAAAAAATCGTTCCAGAAATGTATTGACAAGCGTGCGGGCATATGCTATATTATGAGCGTGCCAGAAATGGAACGTCTACAGAGAGGAGGAAACACCATGCAGACAAACTTATTGAAAGCCAGGATGGTGGAGGCAGGATACACTCAGCGTTCCCTTGCTGCCGAAATGAATATGTCTACGTCATCGCTTAACCTTAAACTGGCTGGGCGGAGATCATTTGACCTGAACGAAGTACAGGCTCTCTGTACTATTTTGGGGATCTCTGCGCCGGAGGATAAGGTTAATATTTTTTTATCCTGACCGTTCCAGAATTGGAACGAATTTGTACCGAACTGTCCGCAAATGTACGGAAATGACCTGAGAGGGAGGGAAGAAGCCCGTGAGCAAAGCCAATGCCATGCTGGACATCCTGGAGCGGGAGTGCGGCGAGGCGAAAGAACAGCTGCTGGCAGATATCTGCGATCTGTGCCACAGACCCCAGATGATCCTGATGAATAAGAGGGGGCGTACATAATGGAGAGCGTTCTGGAACGCATGGAGCGGGAGGGCGCCGAAAAGAAGATCGCCGACTTTATGGTCAAAGAGAAGATGCCCTATGACTTCAAGCGGCAGTATGCAGCCATCCGCGCCCGAGAGTTTGCGGCAGAGTGCGACCGGAGAGGCCTGGAGTATCATGTTTCCGTGGGCGGACTGGACAGCATCGTGCTGTATCTCTTTTTACAGACCATCGGCATCTACGCCCCAGGGATCAGCGTTTCCTACCTAGAGGATCAAAGCATCCAGCGAGTACACAAGGCCTTGGGCCTGGAGCTCTTGCAGAGCGCCGTCCGGGAGATCGACCCGGAGACAGGCATCAAAAAGCGGTGGGCCAAACCCGCCATTATCCAGGAGTTCGGCTTTCCGGTTCTCTCCAAAGAGGTGGCAGCAAAGATTGAGCTTTTACAGAACCCGACGGAGAAAAACAAAACCGTCCGCCATGCGATCATCACCGGCGAGACGGGAGAGTATGGCGGCTTTCAGACGGACAGCCGGATGAAGCTGGCCGAGCGGTGGCTGGAGCTCTTCGGCGGCTACGAAAATGACGCGGAGGGCGTGAACTATCAGACGCCGCCCTTCAAGGTCTCCTCCAAATGCTGCTATTACCTCAAAGAAAAACCCTGTGACGATTGGGCCAAAGAGCACAACAGCGTCCCCTATCTGGGCCTTATGGCATCGGAAGGCGGGCGGAGAGCAAAGAGCCTGCGGCTGCACGGATGTAACTATTTCGGCAAATCCGTGATCCGGTCGGCCCCGTTTGCCATCTTCAACCGGCAAGACCTCCTGACCCTGGCCCTGGAGATGGACAGCAAATGGAGGCACGGCCTCAGAGAGAAATACACGGAAAAGGGCCGGAAAGCAGGCCGATTTTCGGAAAGCTACCAGGCCCCGGAAAGCATTGTCCCGGCGATCTATGGTGAAATCGTGCGAGATCCGGACGGGACGCTCCGCACCACCAAGGCCCAGAGGACAGGCTGCTCCATGTGCGGGTTCGGCATCCACATGGAAAAGCGCCCCCACCGTTTTGACCAGCTCCGAGAGCGCAACCCGAAGGAGTGGGACTATTGGATGCGGAAGGTGTGCACCGACCCGGAGACAGGGGAGCACTACGGATGGGGCCGCGTGCTGGACTATATCGGCGTGGGATGGGAAAACGAACCCTTCACTGATTGCGTGGGCCAGTACCGAATGGATGAGTTCTGAAAGGAGGAAAAAAGATGGACAACTGTGTCACGATCCCCGAGATCCTGGAGGAGATCGACCGGCTGGAGCGATCAGAGTACGTGATGGCAGCCAAGCTGGAGGAGCAGATGCGCATCCGATTCGAGGACGTACTCCGGCAGCTCAAGACCTATGAGCGGCGGGGGATCGAACTGGAGGGCATGGGCTTCGGATACCAGTATCTCAAATCACTGGCGGAAGGGGAGTGAGATCATGCCGAGAGAACGCGAGACCTACCGCCCGGAGCTGGAAGGAATCCTCGCTTTCACCGGGGGCAAGAATCTGCTGACGATCACCGACGTGGCCACCTATCTCGGGAAAAAGCGGGAGTGGTGCAAGGAGCACTTCTTCGGAGACGCGAAGAACATCACGGCGACGGCCCTGGCCATGAAGCTGGCCAAGGACTTCGCCGGGAAGGCGGTGGGTTCATGAAAACCGCGGACGTGTTCGTCTGCGCGGGATGCGAAAAAGACCGGCTGGAGCCCTCCATGCTGATCTACAAGCCGATCCCGAACAGCGAGGAAACCGGAAAGTGTGAATTCTGCAAGGCCCGACGGTTCGGGAAGAAATTCCGGATCCGATACGGGAAGAGCACATAAAAGGCCGGGCACAGGCCCGGCCGGATATGGCGGCAGCGAGAAGCCCGGCGGATTGGGCATCCGCCCCGGGACGGTGCAACTCCGTCCGGCCGCCGCCCATACGCGGCGCCCAGGTGGGGCGCGGGTGAGCCAAGCCCCGCGCGCGGGTTCAATTCCTGCCGCCGATCCAATGCCCCATGAGCGCTTGAGAAACGGGGCTTTTTATTCCGGGCCGGGAAACGGCTTCCCCGGGAGGAGCAGCCACAACGCAGCAAGAGCATCCCGGGACTTACGCCCCGGCCCACATTCTGAGAGAAAGGAGAAGCACATGGACAGAGAGAGCATTCTGCGCATGGCACAGGGATCCATCGAGGAGAAGGCCGACCAGGAAGTCGCCCGCGTGATCGACAACATCCTGGACCTGACCACCAAACCCGACGCCAAGCGGAAGATCACCATCACGCTGGAACTGACGCCGGATCCGGAGCGCAAGCACATCCTGCTGACGGCCCAAGCCAAGTCCACCCTGGCGCCGGCACAGCCGGTGAGCACGTCGCTGCTGGTGACGGCGGACGGAAACGGAGAGCTGGTGATCGCCGAAATGGTGCCGCAGATCCCCGGACAGATCAGCATGAGCGGAGAAGAGCAGCCGAAGCCGAAGCTGCTGAAGCTGGTAGCCCAGAATTAAGAAAGGAGAAAAGCATGGATCTGACTGACGCGCTGAGATTCCTGGTGAATCTCAAGGACAACAAGACCTACAACATCGACGGGATCCCCTACTCGGACAACCCGCTGCACCGGATCGAGAAGCCCCGGTACAAAAAGAAAAACATCGAATTCGGCAGCCTGGACGCCATCGTCAAGATGGTGCAGACGGAGCTGGACGACTACGTGAACTTCGAGGGGGCGCCGATTTTCATCCAGGTCAAGGATCATCTGACGGTGGAGGTGTTCACCAGAGCGGACGATCACGAGGAGAGGATCTGGCCCTATACCGCCAAATGCACCGACGTCAACTTCAAAGAAGGCTGGCGCGAGCAAGACAGGGCGATCATCGAAGTCAAGAGCCGCTTCCTCCCCACGGGCGACAGCGAGTATCTCATCAGACTGATCTCCCGCATCAACAACGAGCAGGGCGTCAAGAGCGAAGACAACGGCGTGAGCCAGACGGTGGTGACCAAGCAGGGCGTCACGCTGATGAGCACCGAAGCGGTGAAGCCGCGTTTGACGCTGCAGCCCTTCCGGACGTTCCGGGAAGTCCCGCAGCCGGAAAGCGAGTTCATCCTCCGCCTGGACGATGAATGCAACGTGGGCCTGTTTGAGGCCGACGGCGGGATCTGGAAGATGGAAGCCAAGGACAACATCAAGGCCTACTTCGAGAAAGCCCTGGCGGGAGAGATTGAGAGCGGTCTTGTGGTCGTGATGGTCTGATCATGGACAGCGTGATCAGCTGGGCGATCCTGACGATGCTGACAATGGGCGGCCTGGTGTGGTTCCTGCTGCGGCGGGCCGCCTATCTGGACAGCATCCACAAAACAAAACCGCCCTGCGTTCTGGCAAACGCAGGGCGGGGAGCGGACTGGCAGGCTTTTTACACCGGCCATATCCACTAGGACAAGGAGATTATACCACATGGAAGCAGGTATTTACAAGACTCCGCAGGGGAGACCGACGCCCATGAACCGGCTGGCCTCAGATCCGGAGCTGAATCCCGAAGAGCGGCTGGCGCTGTGTATCGTGGCGCAGGCGGCCCACGATCTGCGGCGGATGAAGGAAAAGAAGAAGCGCACCATGCAGATCGAGGGAGACTGGCTGGATCAGGACGATCTGGTGGCGTTCTTCCGCTCCCGATGGTGCAGCCTGCTGCTGAACACGACCGGCATGAGCGGCACGGAGCTGCTGGAAAAACTGGAACCATAAACGGAGAAAGGAACCGATATGATCATCAAAATCAAGAGAAAAGCCGTTATTACCGGATCCCTGCAGACGATCACCGCCGAGGCGTGCACGCTGATGTTTCAGCTGCGGGACGCCCTGGAGCGCGGCGGACTGGACGAGGAATCCGCTGGCAGGGTCATGGAGCTGGTCTCCCTGGCGGCCCTGAGCCGGGACGAGGACGAGCACCTGGAGAAGCTGGAAAGACACTTCGGGAAGGAGGCAGCAGAGGATGATCACCAGGATCAAGACTGAGAGCCGCGAGGAGTGGAAGGCGCTCCGCAAGGGCTACATCGGCGGCAGCGACGCCGCCGCGGTGGTGGGGATGAACCCCTTCTGCAGCCCGTGGAGCCTCTGGGCCGAGAAGGTGGGCGCCGCCCCGGAATTCGAGGGAAATCTGGCCACGGAGGTCGGCACCTATCTGGAGGAGTTCGTGGCCAAGAAGTTTGAGGCGGAGACCGGGAAAACGGTCAGGCGCTGCAATCTCTCCATGGTGAACGACAAATACCCCTGGGCCATCGCCAACATCGACCGAGACGTGGTGGGCGAGGACGCGGGACTGGAGATCAAAACCACCAGCGAGCTGAACACCAGGCGCTTCAAGAACGGGGAGTACCCCGCCAACTACTACTGCCAATGCGTGCACTACCTGGCCGTGACCGGGAAGGCCCGCTGGTATCTGGCGGTGCTGATCGGGAACCGGGAGTTCAAGCTCTTCACTATCGAACGGGACGAGGACGAGATCAAGGCCCTCATGGAGGCCGAGGAGGAATTCTGGAACGGCCATGTGCTGACGCAGATCCCGCCGGAGGCGGACGGCAGCAAAGCCACGACGGAGGCCATCCGGCAGGCCTTCCCGGAGGCGGAAGATCAGGACGAGGAAGCGGATCTGCGGGAAGCGGACACCTGGCTTGAAAACTACATGGAGCTGGGCGAGCAGATCCACGCCCTGGAGCAGGAGCGGGAAAAGAACGCCAACCGCATCAAGGCCCTGCTGGGCAGCAGGGCCACGGGCGAGGCCAGCCGATACAGCGTCAGCTGGAAGAACAGCACGCGCAGCAGCTTCGACGCCAAGCGCTTTGCCGCCAAGAACCCCGGCATGGATCTGAGCGGCTTCTACAAGAGCAGCAGCTACAGGACCTTCAAGGTCACGGAGAGACGCGTATGAGCATGACACAGAAAGAGAGAATCCTGCGCCATCTGCAGGACGTGGGCAGCATTACGAACGCCGAGGCCATGTACGAATACGGAATCGGCCACCTGGCGTCCCGGATCTCCGAGATGCGGCAGAACGGGATCCCCATCAAGAGCGAGACGGAGAGCTCGACCAACAGATACGGAGAGAAGATCTCCTATTCCAGATATCGTTTGGAGGTATAAAAAATGGCAAACACGAGCATTCAGAAAGCGGTCAGCAGGCCCTCGGCCATGCAGGAGACCGAGAAGAAGCCCATGGGCATCAACGCCCTGATGAACAGCATCCTGGACGGCGAGGGGATGCGCCGGCGGTTCGAGGAGCTGCTGGGCAAGCGGACGCCGCAGTTTATCTCCAGCGTGGTGACGCTGATCAACGCGGACGTGAACCTGCAGCGGGCCTTCCGGGAGGCGCCTATGACGGTGATCCAGTCGGCGCTGAAGGCCGCGACCTTTGATCTGCCCATCGAGCCGAGCCTGGGCTATGCGCACATCATGCCCTTCAACAACAGCACCAAGCAGCCGGACGGCAGCTGGCAGAAGCGGATGGAGGCCACCTTCATCCTGGGCTACAAGGGCATGGAGCAGCTGTGCCTGCGCACCGGCGCGTACTCCAGGATCCCCGACGCGGTGGATGTGCGGGAGGGCGAGCTGATCAGCTACGACCGCCTCACCGGCGACGCGGAGTTTGCCTGGATCGAGGACGAGGACGAGCGCGAGAAGCTGCCGATTATCGGCTATGCCGGGTATCTGCGGCTGAAGAACGGCGCCGAGAAGACCATCTATATGACCGTCAAGCAGATCGAGGCCCACGAGAAAAAGTTCCGCAAAGGCCAGAGCATGGGCAAGGGCTGGCGCGAGGACTTCGACGCCATGGCCAGGAAGACCGTGCTGCGCCGCCTGATCGGCAAGTACGGCCTCATGAGCATCGAGTACCGGGACGGCGACAAGAGCACCGTACAGCTGGCCCAGGCCGTCGCAGAGGGCGATTTCCCGGCCGACGTGATCGAGGACACCACCGAGGCCCAGACGGGCACGGAGGCCATGGAAGCGGGTGCAGAGGGCGTAATCGACGCTGAGTTTTCCGAAGAGGATTACCCGGACTTCCTCCGGGAGGGCTACCAGGGCGAGGAAGACCGGCTGGCATAAAGAAGGAGAGTTTTTGATATGGAAAGGGAGCAGTTCACGTTCTACCGCTCTTTTGCGCAAGCGGTCAAACGGATACGGAAGGCGGCGGATCGTGCTGCTGCCTATGACGCCATCGTGGATTATGCCCTGTACGGCATCGAGCCCAACATGGAGAAGCTGCCGGACACCGCGGCCATCGCCTTTGAATTGGTGCGGCCGAACCTGGACGCCAGCCGGAGGAAGGCGGAGAACGGTAAGAACGGCGGGAGACCGAAAGCAAAAGGAAAGCAAACGGAACCGGCAGACGATTTTGCTTTGACGGTTGGGGAAAGCAAACAAAACCAAACCGAAAGCAAACCGAAAGCAAACGAAACCGAAACGAAAGCAAACGGAAAGCAAGGGGAAACCGCAAACAAGAAAGAGAAAGAGAAAGAGAATGAGATAGAGGGGGAGAAAGAGAACGAATGTTCTATTTCTCTCCCAGAAGAAAAGCTAAAAGAAGCGCCCTCTCCTCTTTCGGACGAAAAAAAGCAAACCGAAAGCACGCCTGCTTTCCGGCTGACGAAAACAGAATATGCCGAATTGCTGGATTGCCCGGCGAATGAGTTCATGAGCCGGATCGAGAACTTCCCGCAGGAATGGCGGATGAAGCTCATGCGGGATCGATACCAGCACAAATTCGGAGGCGGCACATGAGCGCCCAGATCATCGGGCTTTGCCCGGCCTGCCGCGGAAAGCTGGGCCAGAATTACATCCTGAACGAGCTGCCGGGAGAGGGAAGCTGCAGCTTCTGCGGCAGGCCGGCGGGGATCTACTCCATGTGGCCGAAGAACGGCCCGAAGATCACCGCTGTCAAGGTCAGCCGTGGCAGCCAGTATGAGAGCGAGCGGCGCGTGAGGCGCCGGAGCTGGGCGTGAGAAAGGAGACACACGATGTTTGGACTGATGACCAGAAGAGCGCATGAAGGCGCCATGTTGGAGATGGAGAGCGAGCTTGTCCACGAGTCGAAGCTCAACGACACCCTGCAGGAGAGGATCCGGCTGGGCGAGGACTACCGCACCAGGCTGGAGAAGGAGATCTGCACCACCAAGGCCAAGAACCGGGAGTTGGTGTACAAGGTGGACGCCCTCTACAAGGAGCGCGACGACAAGATCGCGGAGCTGGAGATGCTGCTGGCCGGGAGGGACAAGCGGATCCGGGAGCTGGAGCTGATGCTGGGCAGCTTCGAGGCGAGACTTGTCAACCGCAACGACACGATCTGGGAGAACCGGAAGGCCAGGAAGGAATGCCAGGAGGCCAAGGCCCCGAGGCTCCCGCCGCTTGCCCGGGATGACAGAAGAAGGGAGGTGTGCGCGTGAAGCCGATATTGTTTAACACGGATATGGTCCGGGCGACCCTGGAAGACAGAAAAACGGAGACACGCAGGTTGGTGAAACCGATACCGCCAGAAAACGCAAGGCTTGAGCTCGCCGGTGACAGGCGGCACGCAATGGATTTATCCATAGAGATACCCGGGCCAAATGATCGCCGCATCTATACTCCGCCTTACCTCCCCGACGATATCCTCTATGTCCGTGAGACGTGGGCAGAATGGACAGGCGGATATGTTTACAAGGCCGATGGTACATGCTCCGGCTACCCTTTAGCCTTTGTTGACCACTGGCACCCGTCTATCCACATGCCGAAAGAGGCGGCGCGGATTTTCCTTCGCGTCACCGATTTGCGCGTGGAGCGGCTGCAGGAGATCACAGAAATCGAAGCACGCAGCGAAGGCGCAGAAATGATCCAGATTGCACGGGAGCTATGGAGTTACCGAAAAGGGTTTGAAAAGATCTGGAACAGCACATTAAAGCATATAGACCATATCAGATACGGCTGGGCCGCCAATCCCTGGGTGTGGGTGATCAGCGTCGAGCGCTGCGAGAAGCCGGAGGAGGGGTGAACGTGCAGTACGTTTCGATCGATGAGCTGAAGGCGAATCTGCTGTATGCCGGAAGCCCCTTCGCACGGGTGAAGAACCACCAGGGCGAGGACCTGACCGCGATCCTGAAGCGGATCCCCCGGGCGCCGATGGTTCCGCTGGACGAGTACGGCAAGCTGTACGCCCAATGCGAAAACGCCTTGTCCCGGATGGCGGACGCGGAGCGGCGGTGCCGGATCGTCTCCAAGGAAGCGGAGAAGCTGAGCGCACAATACGAGGCGGCGCTTTCCAAGATGGCGGACGCCGAACGCAAGTGCCGGATCCTCACCAAGGAGCTGGAGGCGGCACGGGGAGCGACGGGGGACGGGGTATGAACCACGACGCCACCCATTGCCTGGACTGCACGGAGAAATGCTCTGGCGTATGCTACCGGGCACAGCTGACGCAGGATCTGGAAAGACGGCCGGATCTGCAGGAGCTGCCTATGAGCTGGGCGCACTTCAAGGGGACGGCCGAGTGCCTGATCTGGCCGGAGAAAAGGAGGACGGCAATATGAGCAAACGAGCTCCGAGCCTTGTGGCGATCTGTCCGTTTTACAAGGATCAGGAACGGCAAAAGATTATCTGCGAAGGCCTGGAGCAGGGGAGCTCCCTCCACCTGACGTTTGCCACACCGGACATGCGCAGGGCGTTCGAGATCGGACACTGCAAATGCTGGGATTACGAAAAATGTCCGCTGGCAGAGATGCACAGCAAGCGATACAGCGAAGAAGAATGAGGCCGTCGGGGCGATTGCTCCGGCGGCCCTTTCCATTCCAGGGGGGGTTTTTCTTTGCAGTACGATGGAAGCATGGAGGGATATCACTATGCCTGAATATCAATCATTCCCGCGCGCCAGGAGCGCGAAGATCCGGAGTATGAATCAGATCCCCACGAGGGCGGAGCTGGGCATGAGCGGGGGGAAGATCCCCCACCAACGGATCAAGGTCGGGGACATCGAATTTGACAGCATGGCGGAGCACGACCGGTACATCGAACTGCTGGTGATGCAGAGAGCCGGGAAGATCCGGGATCTGGAATGTCATCCAAAATACGAGATCCTGCCGGCACAGGAGACGCCGGCGGGGAAGCGCAATTTCCGGTCGGTGGTCTACACGCCGGACTTCCGGTACAAGAAGGCCGACGGCACCGAGGTCGTGGAGGAGGTCAAGAGCGAATACACCCGACTGGAGAAGGACTACGTGATCCGGCGGAAGCTGATTTTGTACACGCTGGGGATCTACGTGGAGGAGATCGTGCGGTGAGACTGGAGCTGAGCAAGCCCAGCGAGAAGCAGCTGGCATTCATGCAGGACACGCACAAGTACCTGGCCTTCGGCGGGGCGCGCGGGGGCGGGAAAAGCCACGCGGTGAAGCTGGACGCCATCGTGAAGGCGTTCCGGTACCCGGGCATCAAGATCATGATCGTGCGAAAGACCTACCCGGAGCTGCAGGAAAACCACATCCGGCCGCTGTGCGACTGGCTGCACTGCTATGCGCCGGACCGGGCAGACCGGGCGGCGTCCTACAACGACCAGAAGAAGCAGATGGCGTTTCCGAACGGGAGCACGATCCTGTTCCGGTACTGCGACACGGACAAGGACGCGGAGCGCTTCCAGGGTACCGAGTGCGACGTGCTGTATATCGACGAGGCGACGCAGCAGCCGGAGGAGCGGATGAAGAAGCTCACGGCCTGCGTGCGCGGCGTCAATGATTATCCCAAGCAGATCCGCTACACGTGCAACCCGGGAGGCGAGGGCCACGGCTGGGTCAAGCGCCTGTTCATCGACCGGAGATTCGAGGAGGGCGAGACGCCGGAGGACTACGGCTTCATCCAGTCCTCCGTCTACGACAACAAGGCGCTGATGACCACGAACCCGGACTATGTCCGTCAGCTGGAGGCGCTGCCGCCGAAGATCCGGGACGCATGGCTGTTCGGCAACTGGGATATTTACGAGGGGCAATTCTTCGAGGACTTCCGGATCCAGCCGGATCTGGTGGGCGCCGCGGAGCACGAATGCGACCTGACCAAGGAGGAGCTGCTGGCAGAGCACCGGTGGGTGCACGTGATCGAGCCCTTCGACGTCTCCGCCGGCGAGCGGCGAGGCTGGAACATCCTGCGCTCCTTCGACTGGGGCTACAACAAGCCGTTTTCCTGCGCCTGGTGGGCCATCGACTATGACGGGACCATGTACCGCATCCTGGAGCTCTACGGCTGCACGGACACGCCCAACGAGGGCCTGAAGTGGACGAAGGACCAGGTATTCAGTGAGATCGCCAGAGTGGAGCGGGAGCACCCCTGGCTGAAGGGCCGGAGGATCGACGGGGTGGCGGATCCCGCCATCTTCGCGGCGGACGGGGGCGAGTCGATAGCCGAGACCGGCATCAAGTACGGCGTGTACTTCGTGCCGGGGGACAACAAGCGCGTGCCGGGCTGGATGCAGTGCCACTACCGCCTGCAGTTTGACCAGAACGGCTACAGCAGGATGTACGTATTCAGCAACTGCAAGGCATTCATCCGGACCATCCCGCTGCTGATCTACGACGATCACAAGCCGGAGGATCTGGACACGGATATGGAAGACCACGTGGCGGACGAGTGGCGCTACGCCTGCATGGCGAGGCCGATCACGCCGAGAAGGCCGGTGGAGGAGAAGAGGATCCTGAACGATCCGCTGAACCAATTCAAACGGAGGTAAACAATGGACGAGAAAAGACGCAAGAAGAGAGTGGAGGAGGGCGCAGGGCCTTCCGGACCTGTGCGAGCCAGGCCGACGGGAAGACAGGACAGGACGCCGGGTGCAAGGACCGGGATGCCCGCAGCAAGGCCCGGGATGCCGACAGCGGGCGCGACGCCCGGAGCACCGGTCCAGGGAGCGCCTGTGCCGGGTGCGCCGACGCCTCCGGGGCCTGGAATGCCGGGCATGACGCCGGGAGCCATGCCGCCGGGGAGACCGGGAGCCATGAGCTACGGGGATCTGATGCATCAGGCGGACCGGGAGCGGTTCCAAGGAGAGCCGGGCGATACCACACGCATCGTGGGCACAGGGACCTATGATCCTGCCAACACGGCAGCGCAGGCCACGCCGGGCGTCAAGGGCATCTATGAGGACTACCGCGGCGAGGACGGCATGCCGCAGGGCGTGGACAGCGAACGGCTGCAGGAGTTCACCAGGGTGCTGAACCGGTACAAAGCCGGCAAGGCATCCATCGACAAGAGAGTACAGGCAGCCGAGCGCTGGTGGAAGGTACGCAACAGCTTTGAGGAGGCCAAGAAGACCGACGGCAGCATGCCGGGCTTCCAGGTGGAGTCCAGCTGGCTGCACAACGTCATCAACTCCAAGCACGCCGACGCGATGGAGGCCTATCCTTCCCCCAACATCCTGGCACGGGAGGAGAGCGACAAGCTGGACGCCTGGGCGCTGAGCAAGATCGTCCCGGTGATCATGGAGTGGAACGATTTCGAGCAGACCTACGACGAGGCGATCTGGCAGAAGCTCAAGACCGGCACGGCGGTCTACCAGGTGGCCTGGGATAAGAACAAGCTTGGCGGCCTGGGGGACATCGCCATTTCCAGAGTGGACCTGCTGAACTTGTTCTGGGAGCCGGGCATCACGGACATCCAGGAGAGCAAGTACCTGTTCCACACGGAATGGGCGGACACGGACGAGATCCAGGACCAGTATCCGGAGATCGACGGCAAGGTGCTGTCCTCCTCCGTGATCCCGTCCAAGATGCCCACGGACGACAATGTGCCGACGGACGGCAAGGTCGTGGTGGTGGACGTGTACTACCACAAGCACGGGAAGCTGCACTACTGCAAGTACATCGGTGACACTGTCCTCTACGCCACGGAGAACGATCCGGAGAAGATGGAGCGCGGCCTGTATGACCACGGGAAATACCCCTTCGTGTTCGACGTGCTGTTCCCTGTAGAAGGCGCGCCGTGCGGCTACGGCTACGTAGATATCTGCGCGAATCCGCAGACGAGAATCGACCTGCTGAATTCCGCCTTCCTGAAGAATGCCATGGTGGGTGCAACGCCGCGGTACTTCCAGCGCGCGGACGGATCGATCAACGAGGAGGAATTCCTGAACCTGACCAATCCGATCATCCACGTAAGCGGGAACCTGGGCGAGGATTCCATCCGACCGGTGCAGCCGACGAGCCTGCCGGGGAACTACATCAATCTGCTGACCAACACGATCCAGGAGCTCAGAGAGACGTCCGGCAATACGGAGACGAGTACAGGCTCCTCCAGCCACGGCGTGACGGCAGCGAGCGCGCTGGCGGCCCTGCAGGAGGCATCCGGCAAGACGTCCAGATCCTCCACCATCACGACATACAGAGCCTACCGGAAGATCGTGCAGCTGGTGATCGAGATGATCCGGCAGTTCTACACGCTGCCCAGGGAGTTCCGCATCACGGGCAACATGGGCATGCAGAAATACATCACCTTCTCCAACCAGGGAATGGTGCCGCAGTATCAGGGCATGATCGGCGATGTGGACCTGGGTTTCCGGATGCCGATCTACGACATCTACGTGGAGGCCGAGAAGCGAAACAGCTACACCAGGATGGCGCAGAACGAGCTGGCGCTGCAGCTGTATTCCGCCGGCGTGTTCAATCCCCAGCTGGCGGACCAGACGGTGATGCTGCTGGACATGATGGACTTTGACGGCAAGGACGAGCTGCTGCAGAAGGTCTCGGCCAACGCGAGCCTCTACCAGCAAATGCTGCAGTACAAGGCCATGGCGGCGACGCTGGCGGCCAAGTACGAGCCGGGTATGGTAGAAGGGCTTCTCCAGGGCGGGCAGCAGCCTGTGCCGCAGGGCAGTACGAAACAGGGAGAGGGCACGCAGCAGATCCAGGGACGGCAGCAGGAAGCCAGCCATGTCACCAAGGCCCGCGAGCGTGCGGCGGCGGTAACGCAGCCGGGTGGCTGATATGACGACGGTGAGATATGATCCGGCGGGATATGAGATGCGCGCAGAGGGCCACGCCGGGGCCGGGAAGGACGCGGGCTACGACATGGTGTGCTGCGCCGTCTCGATCCTCATGTTCACGCTGGTGGCCGCCCTGGACGTCTACAGCGTGGAAGCGGAAGGGCACGCGGGGGATGGATTCCTCCGCGTGCATGCCAAACCGGGGAAGGGAAACCAGGCGCAGATCCGCACGGTATTTGAGACAGTGGCAGCCGGCATGGAGCTGATGGCAGGGCGGTATCCGGAGCACTTGAAGTTTGAGATAAGGTGATCGGCATGATGGACCTATGGACAGAGATCCGAGAAGAATACGTCTCCACGGGCACACCGTACCGCATCCTGTGCGAGAAGCACGGCGTCAACCTGCGGACGATGGCCAGAAGGGCCAAAAAGGAAGAGTGGCAACGCTTGCGGGAGGAGCGCGTCAATCTGTTGACAAAAGTCAGTCAACAGCGGGCGGCGAAAAACGCCGTCCGAAATGCCGAGCGGGATATGGACCGCATGGTATCGGCCACGGCCAAGCTCATGGCGAAGGCCGAGCAGCTGCTGGAGCTGGAGGAACCGCTGAGCCCGCGGGATCTGCGGAGCCTGTCGGCCACGCTGCTGGACGTGCGCACGCTGCTGGGCCTGCGGGATGAGGACGACAAGGAAGAGCAGAAGGTGCGGATCGAGAAGATGCGGGCCGAGATCGACGCCATGCATGAGGACAAGGGCAAGGAAGGCCAGATCGAGATCGTCTGGACGAACAATCCCTGGGATTAGGAGGAGAAGAAGATGGCAACTATGGCAACAAACAACGAAGACCAGCTGCTGCAGCAGGGCGTCCAGCAGGATACCACCCAGCAGGCGGCACAGCAGCCCGCCCAGCAGCAGACGGTGCAGCCCGCGCAGCAGAGTACCGGGCAGCAGGGGGCCAGCGCCGGCGTCAGCAAGAACGTCATGGCGGGCAACATCAAGGCCAGCACGCTGCAGCCGGGCAAGTCCCAGCCGGTGATGCCGGCCAACGACTACAAGAGTCCCTACGACCAGCAGCTGAAGGATCTGTACGACCAGATCACCAACCGGCAGGAGTTCACGTACGACGCCAACGACGACGCCATGTATCAGGCGTACAAGGACCGGTATCAGGAGCTGGGGCAGCAGGCCATGCGGGACACCATGGGCCAGGCGGCGGCGCTGACCGGCGGCTACGGTTCCAGCTACGGGCAGGCCGTGGGGCAACAGCAGTACGACCAGTACATGCTGGGGCTCAACGACAAGGCCAGCGAGCTGTACCAGATGGCCTATCAGAGATACCAGGACGAGGGCGACCGGCAGCTGCAGAACTACGCCATGATGGGCGACTTGGCCGACCGGGACTACCAGCAGTGGAGCGACGCCTACAGCCGCGGGGCATCGGAGTATGCACTGGCGGGCGACGAGGCGGCAGCCAGAGCACAGTACGGCGACTTCGGTGGGTACGCGGATCTCTACGGTGAGGACGCTGCCAAGGCCATGGTCATGACCTGGGCTGCGGCGAATCCCGACGCCGCGTACTTCAGCGGCAACATCACCGCGGACGAGTACTACGGCCTGACGGGATCCTGGCCGAGAGGATATGCAACCGGCGGCGGGGGAGGCAGCAGGGCATCTACCAGCGATATCATCAGGAACCAGTTGGTAGAAGGCGTACGAAGCGGAACACTTACCAGCGCCGATGCGGCAGCTACAAGAACCAAGTTCTGATAAACGGAGGAATCACGAATGAGCTATGAGGAAAGGCTTGCAGTATTTGATGCAATAGCAGCGGAAGCAGGCCAGCCAACCAGTTCTTCCTATAGTGGCGGCAATAGCGGAGATGGCAGCGGAGGCAACGGCAACGGCGGATTCAAGCCCGGCGGGAATCCCTGGGAGAAGGCGGCGAAGGCATGGCTGGCCGGCAGCTCGGATCTGGGTGGGTATACTCTGGATCCCTGGATGGAGAAGGATCTGGACGCCGGCGGCAGTCTCACCGATGCGTGGGAGGAAGCCAAGGCCAGATTCTCTCCGGATGAAGAGCTGACCTGGGACAACTACGAGGACCGATATAATCAGTGGTGGGAAGACTACGAGAAGCTGTCCGATCTCTACAAGGGCACCTTTGTGGATCAGTGGGCAGACGAGGACGCCACCAGCGCCTACAACGACGAGGCCAAGGAGCAGGCCCTGAGACTGCAGGCGCAGTACGAGGAGTTCGGCAATTTCCTGGCCAGCAACCAGCAGGGCAACGGCGGGGACTATTACTTCTCGCCGGAAGCCATGGACAACTACAACAAATATTTCGGGGATATCATGGGATCCCTGGCCGGGCTCGGGCATGCGGAGAGCACCACCGAGGGCGAGTGGAGCTACTGGAAGCACAAGAGCGACGGCGAATCCGTGGAGGACTGGTACACCAACGCCCAGGACAACTACAACAAGAAGAGCGAGACCTGGGACTACTGGAAGGGCCTGGCGGAGACCAAAGAGCTCACCGAGTACGAGCAGAGCAAATACGATTGGGCGAAGGAAGAGTTCGAGAAAGCCGAGCGGGATCTGGGCTATGCCTCCACCTTTGCCGACGCCGAGCTGATGACCCAGAACGGCCAGCAGGACATGATGGGATACCTGGGCGTCAAGAAGGCAGGCGTGCGGCTTGAAGACTGGATGGATACGGCCACGGCGGATCTGGACACGGCCAAGCAGACTGCGGAGGATCTTCAGAAGCAGATCGACGAGGCCGAAAGAGCGCTGCTCCTGATGGATGACTATGAGGACGACGGACTCTACGGCAAGCGGTCCATGATGTCCAGGGAGGACATCGCCCTGGTGCAGGGACGTACCAGGGAAGAGATCGAGGCGGAAAAGACCAGACTGGAAGCCAGGAAGAAAGAGGCGGACAAGGCGCTGGAGGACGCCGGTACTCAGTATGATCTGGCAAGCGAATACTATGCCGGGCAGGAAGTCATCCGCAGACAGCAGGAGAAGCAGGCTGCAGCAGAAGAAAAGCAGGCCGAGGCCGTCGATACCTTTGACCACGGAGACCGGTGGTGGAACGAAGGCCTTGGCCCCTTTGCGCTGCCTGACCATGCCGAGCTCGCAGCAAAGGGAGTGGCGCCGGACGTCGGCTTTGCAGACGTGGCAGCGGACTACATGGACGAGCTCACCGCTCTGGATGAAGAGGCACGGAAGCTGCAGCAGGAGCGGGCCGATCTGGAAGTGCAAAGGCAGGGCAGCGATACCAGCCAGTATGATCCGACGACAGTCAACCTGTTCGGGCTTCCCGATGTACTCACCGACGAAGAGTATCAGACCAGACTGGCGGACATTGAAGAAAGAGAGCGGGAGCTTGCCGACAAACAGAGGCAGGCCTCCCTCGGTTTCAATGCGGCCAAGGCAATGGCGAAGGATGAGCCCGGATACCAGGAAACGGTGGAGCGCGGGCAGCTGGCCTACGATCAGTTTGCAGAGGGCTTCCGGGACAGATGGATCGAAAACAGCGAGACCAAGGACGCCATCCTGCAGGATATGGCCGACAGAGCGGAGACCGACGCCAGCTTCCTCGGAGCTGAGGGGGCATTCCAGCTTGGAGACGCCTATGCACGGAGCCGCCGGGAGAAGAACCTGGCGGACGTATCCGTCGGCGAAGACTGGTCCGACGACGAGGTAAACTGGTACCACTGGCTGATGGGCACAGGCAAACAGGACGAGGCCTTCGCCTATGCCGAGAGCCTGAACCGCTACTACAACGACAAAGCACACGCAGAAAAAACAGCGGGCGCCACGAGCATCGGCGCCGGCACAGCCAAATGGAAGACCGACGCCGACGGTAACTTCATCCTCGATAAGAACGGGGAGCGCGTCAAAAACGAAGACTACAGCTGGCTCGGGAATACCGGGCGCGGGCTGCTTGGATTCGGAGCCAGCCTGGTAACCATGCCGGATCAGTTCGTCAGCTGGATGGATAAGGTGGCCACAGTGGCGCTGAGTGAAACAGCTTTTGGCGGCAACGGCTACTATGCTGGCCGTCGTGATGCCTGGCTGTCAGATCAGGCGAATGCTCTCTTGGCCGGGCGCGCGCAGCAGATGAACGAGAACGGCGGCACGCTTGGTGACGAGTGGGGTTTCCTGGCTGGCAAGGGCTGGGGCGACGCCTACCAGCTGGCAAATAGCATGGTACAGAGTTTCGCACTCGGTACAGGCCTTACGTCCGCCTACATGGCAGGCGGCCTGGAACAGGCAGCAGCGGCAGAGATCGCAGAGGTTGCCACGCTGGCAGGCTTCTTTGGTCAGGCGGCGAACTCCGCTTTCGACGAGGCGATCCGGCGCGGGGCCAATGCCAATCAGGCGACGTATATCTCCATGATGTCTGGTGTAGCAGAAGTGGCTGGCGAGAAGTTCAGCCTGGAGAACCTGCTGAATCAGAAGGCATGGATGGGCAACTGGTTTGCCGGCCTGTTCATGCAGGGCGTCATCGAAGGATCCGAGGAAGGCTTCACCGATCTGCTGAATCTGTTCGGCGACGAGATCAGCGCACGGCTGACCGGTGGGAAAACCGAGATGGAGCAGGAGCTGGCGGAACTGATGAGCTCCGGCATGAGCTACAAGGAAGCCAGCAAGAAGATCTGGCGCGACATGGCTTTCGAGACGGCATTCGACGTGCTGGGCGGCTTCCTCTCCGGCGGACTGAGCGGCGCACCGATGCAGGCTGTACAGGCGGCATGGGGGCAGACCAATTACAAAGGGGAAGGCAGGAACAGTCAGGAGTCACTGCTGCAGGAGGCCAGAAGCAAGGGCGGGGAGACCGCCAAGATGGCCGACGAATACGACGGCCAGCGCTTCACCAAGCAGAGGGCACAGAACCTGAAGCAGTCCATTGCCGACGCGGATATCAGCACCATCGAGAACGCCGCAAAGCGACAGCTTCAGGCAAGGGACAGCAGTCTCACCGACGAGCAGGCGGGAAGGCTTGCCAAGGCGGTGCTGGCCGAGGCGATGGGAGAAGCGGATGCCGGACAGCAGGAGCTGCTGAACCGGGACAATAAGTTCGGGACCGGAGAGGCGTCCCGTCTGGTGTTTGAATTGCAGACCGGCGTCTATACGAATCAGAACAGGACCTGGCTGAACGATCTGAACACCACGCGCGTCACGCTGAATCAGACGGAGAGATCCCGGCAGACTGCCCAGCAGACGGAGAATCTCCCTGCAGAATTTGAGCGCGGCGTCACGGTGAACGGCGAGGCGCTGACGATCACCGGCATCAGCAAGGACGGCGCGGTGCAGGCAAAGAACAGCAAAGGCGAGACCGTGACGGTGGACAAGGCGGATCTGAGCGCAGAGCAACGCACCACGGTGGACACGCTCACCAGGCGCTACGGAACGCAGGCGGGTGCGGTGCTGCGTGTGATGCAGACCGCCACCGGAGACTTTGCCACGCTTGGCAAGGCTGCGGACATGATCTACACCGTCGCCACAAATTCCTCCAAGGACTTCGACGCCGGCATGCTGCGGCGGAATCTGCCCACCTATACACAGTACTTCAATGACGAGCAGATGAAGGCGTTGTGGGATGCCGCACGCTTCAAGAGAGCGCAGGATCAGCAGATCCAGCAGAAGCGCTTCACCAGGCACGCCGTGAAGGACCGTGTGGTGGGCGAGAAGTATGAGGTCAGAGACGGCGGCAAGCTGTACGTCTTTGAGGGGGCGGATCTGAACAGCGCAGAGCTCACCGACGACCAGAAGGCGACGATCCAGTTGGCGGGCGTGCTGACCAACGCGGCGAAGGGCAGACTTCAGATCAACTTCTTCCACGGCGGGGACAGCGGATTCTTCGGACAGTACCAGAACGGCAGAATCGACCTGAACATCGACCGCATCAACGAGGCCGGCAAGAGCATGGTCACGCTGACGCTGGCGCATGAGCTGACCCACTTTATCCAGGACTTCAATGCTACCGGATATAACAAGCTGAAAACCTTCATGATCGACAAGCTCATGGATTCCACCGGGAAGAGCATGGAGCAGCTGATCAAGGAGAAGCAGGCGCGGCAGATCGGCCTTGACCGGCAGGGAGCCATCGACGAGATCATCGCCGACGGCTGTGAGATGATGCTGCAGGACGGCAGCCTGATCGACGAGCTGGGCAAGATCGACCGGAAGCTGGCCGTGAAGGTGAAGGACTTCGTGAAGGGCTTCCTGGATCGTCTGTCCCAGGAGCTGACGGCCAAGCACTACGAGGCCACGGAGCTGGGCAAGTACGTCAAGGAGCAGCAGGAGCTGTGGAACAAGGCCCTGACCGAGGCCATGCAGAGCGGGAAGGCGCAGAATAAAACAAAAGCCGCCCGGCAGAGCCAGACGGAAGCACAGTTCAGTATCTCGCGAACAAGGAAATTGCCTATCGGGAAACAGCTTTCAGAGTACAGAAAAGGACAGTTCAAACAGGACGACGAGTTTTATTTTGGGATCACGCCCGGAAAGATTGCAGTATCCGGATTTAGCGCAAATCCTCTTGCTATGTCACAGACGGACTTCGCCAAGTCGAAAAAGCGAAAGCACAATGTGCCGGATCGTGTATGGAAAAACGTACCGGCCATCCTCTCCGATCCCGTGCTCTCTTTCGAGTACGGGGACAGGGCAGGATTCCTCACGAAGGACATAGACGCAGACGGGAAGCCGCTTGTTATTGGCTTGCAGAAAAATGTGCAAATAGACCGTGAGACTGTGAACCGTGTCAAAACAGCCTTTGGAGTTGATTCAGCATCCGAATGGGTGGAAAGCCTTCTACTTCACAATCCAACGATCAGAGTCTATGACGTAAAACAAGCGGATGATTTCCTGCTAAGCATTGGCTACAAGGCCGAGCGCGCAGAAAATCTCCGCTCTGGTGACACTATAACACTCACCCGCACCGAAGTCAAGCGGCAGTTCTCCATGGCCGATGCGGTGGAGCAGACGGACAGACTGGTGGCCATCCACAACAAGAGTCTGAGCGGGCTGCAGCGCATGCTGGAGCGCGGGGGCGTGCCGTTCCCCTCCATCGCCATCAAGAAGGCAGGCACATCCCACGAGGGTTTCGGCGACGTGTCCATCGTGTTCCCCAGGGAGACCATCGACCCGGAGGCCAGCAAATGGAACCGCCTGTACAGCAACGACGCATGGACGCCGACGGAGCCGAGAACCGAGTACGACGTAGGCGAGACATACAAACTCACACAGAAGTTTGAGAAATTGCTTGGAGACGAGATATATCAGGGGCTGCAGGCAGGAAGCTATCTTTACAAAAGCCAGCTGGAGCGGGATCTGCTGTCCAGCAACGGGAGTGTGTTCGACGCGCTGAAGGGCAGGAGCTTTTTGAAGTACGCCTATCTCCAGAGCATCGGGCAGACACCCAACGCCGGAACGACAGAGACGCGACTCGACGGATTCGGAAGATATAAGAACCCGCAGCTGCTCGCCGTGTTCCAGGCCTTGGACGCCGACACCATCGAAGCATTGGACTACGACAACACAGAAGGCCTGCAGCGCGTGGCGGATGCACTGAACGAGCAGTTCAGGAGCACGATCCCGGCAGAGCGCACGGACATCCTGGACAAGCTCACAGAGCATCCCCTGTATACGGCGGACAAGATCAATCCCTACGCGATCAAGGACGCGTTCCGGAAGTATCAGGAGGCCGGATACAGCATCCCGACAGAGGTGGACACGCAAGCGCTTGACCGGCAGCTGCGGGACAACCGAGAGATCGAGAATGACCCTGGGTATCGGAAATACGTGGAAGATACCTTCCAGGATCTGATCAAGGACAGCGGCATTCCCAACGGCAAAGGCGCCTATACCGACAGCGGGAACCGGAGATCCTTCCGGCAGCGGCATGTGCCGGCCACGCTGGAGAACATCGTCCAGCAGATGCGCAAGGAGAAGGAGACCGGCATCGGCGTCATGGGCATCAACCTGAGAGGCGCGGCCACAAAAGCCTACAGCAACGTGGAGGAGATGCGCGCCGACAGCGGGAAGCTGCTGGGCGAGAAGATCAGCGACGACGTTTACGACAGCTACATGAAGGGATTCCACGCCCGCCTCCATGAGCTGGCTGAAATCGCGGCAACGAGGAACACCGCCGAATCCTGGGATGTTGCGCAGCAGACACTTCTTGAGGCGATCCGCGACGCGAAAAGCAAAAAGCAGATGGACAATATTCTGCAGAAGAATGCTCGGTGGATCAGATACAGCGAAGCTTTGACGGAGAACCTTTGGACGCTGCGGAATGATGTTCAGAACATGCCTGCACCGTATTTCGAGGCAAAGCCGCGGCGTGTGGTCAATCTGGAGGAAGCGCTGGCCTACATCCTGCCCGATACGGCGGATGCCGCCCTCATCGAAAGCATGCGGCAGCGAGGGCTGAACGTGGTGACCTACGAGGCCAAGAACAGCGCCGACAGACTGGACAAGCTCAACAGCGTGGAGGGGGCGCAGTTCAGCCGGGAGGATAGGTATACATACGAAGCGCTTATTGAAAAAGACCCGATCAGGGTTGTGGAATTCCAAGCGCAGGAAGTGCCTGTAAAAGGGAAAGGCCGCAAAGTCCATGTTGACGACGGCGGCCTTGCGAAGGAAGCACTTAAAAGTGCAGACGTTCTCTCCGGATCAATATTCGGCAAACAGAAATATGTCTATATTGGAGACATCGGGGCTAACGTTAAAGTCTCCCGCGATGGCGTGTCACATGGTATAC
>JBGUNL010000283.1:0-5243 GCA_045117295.1 Candidatus Limivicinus sp.
ACAAGGAGTGGCGCGCCGCCCGTCAGGAGCAGTATTTTCACTATATCACCGACGAAGTCCTGCCCTTCATGCGCAGCCGCAACGACCAAACGCCCGCCGTCACTGGCTTCAGCATGGGCGCAAACCATGCGCTGATCACCTTCCTGCGGCGCCCGGAGCTGTTTTGCGGTGTGATTGCGCTGTCCGGCGTTTACGACTCGGACTTTTTCTTTGACGGCTGGATGAATTCCACGCTTTATGAGAACTCTCCGGAGCGTTTTCTCCCGCAGATGCCTGCGGACCATCCGTATATCGGGCTGTACAATGAACGCAGGATGATCCTGTGCTGCGGCCAGGGCGCGTGGGAGGAGGACAGCGTTCGGACGCTCAGACATCTCGAAAACGTCTTCCGCGAAAAGGGGATCCATGCCTGGTGCGATTTCTGGGGCTATGACGTGAACCACGACTGGCCCTGGTGGTATAAGCAGATGCGGTATTTCCTGCCCTTCCTGCTGAGCGATCAATGACAAAGGATGTGAAGCCGTGAATTTTATCTGGATCTCCCCGAACTTTCCCCGCACTTACTGGCAGTTCTGTGACCGGCTGCGCCAAAACGGCGTCAACGTGCTGGGCGTTGGCGACGCGGCCTATGACGGCCTGGAGCCGGAACTGAAGGCCTCCCTGACCGAGTATTACAAGGTGGGCAGCCTTGAGGACTATGACCAGGTCTATCGCGCCGTGGCGTTCTTCGCGTTCAAGTACGGGAAAATCGACTGGATCGAGTCGCTGAACGAATACTGGCTGGAGCAGGACGCCCGCCTGCGTACGGACTTTAACGTGACCACCGGCATTCAGGCCGACCGCATCGGCTTTATCAAAGAAAAGTCGCTGATGAAGCGGCGGTATTTTGAAGCCGGCATTCCCACCGCGCGCCAGCACTTCGTCTCCACCTGGGAGGCGGGGCGCGAATTCATCCGGCTCGTGGATTATCCCGTGATCGTCAAGCCGAATATCGGCGTCGGCGCGCATGACACCTGGAAGCTGGAGAACGACGACGATTTCGACGCCTTCTATGCCGATCTGCCCCCCGTGCCCTACGTGATGGAAGAGTATATCCAGGGGGATATCGTCTCCTATGACGGGATCTTTGATTCCAACTGCGAGCCTCTGTTTGAGAACATGAATGTGTTCCCCCCGGTGATGGACGTCGTCAATGACCATCTTGACCTGAACTACTATACCTGCCCGGATGTGGTGGATGAGCTGAGAGCGCTGGGACGCAGGACGGTCAAGGCGTTTGACGTGGGCCGGCGCTTCGTCCATCTGGAGTTTTTCCGTCTGACGAAGGCGCACAAAGGGCTGGGCGACGTGGGAGACTTCGTGGCTTTGGAAGTCAATATGCGTCCGCCCGGAGGGTACACGCCGGACATGATGAACTTCGCCCATTCCACGGACGTGTACAAGATCTACGCCGATATGGTGTGCTTCGACGAGCGGCGGCTGCCGGTATCGGAGGAGCAGTATTACTGTGTCTATGCCAGCCGCAAGGATGGGAACCGCTATAGTCACACCCATGAGGAGATCATGGAGCGCTATGGTGAGGACATGGTGATGCAGGAAGAGATGCCGGAGATCAACTGGGACACGATGGGACGGTATATGTATACCGTACGGCTGGAGACCTTGGAGGAAACCCTGGCGTTTATCAATTATGTTCAGGGCTGACGGCGATCGCCGGACAGAGTCTTTTGAACAGAAAAACGGAAAAAACCGGCGAGAGCCTGCAGAAAGACTGTGGGACTCTCGCCGGGTTTTCTTGATGGATGGTCTTTTTCTCCTGTGGGACTCACGCTTCCTCCTTGATCGTGTAGCAGAGCAGCGCAGCCGCGGCAGTATGCTGTGGTCGTCTTTTTTCGTCACGCCGTCCATACCGCCCCGTCGGCGGTAAAGGCCCGCTGCATCTGCGCCTCCCCCGGTCCGGTGAAGGCCAGTTCCAGAGTGAGCCGGCGGACGCTGAGCTCCCGCAGCGCCGGGCGGCCGTCCTGGTCCAGCAGCGTCTGGACAGCCTCGGTCAGGTCCGCCTCCAGGAAGGACGGAAGCAGGGTCTCCCCGTCCAGCCACAGGGTGATGGGCAGATCCTCCGCCCCCTCCCGGATCAGCTCGCCGGGGATGCGCAGGCGCAGGCAGAGGCTGTCCCCCTCCTCGCGGCCCTCGGTCAGCAAGCCGAGAACGCCGGGGGCCTCCGTCAGGGACGGGAGCGAGAGAGAGATCGGAAGTCTGATCCAGACGGTCTCCTCTTCCGGGCGCAGTCCGAGAAAGGCGCAGAGCCCGTCCCCGTCGGGCGCCAGCAGCAGCTCCCCCTCCAGATGCGCCAGGTCCGTGAGATACAGGACAAACTGCGTGTGCAGGCCAAAGGGATCCGCCGTCCAGGCGCCGCTGCCGACCGCGTCCAGCGTAAACGGCACGCCGCGATCGCTCGCCTCCCCGGTGAGCGCCGCGTCAAAGCCCAGTCCGCCCGCCGCCTCCACCGCCCTGGCGCAGCGGTTTGCCAGCAGTGCGGAGTCCAGACTCTCCCCGCAGCCGGAGAGCGCCGGGAGCAGCAGCAGGCACAGCAGCGGGCATAGCCGTTTGATCAGTTTTCTTGTCATGGATCCTCCGTCCCTTCCGGTTCAATCTGTGGGGCGCAGCCGTCCGGCCTGTCCCCTTCCACCACATTCTATGCCGCCGGGCGGGAGGATATGATTCAGAAAGAACCCCCGGGCAGGAATGCCCGGGGGTTCTTGATTATGTTAACTTGATTATGTCATATTCTTTATGTTATCTGTTTTACGTTAATGCAATTATGTTATCTTACTCTGGTGAAACCCACGGGGCGGATCTGCATCACGTGGCAACTCCCCTCCCCGAAGACGGCCTCCAGCCGGGCGCGGAAGGGCTCCAGCAGATCCTCGGGGACGAAGGCCTGGACGGTGCCGCCGAAGCCGCCGCCGTGAATGCGGCAGGCGCCGCGCTCCCCCAGAACGCTCTCCCCCAGGGCGAGGGCGACGGCAGCGGACTGGTCCAGGGTGCTGCCGGTGGGCACCACATTCTGCAGATACAGCCAGGAGGAGCGGCCCGACTCCCGCACCAGGCGCAGGAAGGCGGCGAAATCCTTCTCCTGCAGGGCACGGGTGATGGCGTCCACGCGGCGGTTTTCGTTGAAGATATGGACGGCGCGCAGGACGGCCCGGTCTCCGGCGGCCTTGCGCACTTCGGGCAGGCGGGCGTAGAACTCTTCCTCGTCCACGTCCCGCAGAGCCTCCTTGCCGAAGACGCGGCTGACGGCGCGCAGTTCGCCGGGGATGGCGGCATACTCGTCCGTGAGCGCGGCGTGGTCGGACTTGACGTCCACCATGCAGAGGCTGTATCCCTGGGCGGCGAAGTCGAAGTCCACAGGGGTGACCACCGGGGCTGCGGGGTCCTTAAAGTCGATGGCGATGATGCCGCCCCAGGCGGAGGCCATCTCGTCCATCAGGCCGCAGGGCTTCATAAACCAGTTGTTTTCCGCCTGCTGGCCCATGATGGCAAGGTCCGTGGCGGTCAACGCGTCGCCGCAGAAGAGGGAGTTTACCACGGCGCCGATGAGCACCTCAAAGGCGGCGGAGGAGGACAGGCCGCTCCCCCGGGGGACTTTGGAGACGATGCAGGCGTCAAAGCCGGAGACGGAAAAGCCGCGGCGGACGGCCAGGGCGCAGATGCCGCGCACCAGGGCGCGGGAGGTGCCGATCTCCTCCTCCACGGGGTCCAGGGCGTCCAGAGTCATGGTGAAGGGCTCATGCCCCTCGGACTGGACGCGGACGGTATTGGTGCCGTTGGGGGCGGCGGCGGCCAGCATGTCCATGTTCACCGAGGCTGCCAGCACCTTTCCGTGCTGATGGTCGGTGTGGTTGCCGCTGATCTCGGTGCGGCCGGGGGCCGACCAGACGCCGGGCTCCCGATCCCCGTAAAGGCTGTGAAACCATTTTACCAGTGCGTCGATACGATCTGTCATGTTGCGATCCTCCCAAGTTTTCTTTCTGGGATGAGCATACCGCGCAGGGGCCCGGCTTGTCAACCGATAATTTCCATGCGTTGCAAAGCCGGAAGCGCTGTGATATGCTGAGAAAAAACAGAAAGGAATGTGCCGCCATGCTCTTTTTCCGTCCGGATTTCTACGATGACTTTACGTGCATCGCCTCCCGCTGCCGTCACAGCTGCTGCGTGGGCTGGGAGATCGATATCGACGGGGAGAGCCTCGCCCGCTGGGAGGCGATCGGCGGCGACTTCAGCCGGCGGCTGATGGCCTGCATCGACCGGAAGCCTGCGCCCCACTTCATGCTGACGGAGGGCGAGCGCTGTCCCCTGCTGCGGCCGGACGGGCTCTGCGAGCTGATCCTCCGCCAGGGCGAGGACAGCCTCTGTGATATCTGCGCCTCCCATCCGCGCTTTTATCAGGAGTACCCGGACCGGCTGGAGGCGGGGCTGGGCCTCTGCTGCGAGGAGGCGGCGCGGCTGCTGTTGACCGGGCAGGGCCCGCTGCAGCTGGTTGCCGACGGGGAGCCGGGGGACGTCTTTGCCCCCACGCCGCTGCTGGAGATGCGGGGGCGGCTGTTCGGGATTCTGGCGGACGAGGCGGTGAGTCTGAGTCGGCGCATGGAGCGCTGTCTCGCCCTGTACGGCAGGGAGTTGGACCGCTTCGATCCGGCGGCCTTGGCGGCGTTTCTGCTGGGCCTGGAGCGGATGGACGAGAGCTGGACCGCGCTTTTGCATCGGCTTGCCGCGGAGGTACCGGCGGCGCTGGAGCCGCGTTTGAGCGAGGGGCCGTACGGGCGGCTCACGGCGTATTTTCTCTTCCGGCACTTTGCCGCCGGGGCGGAGACGGAGGCGGGGGCCCGCCTGGCCTTTTCCTGTTGGGCGGTGCGGCTGCTGTGCGCCATGGCGGTCTTTGCGCCGCTGGAGGAGGCGGTGCGCCTGTTCTCGGCGGAGATCGAGTATTCGGACGAGAACGTGAAAAGGATCCTCGCGTGGCTGGGATGAAGACGGGAGCAGGCAGCGGGCCGCCGAGGGTGTATGCCCTGCGGGTACGTCGGCCCCTGCAGGCAAATCTGAACCAACATCGTAGGGGAGGCCCTTGGGCCTCCCATGAGACTGTCAAAAAACCTGCGGTTATGAAGGACGATAGAGCCGCAGGGGAGCTCGAGGGGAAGATTCCCCCGGCGGGGGAAATGTCAGCGAAGCTGACAAAA
>JBGUNL010000284.1:0-2801 GCA_045117295.1 Candidatus Limivicinus sp.
TCCTCCTTTTCTATCCTTCATTCAAGGGATGCTTGCCTCTCTCGCATCTCCCTAACGAATAAAGTCATGATACCATCCGTCCGGCTGATTGTCAAGAAAAGACAGTTGTCCGCCAACCCAAAAAATTTCCCGCGGGGTATGCGTGATTCTGTGCATGTTGCCCGGTTTTTACCCACATTTCAGTGAATACTTATCCATTTCAGTCAGGCTTGCGGGCTGCGGGCGGCCTGTGGTATACTGCGGGAAAAAGAAGGGGGCGCGTCTTCCATGGAGTATATGAGCTGTGTGGAGCTGGATATTCACGGGATGACCCAGGCTCAGGCCGAGACCGCCATCGAGGCCAGGCTCCGGCGGGCCAAGGGGGTCTACCGTATCCGGGTGATCCACGGCTACACCCGGGGTACCGCCCTGCGGGACTTTGTCCGCAGCCATTACCGAAATCACCCGAAGGTGCTGCGGGTGGAGGCCGGGCTCAACCCCGGCGCCACGGATCTGGTTTTACGGGAATATTGAGAAGACGGGGCTGCTTTTGGGCAGCTCCGTCTTCTCACGGGTACAGGTCCAGGTTTTCGCTGAGACAGAAGTAGGTATTGCCCAGGCGGTAGTCAAAGTAGACAGAGAACAGCTCCCCCTGCACATAGTCCGCCTGGTAGACCACCCCCGGCACCATGCGCCGCTCCCCCTGCAGCAGACGCAGGGCCGCGTCCACGCACTCCGTCCGGGGGGCCAGGGAGTCAAAGCGGGGATTCGTCACCACAGAGTACTGCCCCCGCTGGTAGACCACGCCCCGGATGGTGTCCGGAAACTCGGGCGAGGCCACCCGGTTGAGCACCACCTCCCCCACGCACATGCGGAATTCGTCCGTCAGCCAGTCGCTGCCCGCCATGGCGTCGATGATACGGGCAAGCAGATACAGATCGTCAAAGGCGATCTTCTCCCCCGGGCTCCCGGCGTCGATGGCGGCGGCGCGGTTTTTCTCCGCGGCAAGCCCCGCCGCCGTGTTGCCCGCGACGGCCGCCGCGCACATTTCCTCCAGATAATAGGCGGCCAGGTCCACCTGATAAGAGATGGGGTTTGCCCCCAGCAGCAGATCCAGCCGGTCCGGCGCGGCGGGGGGCGGCGTCTCCTCAGGCGCCGGCGGCGCTTCCGGCTCCGCCTCCGCGTCTTTCACTTCCCCTGCTTCTTCCGTTTCCGCCGTCTCTTCCCTGGCCTCCGCCAGACTCTCCAGCGCCAGGGCCGCCGGGGGCAGCTCCTCCGCCCGGGCGCACAGGGGCAGGCTCCCCAGCAGACAGAGCGTCAGGACCCATGCGGTGATTTGTTTCACGGTTTTCACCTCCTGCCGCCATTCTAGGCGGGGGAGGGCGCAAAAGTTGTCGGAAAGCGCGGGGAAATGCGGAGAAATCATAAAAGCGGGCCAGGCGCCGGGACATGTCCCGGCGCCTGGTTTTTTCAATATGAATTTAATGGAAGAAACTTCCGTTTTTTCCCTCCCCGCAGGGGGTATGGCAGGCGGCGCAGTTGCCGCAGCAGCCGCCCCCGCAGCCGCAGGAGCAGCCCTTTTTGCTCCGGGCCGCGCGGAAGGCCAGCACCAGCAGCGCCCCCACCGCGGCCAGGATCAGCCAGTCTAAAATACTCATACCAGCAGCGCCCCCAGCCGCAGAACCACAAAGGCCGCGATCCAGGCCACGCCGCACTGGAGCAGCACCACGCCCAGGGTCTTGATACCGGAGCCCAGCTCCCGCCGGATGGCGGCCACCGCCGCCACGCAGGGGGTATAGAGCAGGGTGAAGACCAGAAAGCTCACCGCCGTGAGGGGCGAGAAGAGCCCGCCCAGGGCCCCGCCCAGCTCCGCCGTGCTGGTGCCCAGGAGCACCCCCAGGGTGGAGACCACCGCCTCCTTGGCGGTAAAGCCGGAGATCAGCGCCGTCACCGCCCGCCAGTCCCCGAAGCCCAGAGGCTTGAACAGCGGCGCCAGGAGTCTCCCCAGCATGGCAAGCAGGCTGTCCGCGCTGTCGGCCACCACGTTCAGGCGCGCGTCAAAGCTCTGCAGAAACCAGATCAGCACCGTGGCGATGAAGATCACCGTGAAGGCCCGCTGCAAAAAGTCCCGGGCCTTCTCCCACAGCAGCAGCCCCACGCTGCGCATGGAGGGCATGCGGTAGTTGGGCAGCTCCATCACGAAGGGGACGGGCTGGCCCCGGTAGAGGGTGTTCTTCAAAACCAGCGCCACCAGCGTGCCCACCAAGATGCCCGTAATATACAGGGCGATCATCACAAGGCCGCTGTGCCGGGGGAAGAAGGCCGCGGCGAAGACCGCGTAAATGGGGATCTTGGCCGAGCAGCTCATGTAGGGCGTCAGCAGGATGGTCATCTTCCGGTCCCGGTTGGAGGAGACGGTGCGGGTGGCCATGATGGCGGGCACTGAGCAGCCGAAGCCCACCAGCATGGGCACAAAGCTCCGGCCCGAGAGGCCCAGCTTCCGCAGCGGCCGGTCCATCACAAAGGCCACCCGGGCCATGTAGCCCGTGTCCTCCAGGATGGAGAGGAAGAAAAACAGCGTCACGATCAAAGGCAGAAAGCTCAGTACGCTCCCCACCCCGGCGAAGATGCCGTCGATGACCAGGGAGTGCACCACCGGGTTGATGCCGTAGGCGGTCAGGCCCCGGTCCACCAGGGCCGCCAGGGCGTCGATGCCCGCGGCGAGCCAGTCGGAAAGCCGCTGGCCGATGAGGCTGAAGGTGAGCCAGAACATCAGAAACATCACCGCCACGAAGACCGGCACGGCGGTGTACTTGCCCGTG
>JBGUNL010000285.1:0-9103 GCA_045117295.1 Candidatus Limivicinus sp.
ATCTGCGACGTGCTGCTCATCAACAAGATCGACGTCATGCCCGTTTTCGACTTCGATCTGGAAAAGTGCCGGGAGTACGCCCTGCGCCGCAACCCCAGCATGAAGATCATCCCCATCTGCGCCCGCACCGGCGAAGGGATGCAGGAGTGGATCGACTGGCTGCGGGAGCAGACCCGGGCCTGGATCGGATAAGATGGCGAGCACCGCGTATTACGGCATCCTCCAGGCGGGCCTGCCGGAGGATCTGTATGTGGCGGAGCTGGTTCACGGCGTCTCCTGGACGGCGGCGGTGCTCAGCGACGGGCGCTGCGGCGTGGCCATGCACACGACCGGCGAGACCGTGCCGCGCATGTTCGGCGGCCTCATCGGACTTCCGCTGAACCAGGCGGGGCAAGCCATGCTCTCCTGGAATATGGAGGAGGCCAGCGAGGCTTTTGCCGCGGTCAACGCCTTCTATAACCACCCCGGCTGCGGCTATGTTAAGCCGGAGACCCGGACCCTGACCGGCATTGAGGTCCGCGGCCGCACCGTGGGCATGGTGGGTATGATGATCGGCCACAGCAACATGACCAGGGAGGACTTTGCCGAAGCAAAGAAGCTCTACATCACCGACCGGGAGGAGAAGGCCGGCACGCTGCCGGACAGCGCCTGCGAGTTCTATCTGCCCCTCTGCGATCTGGTGATCATCACCGGCAGCGCCGCCATCAACAAGACCCTGCCCCGCCTGCTGGAGCTGAGCCGGAACGCCGAAGTCGTCCTCACCGGGCCGACGGTGAGCTGCTGCCCGGCGCTGCGGGAGCTCGGCATCCATCGGCTGAGCGGCCGCGTCATCACGGAAAAGGACGCCATGCTGAAAGCCATTGTGGAAAAGCGCACCTCCGTCAACCGCTTCGCCGTGCCCTTCCAGTGCTGATCCATTCAAGGGACCGGCAGCATTTCCTTAACAGAGCTCTTTGACGGATGACCCTTTGCGCTGATCGTGCAGGGGGTCATCGGCTATGAGGAGAGAACGATTTTGGGAGAAAAGAATCAGGATTTATCGACAGGGCCGATCGACCGAAAACTGCTTGTGTTTGCGCTGCCTCTGCTGTTTGGCAGCGTGGTGCAGCAGCTTTACAGTACCGTCGACTTGATCTTCGTCGGGAATGTGATCGACAGCTCCGCCTCGGCGGCAATCGGAGCCAGCACCATGCTGATCACCTGCCTGATCGGCTTTTTCGGCGGGATGGGCATCGGCGCCGGCGTTGTGATCGCCCAGAGCTGGGGTGAGCGCGACCCGGACAAGCTGTGCCGCGCAATCCACAACACGGCGGCCCTGGCTCTTGCGGGCGGCGTTTTTCTGGCAGTGCTCGGCTGGCTGCTTGCGCCGGGCTATCTGCGTCTGATCCGCACGCCGGAGGAAATCCGCATCAGCGCGGCGGCCTATCTGCGGATCTACTTCCTCTCCCTGCCTTCCATCGTCGTTTACAACTTCGGGGCGGGGATGCTTCGCGCGCTGGGAGATTCCCGGTACCCGCTCCGCGCGCAGCTTGTGGGCGGCCTTACCAATGTGGCGGCCGACTGGCTGTTTCTGCATGTGCTCTCCGATGGCGTCGTCGGCGTGGCCTGGGCCTCTCTGTTATCGCAGACTGTGGCCGCGCTGCTGGTGCTGCTGAAGCTGAGAGGCCTGGACGGCAGATATGCGCTGAGGATCAGAGAGATCCGTTTTGATCCTGTGTTGCTGAGAAAAACTTTCGCTATCGGGCTTCCTGCGGGTGCGCAGGCGCTGGTGATCACGCTGTCGAACGTGGTAGTCCAGGCTCACATCAATTCCTTCGGCGCGGATGCGATCGCGGCCTTCACCGCGTATTTCAAGGTGGAGCTGATCATCTATCTGCCGATCATGGCGCTGGGCCAGGCGATCATGACCTTCAGCGGACAGAACTACGGTGCGGGGCAGATCGCGCGCATCCGAAAAGGCACGCGGGACTGTCTGCTGATCGCGCTCGGTCTGACAGCGTTCCTCTCTGCGCTCTCGCTGTTGTGCGGGGAGACGCTGTTTCGGCTGTTCAACAAAGAAGCGGATGTCATTGCGCTGGGACGGCAGATCATCGCAGTCACGTTCCCGCTTTATATCCTGTATCCGATCCATCAGATCCTGGGGGACAGTCTGCGCGGACGGGGCAAAACGAAAACCCCCATGCTGATCGTGCTGGTCAATCTGTGCCTGATCCGCTCCGCTCTTCTCTTCCTCACGGTTCCGCATATCCGCAGCATCGAGAGCGTGGCCGCGGTCTATCCCATTACCTGGGGGCTGACCGCATTGGGCATGGGTATCTGCTATCTGTCTGAAATTCGCGCGGCATCCTAAAAAACGATAAAGCGAAACCATTTCACCGGCATCCGATACAAATCACAGCAGGAGGGAAAACATGAGAAGAGGAATCGACACCACCGATTGTCTGGTTTACGGGCATGAGGCCTGGATCGTGACGGACAAGTCCGTATACGAACCGGGCGAGGAAGTCCGCGGGATCCTGCGCTGGGGCCACTATATGCGGCCCGACGGCTTCTTCCGTCTGGACGAATTCCGCGCCTTCGTATGCGACGAGGCCGGGAACCGGATCGCGCTCAAACCGGTAAAGGGGCCGGGAGACGCCTGGGGCGACTATTACGAGCTGAACTTCACGCCCCGCTCCCGCGGCATCCACACGATCATGGCGATCTATGACAACAACTACGTCCGGAACGAAAAGGACGAATATCTGGAGGGGGACAGACGGACCTATCCGGATATCCCGGACGCCAAAAACTATCCGCAGATCTACGAGACCTGCATCGCCGTCGGCAAGGCGGAGGGCAGGGCGAACTTCATCCATGAATCCAGGGTGAGCTTCGTGCCGGAACCCTGGGAGCCGGACGCGGAAGTCCTGCATCTGACCCTGATCCACGACCGCTTCCCGGTGAAGGACGCGGCGGTCACCGTGATCCATTATGACGGAAAGGAGTACTTTGAACGCATCCTCCATACAGACGCGGACGGCAGGATCTTCTTCGGCGTCGGGAAAGAGGGCGTATACCTTGCCGTGACGCGAAAGCCGCTGCCGGAGGGGATCGAAGGGATCTACGACAGCAAAGAGATCGCCTCGACCTTTACCTATGTAAAAAGGTGAATCCGGCGTTCTGTAAAAGATTATCAGGCAAAAATGCGTGCCGCGCCGGCATTTTTTGCGCGACAAAATCCCCCCGGGGGGCTTGTGAGCCGCCGCCGGGGGGATTAAACTTTCCCTATGAGGGTACGATCTGATCTTAAAAAAAACAGAAGAAAGAACCGCCTGGCGCTCACGCTGCTGACCGCGGCCGTGATTGCGCTGGCTTTTGTGTGCCTGTTTGTGGGCTCTTCTCATATGACGATTGCCGAGTGCGTTGACGCCCTTGCCAAAAAGGGCAGCGCCGCCCAGGTGCGCATCATCTGGAATATCCGCATCCCGCGGGTACTGGCGGCCATCGTCGCGGGCGCGGGGCTGTCGGTGTCCGGTCTCATCATGCAGACCGATCTGAATAACCCCATGGCCTCGCCCTCCACCCTGGGCGTATCCAATGCGGCGGTCTTCGGCGCGAACCTCTCCATCATCGCCTTTGCCGGAGGTTTTCTGGACACGGGCAACCATCTCTCCAGCTACACCGTGGGGGCCAATCCCTACGCCACATCCCTGATGGCCTTCCTGTTTTCCACCGCCTCCATCCTGCTGATCCTGGGCCTCTGCCGTCTGCGGGCCTTCCAGCCGGGCGTGGTGGTGCTGGCGGGCATCGCCATCGGCTCGGTATGGACGGCAACCACCACCATCCTGCAGTTTTACGCCACCGACGTGGGTCTCTCCGCCGCGGTGATCTGGACCTTTGGCGACCTGGGCCGGGCCACCTACCGCACGGATCTCATCATGGCCGTGGTTGTGCTGGCAGGCCTTGTGTTCTTTGCGTTCATGAGCTGGCAGTTCAACGCCCTTCTGAGCGGGGACGCCGCGGCCAAGAGCATGGGCGTGGCGGTGGATCGCCTGCGCTTTGCCTCCATGCTGCTGGCTTCCGTCATCACGGCGGTGTGCGTGTCCTTCCTCGGCATCATCGGCTTTGTGGGCATCATCTGCCCCCATGTGACCAAGCGCATCCTGGGGCAGGATCATCGCGTCTCCATCCCGGCCTCGGCCCTGAGCGGGAGCATCCTCCTGCTGCTGGCGGACACCGCCTCCCGCAGTCTCGGCAACGGCTCGGCTCTGCCGGTGGGCGCCATCACGTCGCTGCTCGGCGCACCCTTCTTCCTTGCGATCATCTTTAGTCGGAAGGGGGAGCACGGATAATGCTGGAGATCAAAAACCTTCGCTTTCGCTATTCCCGACGCGGCCCGTTGATTCTGAACGGGGTGGATCTGGAGCTCAAAGACGGCGAGATCGGCATTTTGCTCGGCAAGAACGGCTCCGGCAAGACCACGCTCTTCAAAACCATCCTTGGCATCGAAAAGCCGGAGAGCGGCGCGATCCGCTTTGACGGAGAAGATTTGCTGAGAATGAACCGGCGCGAACGGGCGCGGCGCATCGCCTATGTGCCGCAGAGTATCCACTTCGGGGCGCTGAGCGTCTATGACACCGTGCTGATGGGCAGGGTCTCCTACTTCGGCTACAAGGCCGGGCGGGAGGATGAGACGGCGGTGGAGACCATCCTCCGGGATATGAAGCTGGAGGACTATGCCGCCCGGAACGTGGAGGAGCTTTCCGGCGGTGAACGCCAGAAAATCGCCATTGCCCGTGCCCTTGCTCAGGAACCGCGGCTGTTGGTATTCGACGAGCCCACGGGGAACCTGGACATTGCCAATGAGCAGCTCATCCTCTCGGAGGCCCGCCGGGTCGCCCGGGAGAAAGGCATCGGCATCCTGACCTCCCTGCACGATCTGAATCAGGCGCTGGAGCTTGGCGACCGCTTCTTCTTCATGAAGGACGGACAGATCCGCCATGCGGGCGGAAAAGAGATCGTGACCGAGGCCGTCATCTTTGAGACCTTTGATGCGGAGGTCCGCATCGTGGAAATAGAAGGCAAAAAAATCATCATCAACGGAGGACAAAAACCATGAAGAAATGTATCGCATTGCTGCTGGCCGTGCTGATGTTGCTGGCCCTGTGCGCCTGCGGCCAGACGGCAGCTCCCGCCGCGCCCGCGGCAACAGAAGCCCCGGCCCCCGCGGCCGAGGAACCGGCACCTGCGGAGGAACCCGCACCCGCCGAAGAACCCGCTCCGGCGGAAGTCGCCATCACGGACATGATCGGCCGCGAGGTGACCGTCACCCCGGGCAGCTACCAGCGCATCGTCTGCATCGGCGCCGGCGCCCTGCGCATGTACAGCTACATCGGCGATACGAGCCTGCTGTGCGGCGTGGAGGACATTGACAACACCTCCCTTGCCGAGCGGCCCAAGATGTTTGATTCCGTGGCCCGACCCTACATGCTGGCCTACGGCGAGAGCTTTACCGCTCTGCCCTCCTGCGGCGTGGGCGGCCCTCAGGCCCAGACCGCCGAGGCGGAGAAGATCCTCTCCTGCAACCCCGATATCGTCATCTCTGAGTATGAGGACGTGGAGAAGGAGGACGCTCTGCAGGAGCAGCTGGGCGTTCCCGTGATCACGCTGAAGGCCGGCCCCGGCGGTGTCTTTGACGACAACTTCTTCGGCACCATGCGCATGCTTGGCGTGATCTTCCAGAATGAGGAGAAGGCCGAGGCTCTCTGCAGCTTCATTGAGAGTGAGCGCGCAGAGATCAGCAAGCGCACCGCAGACATCCCCGAGGAGGAGAAGCCCGCCGTGTACATCTGCGGTCTCGGCAACTGGGGCACCACCAACCACCTGATGACAGCGCAGAACTACATCTCCTTCAACGTGGCGAACGTCAAGAACGCGGTCACCGATCTGGAGGCCCCCGGCATCCAGGCCATCGAGGAGGAGAAGTTCGTCGCCCTGGGCGAGGATATGGATATCATCATCATGGACGCCGCGGCAGTGAAGAACATCAAGCCCCTCTATGCCGAGAATCCCGCCATGTTCGACACCTGCAAGGCGTGGCAGAACGGCGAGGTGTATCTGGAAATGGCCTACAACGCCTACTACACCAACTATGAGATCGCCCTGGCCAACACCTGGTTCATCGCCAAGACCGTCTACCCCGAGCTCTTTGCCGATATCGACATGACCGCCAAGACCAACGAGATCACCCAGGCCTTCTATGGCATGGATCTGGCCGATCAGATCGCGGCGGCACCGTCCAGCTTCGGCGGCTATCAGCAGATCGACACCGCGAGCTTCTTCGGATAAGCCATGATCAAGACGAGAGAGGTCATCGAATTCTTTGACCGTCTGGCCCCGGGCTGGGACGCGGAGATGGTGCGCAATGACGAAATCATCAACACGATTCTGGATAACGCCGGGGTCACCGATGGCAGGGATGTGCTGGACGTGGCCTGCGGGACGGGCGTGCTGATCCCGGATTATCTCAAGCGCAAGGTCGCCTCTGTCACCGGCATCGACATCTCCCCGAAGATGGCGGAGATCGCAAAAGCGAAGTTTCCCCAGCCGGAGGTCACGATCCTATGCGGGGACGTGGAGACCACGGATTTCGGAAAACAGTTTGACTGCATTGTGGTCTATAATGCTTTCCCGCATTTCCCGGATCCCGATCGGCTGATTCAAACGCTCTCCGATTTGCTCAAGCCCGGCGGGACGCTGACAGTTGCCCACGGCATGAGCCGGGAGAAGATCGACGCCCATCACCACGGTGTAGCCCACCACGTCTCTAACGGCCTTATGCCCGCGGAAGATCTGGCGGTGATCTTTGCCAGACACCTGACCGTGACCACCGTTCTCTCCGACGACCGGATGTATCAGGTGGTCGGCAGAAAGGCGTAATGGCAGCAGAACCCGGACGCGCGTGTGACTGCCGTATATCGTCTTCAACCTTTGAAAGGGCGCAGGCATGAAAGCCTGCGCCCTTGTGTTTAATAATCAGTCCGCATAGATTAGCTCCTGCGAGACGAACTCTTCTGCCCTGCTCCAGATGCTGTTCATGCGGCGTACCCACTCCATTTGATCAGTTTCTTTGAGCGCCTCGGTTACGCCCTCTTGCTTTGCCATCTGTGATATGAGCAGTTCCATGCGTTCCTCGCAGGCTTTGTCAATCTCAGCCAAGTGCTGATCCAGCTTGTCGGCTACAAGCAGGTTGGTGTACAGCACACGGCGGTGCTCCTTTAGATACCGTTTCCGCATCCGGCCATATTTGCCAAGAGGGGACTGCGCTGTTTCACCGATTACCAGATTGGGAATGAAATAATCCCCGATCTGAGTATACGTACCGCCCATCTGCTCAAAGATAGATTGTTGCATGGTATGATCCTCCACATTTTTCGGTTTTTCGCTCGCTAGAAAAAAGTTTCTGTGGACGGGTTCAAAAGAGCATCCAACAAACATCTAACGAGCGGCGAACAGGCGAGCGTCTGTTTTCCAATTATTTACTTTAGTCACCTGTTACTAGAACTGGTTTCTAGCAGATGAGCGCCGTTTGCATCTAACAAACATCTAACAAACTACTGATTTTTTGCATCTGGCGCGGTTGTTGGCGTTGCAGGCACGATAGCCGAAAAAGCCTGAAAAATCAAGGTTTTTCGCGGTACGCGGCGATACGCTGCGGTACGCACTAGAACGGATTTTTTCAAATTCAGGTTCTAGTGCTCACTCCGGGCGTGCGGGTTCAAGTCCCGCCTCGCGCACCAAATTTAAGACTCGAAATCGTAAGATTTCGGGTCTTTTTATATTTCTAAGAACTTTTCAGGCAAGTTTATTTTTCGCCGTTTCTCACTTTCCTTCAACAAAGGGCCGATTTCTAACGTTTTTCTAACACTTTTCTAACGGGGTGTTAGAAGAGGCTGGACGCCATTTTTTCGGTCAAAAGCTGTTTTCTATGCATATCCAAGTGCCCGTAAATGTTTGCGGTCATCTGAATATCGGCGTGACCCATGTATTCCTGCACATCTTTCAGCGTAAAGCCGTTGTTCAAAAGCAGGCTGGCGCAGCTGTGCCGAAGCTCATGAAAGCGGATATGCGGCAAGTGGTTGTTCTTCAGGAGAAGTGAGAAATGGGAAGAAACGTAATCCGGGGAAAAGGGTGTGCCGTTGGGCCACTTGAAGATAAAGTCGTTTTCCTCGTAGTCCGCGCCGCAGAGCTTTCGGTTGATTGCTTCCTCCGTCTTGGCCTGCATAAAGATTTCCTTTGCCTCGGGCGACAAGGGGAAAGATCGGTGGCTGGAGCTGTTCTTGGTTTTGTCCTTGCAGACTGTAGTCGTGACCTTGGAAACGGTGTGCTTGATCGTGAGACGCCCGGCGGTGAAATCTACGCTGTCCCATTTCAGCCCCAGGACTTCGCTCCGGCGCAGGCCGTACAGGGCGGTGATCTTCACAAGGGGATAGATGGGATCATCCCGGATCGCGTCAAACAGGGTTTTGAGCTGGTCGGCGCTGTAGTAGCTGGATTCATACCGCTGCTTCTTCGGAAGCTCGACGAATTGACAGGGATTCGTTTGCAGCATGCCGTTTTTTACCGCCTCATTCAAGGTTTGGAGGATAATATTCTTATACTGCCGCAGAGACGAGGGAGACAGGCCGCCCTTTCCGTCTTTGCGGCCTCTTGCTGCCTTTTCATCGAAAAAGGCTTGCAGATCGGATCGGGTGACCTCTTGAAGCAAAAGTCCGCTCTGATCGAAATAGGGGATCACCTGGGCGTTTGCCATTAGCTTATAGCCCTGAAAGGTCACAGAATCCACTCTGCGCTCCGCGACTTTCAGCCATGCCCGGATGTAGTCCGCAAACAAGATGTTGCTCACGGGCCTTGCTGGGGCTCTCTCGCACTCCAAAAGCGTTTCCCGCAAGAGCTGTTCCGCTTTTCGCTTGTTGCCTTTCACATCAAGCCCTGTGGCGATCCATTTTTGCTTGCGCTTTCCGTTCTCTTTTAGATTGACGATGATATAGTACTTGTCATTTTTGATTTGCAGGCTGCCAGTCATCTCTGTCTCCTTTCTGACAGTCAGAGCAGCCTGCTT
>JBGUNL010000286.1:0-7352 GCA_045117295.1 Candidatus Limivicinus sp.
TCGCAGCAGTCGATGACGTACTCCACGTCGGCCTTCTCCAGACCCGCGTTGTGCACGCCGGAAATCAGGGCCAGGACGGAAGACGCCTTGGAGACGATGTTCTCATGCATGACGTGGGCGGAGAGGTTCACGTCGATGTCGTGGGCGCGCTTGACGCAGCCGACCAGGACGCCGTTGTGATACAGGCCCTCGGAGTGCTCCTCCTTGACGAGGCGCTCGATCTCGGAGATCTCAATGCCCTCCTTGATGCGGGCCATGATGCTCTCGTCGATCATGGGGTTAGCGGCCAGCTGGTCCTTATACTGAGCGACGAAATTCTTATCGAGCCAGACGAGGTCGAAGACGTCGCTGGCCTGCATGAGGAGCAGGAACTCCTCCTGGGGCATCATCTGACCGAAGTGGCCATAGCGCTCCTTCACATCGCAGGGGGTCTGGAAGAAGGGCTGCGGGATGGCGGCAAGCTCGTCCGGGGTCTTGTTGCCGATGTAAACCTGGTTGGGCCAGTACTCCAGGACGTCCTCCCAGCTGCGCAGATGGGAGGGCAGCTCCTTGAGGTAGTCGCCGTTGGGGTTGACGATCATCTCGGTGGTCTGGGTCGTGCCGTTGTGCAGTACCATATCGGGAACGTGGCAGAGAATGTAGCCGGCGCCTTTGATAACACTTTTCATATGGCATCGTAACCTTTCAATCGATTTTTTGGCATGGTTGTAGTTGGTTTCGGAAACTGAATCTTATAAAAAAGCCATGGCACGCCCGGGGTACAGCCTGCACCCCGTTCGTTCATGGCTTTCATTTGAACTATGTGCTTTGGAGCTGGGGCGGCACCCGGCCGCCCCCAACATGTTGCTTAGCCCAAGTACTTGCAGTAGTCGCTGCGAATCGCGCTCATTTCGCTGATGATATCATCAACGTCGAGGACCATTTCCATCATACCGACCTGCTCCTCGTAGACCGCTTCATCGAACTCTTCCTTGACTTCAGGCTCGCAAACATGAAAAACCGTGAGTCCCAACGAGACCCCTGTCAACGGACCGGAAAAAGTCGGGTCACCGGCGGTGACCGTCTCAGCGGCGAGACCGGAAGCTTCGCCCTCAGCGGCGCCCAGCAGAACGACAACGTTCTCGGGACCGTACTGATTGGCAAACTCCATCACGCGCTTCTGATTCTCCAGGTCCATTGCACCTGCGGCAGTTCAAACGAAGCACTCAGTCGAGGAAAAGACGACCTCTGCACCTGCAGTGACGGCGCACGCCTCGATCGCGGGACCGGGGACACCGTCGCGGTCGCCGATAGCGACAACCTTCTTGCCTGCCAGAATGCTCATGAAGCTTTCCTCCTTCCTTTGAAGATTTATAAAAAGCCCTCCGGCTTTTTATTTGAAAAAACTTAGATGTGGCGCTTGATCATCTCGAGAATGGAATCGGCGGTGGCCTCTTCCTTCACGACGGAATCGATCATGGCACCGTTCTCGTAGATGGCCATGACGGGCAGGCCCAGGATCTTCTGGGAGATGGCGAGTCTGCGCGCCTTGGTGGTGTTGAGAGATGTGAACTTCATCTTGTCGCCGTACTCCTCAGCGTACTGATGGACGTAGGGCATGAGGGCGGCGCAGGGAACGCAACCGTCACCGTAGAAGTCAACAAAAACTTTTCCTTCCGCCTCGAGGACTTCCTGGGCGAAGTTTTCCTTGGTAAGATCCAGCATGTCAGTATCTCCTTTTTTTAATTTATAAGCGATGGACGGAAATTACTTGAGGGTGTTGATATACTTTCCGCACTGCATGGCGGCGATGGCGCCGTCGGCGCAGGCGGTGACAACCTGACGGAGGGGGGTGACGCGCACGTCGCCGGCGGCATAGACGCCGGGAACGTTGGTCTCCATCTTCTCGTTGGTGACGATATAGCCACCCTGCATTTCCAGGATGCCGTCAAACATGCCGGTGGTCTTTTTGCCGGTGAAGCCGAAGAGGCCGAAGAATCCGTCTTCCTCGTCCGCCTTGAGCGTGGTGAGCTCGCCGGTCTTGACGTTCCTGATGACGATCTCGCTCAGGAGTTCGTCGCCGCCCAGGTCGACAACCTCAACGTCGCACATGACGTTGATCTTGGGGTTCTCTTCGATCTCATGCTTCATGGCAGGGGTAACCGCGAGGGCGCTGCCTTTGTGGAGCATGGTCAGCTTTCTCGCATACTTGGACAGATACAGGGATTCCTCCGCCGCAATGCCGTTGCCGCCCACAACATAGATCTCAAAATCCTCGAAGAAGTTGGCGTCGCAGACGGCGCAGTAGCTCACGCCCTTGCCGACGTACTTTGCTTCGTTGTTGCAGCCGATGGAACGGGTCATCGCGCCGGTGCAGACAATGACGGACTTGGCCAGGTACTCGCCCTTGCTGCCGATGAATTTCTTGATGGTGCCGGAAAAGTCGCAGGCGGTGATGGTGTCGCTGACGCGCTCGCAGCCGAACTTCTTGCACTGTTCGGTCATGGGGGCGACCAGCTCCTGTCCGCTCATGCCGTCGACCTTGTGCTGTCCGGGGTAATTCTCGATATCGTGGGTGATGGCGATCTGGCCGCCGTCGATGCCCTTCTCGAGAATCAGGACGGAGAGCTTGGAACGGCCCGCGTACAGACCTGCTGCCAGGCCGGCGGGGCCGCCGCCGAGGATCATGACATCATAAATTTTGTTATCCATGAATTTGTCCCTCTTTCGTGAGTGTTTGTTGGTTGACATCGTCATGCCGTTTCAAAGGGTGTCTTGCTAACCGTGATTATATTATATTTCCCACGCCTTTATTTGTCAACAACAAAACATGAAAAAGCTTAAAGAAAAGGACGCAGTCGGGCACATTCTGTCCGGGCTTCCTCCCGACAGCCGTGCAAACGGTCTTCCCCCCAGAAAACCGGGCCCCGACAGCAGCGTTCGCGGGACGCCGCCGTCGTGTTTTCATCCGGGAAAATCCGAAGCGCCGGCCGCCGCGGCAAAAGCGGCGGACAGACCATGCCTTTTGGCTTCTTTATAATAATATAAATCGGGGAAAAAGCATAGCGACATTTTTTCAATTCTGCTTTTAAATTTCCGCAAGCTTGTTTTCACAAATTTTGAGACGCAGTTTTTGGCATCTTCACGAAAAGACGGGAAACGGCGCCGATTCCGCCCTTCCGAGGGCAGATCGGCGCCGGGAAATATGTTAAATTTTTCTTCGCTCAGGTTGCGATTTCTTCAATAATAATCGCGGATAGAATTGTCAGAAAAGGGAAGAGTCGCAGATGACCATCTTCGCATAGTCGATGAACTTGGCGGCGGCCGGGGTCAGCTGCGTGTCGGAGGGGAAAGCCACGCCCAGTCTGATGGACTGGGGCGGGTCCAGGGGCAGCACCTTCATTTTGTTGACGCGGCCGCGGGTCATGAGCTCGTTGGTGAGCACGATGCCGATCCCCTGCTCCACCATGCTGAAGGCGGAGTAGTTCTCCAGGGTGGTGAACTGGCAGCGGGGATTGCGGCCCTTAAGCAGGTTCTGCACGTCCATGTCCATCCCGTAGGCGGGCATGATGATGTTTTCCTCGTCCAGATCCGAAAGCTTGATATAGTCCTTCGCGCTCAGGGGATGGCTGGGGGGCAGGCAGACGACCATGGCGTCATTCTTCAGCGGGATCCAGTGGTACTTGATGGAGGGCTGGTAGCTGTAAAAGCCCATGTCCGCCCGGTGCTCCGCCAGGTAGTTGGCCACCTCCTGCCAGGTGCCCTCCAGCAGGTGGATCTCAATGGCGCTGTAGTCCCGGTGGAAGCGGCTGATGACCGTGGGCAGCCACTGGCTGGCCACGCTGGAATAGGCGGCGATGGTGATGGAGCCGCAGTTCATGCCGCTGATCTCGCTGATGGTCTGCTGCAGCTGCTCGTCCCAGCTCATCTGGGAGCGGAGGATGGGGATCAGGCGCTCGGCATTGGCGGTGGGGGTGACCCCGCTGCGGCTGCGGACCAGCAGGGGGAAGCCCACCTCCTCTTCCATGGTGGACATCATGTGGCTGATGCCGGAGGTGGTATATCCGAACGCGGAGGCCGCCTTTGTCAGGCTGCCGGAGTCGATGACATACAGGAAGATTCTGACTTTGGTTCTATCCACAGGCCGCTCCTTTCTCCATGCAGGGGGCTGTAATAAATGACCGCGGTTATTTATTCACAGTATACACGAGTGTTTAGAGTTTGTCAATTCACATTTGCAGTACTTTCAAAAAATTTCACACCTGTTCTCCCTGGGCGCAGAAAAATCCCCGTACTGCCGACCCGGCAGCACGGGGATTTCCGAAGTTATGATAGTAGAGCGAAATCAGATCAGGCGATCAGATCTTCACCTTGAACACCGTCTGTTCCGTGATATCGGTGGCCAGCGCATCCAGCGCCACACCGACACGGTGGTAACGGAGCTTCCACTGCGCATCCTTGGGGGTGTTGGGATCGCCCAGAGGATAGGGAATGGAAATGGTGGGAACCATGCGGTTAGAGCCAACCGTCATGGCCACGGGGATCAGATTGCACATCTGAACAATGGGGATACCGGCTCTCTCAACTTCTTTGACCATCGTTGCACCGCAACGCGTACAGGTCCCTCAAGTGGACAGCATGATGACGCCGTCGACATGATCCTCCTGTAAGAATGGGATAATCTCCTTGGCCATGCGGCGGGCTTCCGCTTCCGTGGTGCCCGTGCCGACGGTGGTGTAGAAGTAGGGGTGCAGTCTGCCGATCTTGCCCTCGCGCTCGTAGGCGCGCATGGCGTCGATGGGCATGATGACGTTGGGATCCTCATTGGCCGCCGCGGGGTCGAAGCCCGCGTGGATGGTCTTGAAGACGCCCTTCTCCAGACGATCCATGCCGGTGATGTCGTAACGGCCCCAGCGGGTCGCGGACGCGGACTGGATGCGGTCGGGGTTGTCCACGGGGACGATGCCGCCGGTGTTGAGCATGGCGATGTTGGCCTTGCTCAGATCCTTGATGGCAGCGGCGATGGGGACAAGGTCCTTCTTGGGGATGACAAGCTCCGTCTGGTAGGGCTGCTTGTTCATCTTCTTGATCAGCATCTGAACGCCGCGGTAAGCCGCGGTATTCTCCCGCTTGTCCTCCAGGAACAGCTCGTGGCGGTTGCCTCTGGGGAAGTAACCCTCCGCCTCGGCGCCCAGGACGGGCTCGCCGGCCAGAACCTTGTTGACGTACTTGCAGACGGCGCCGACGTCCTTTCTCATCTTGGCAGCGCTGTTGCCGCCCTTCATGATGATCATGTCCTTCTTGAACATGTTGACGCCGGGGGTCTCCTCATTCATGGAGGTGATAACGGGAACGCCGAGCTGCTCATGGACCGCCTTGCAGATGTTGCCGCAGGCGACGGTGTAACGACCGGCCTGGAAAGCGGGACCGGCGATGAAGTAATCCATCGGCTTGTCCTTGAGCATTTCCATGATACGGCGGACGGCTTCATCGGTGTTGGAGCCCATGAAGTTGTCGCCGCAGACGATCGTGTGCGTGATCTTGGCATCCTTCAGCGCAGCGTTGTAGGCAAGACCCGGACCGATGGGGCCTTCGACAATAAAGGGCTCCTGATCGGCTTTATCCTCGCCGCCGACACCGCCGAAAAACTGATTCAGATACAAAATCACATTTTTCATGTGCCTTACTCCTTTCTGCTGGATTTGAAATAATGGAATCCTAAAATCAGACTTCGACCATGGTCTTGACAGACAGGCCGGAGATGTGGTCGCCGCAGAACCAGTTGTTGTCCTCCATGATGATGGAGCCGTCGTCTCTGGCGGACTTGCCCAGCACCTCGTCGTAGCCCCAGGAGCCGGACATGCCGTCGCGGTTCATGGCCTCGAGGCAGCCGATGACCGTCTTGCAGGCGGGCAGGTCGACAAGCTCGGACACGTTGCCGGAGGAGACCAGCGCGGTCAGCTTCTCATCCAGAGTGACCAGGGGCTGGGACTTGCCGTCACGGCCGGTGCATTCATTGGAGATACCGACAACGGGGATGCCCGCGTCCTCCAGGATGACCTGGCAGCGGACATAGTCGGCGTCGGGGTTGCCGTAGCCTTCCTCGGTCACGATGGCGTAGTCAACGCCCAGGTTCAGGGCGATGTTGCGCACCATGATGGCGGAGCGCTCTTTCTGATCCAGCGCCACGTTGAGGTTGGACATGATGACGCCCACGAAGTTCAGGCTCTTGCCGTCCTCGGCGAACAGCTCCTTGATGGTGGGGAAGTTCTGGAACTCGTAGGTGGACCACTTGGAGGAGGCGGGCATGAAGGAACCGGAGATCATCATGCCGTCGAGCACCTCGGTGGGGCTGACGAAGCTGGGGATGTACTTGTTCATGTCCCAGCCGTAGATCAGGTCGTTGTAGCCGAGAGCCTCCATCTGGGACTGGGGCTGCAGGACGATGGCCACGTTGGGCAGATTCTTTCTCTCCTCGCTTCTGCGGAGGATGGGATCGAAGACGTAGGTCTCGGTGTCTTCCGCCTCGAGATCCTTGACGATCTTGCCGAGATACTCGGCGAAGCGGTGGCCGGCCCAGCGCAGCGCGTGGTTGCACTTCTGCTGCTCGTAGCGCTCGAACTCCTCATCGGTCTCGCCGACCATGCAGATGTTGATGAGCTTGGACCAGTAGGTGTGCTTGGCACCCTCGCCGCCCATATCGATCACGCCGTCGCCAAAGGAGCCCCAGGTGCCGCCCACGACCGTGACGCAGCAGCCCTTGAGCGCCTTGAGCTCACCGTCCCCGCAGGGGGCGAGTTCGCCGGTGACGCCGGGGAAGAGCGTGCGGCCGTCCATGCGGCAGCGCGGCTCGATGGTCTCGATGACGGGAACGATGCGGGTGTCGTCGCCGGGTCTGGCGATGACGATGTCCAGAGACGTGATGTGCTCATCCTCACCCATGAGGTAGTCGATTGCGGCCTGCTTGTTGATGGTAAGAACGCCGTCTGCGAAGGAATCGACTTCCCCGAAGAGCACGTCCTTAACGTGTAAGTTTCCGATACTGAGTTTCATTCGGTACTTAACTCCTCTCACAAATATGCCGTACGGGATCCGTCGGGGTGCCCGAAAAAGCATCCCTCCGGAATGGTCTGCAATTTCGAAAAGGCCGGGGCCCTGGTCTTTTCTAATTGCGATTATAATATTGAACAAGGCGTTTGTCAATTCAAGATTTCTATAAATTTCTTGTACTTAAGTTTACAAAGTTTCAACTTAACCGTTTTCTTTTTCCTTGACATCCCCGGGGAAAACGGCGATAATATAATTGTGATTATATTATAACAATCCTGTGCACGCACAGGCGCGTTCCCATTTCTTTGGCTGCCCGCTCCGGC
>JBGUNL010000287.1:0-12833 GCA_045117295.1 Candidatus Limivicinus sp.
CAGCTGGGTCATCGCCCGGGAATAATAGCGGATGGAGAGGACAATGGGAAACAGCAGCCCCAGGAGGACGCTGCTGGTCAAAACCGACTCCACCTGTGCCAGCACGACGGCGTAGACGGTGAGCAGAAGCAGCTTCATCCAGTTCTTCTCGCCCTTTTTCCAGTAACAGGCGCACGCCGGGACGGCCACCAGCAGCGCAGCCGCCAGCAGCACCCCGCGCGTCCCCCCGGTCTCGCCCGGAAAAGGTCTGATCCAGGTCAGCAGCACCAGCAGCAAAAGAATCGCCGCGGTGCCCAGCATGACGTTTGCCACAAAGAGGTTGGCCTGTATCTCATTCTGCCAGAGGACCTCGTTGGGCTGGCAGAAGTTCTTTTTGATCCAGGCGTTCACCCGGTTCCCAAAAACGCTTTTCGTCTTTTCGGGGACAGTTTCCGACATGACGCTTCTTCCCCCCTATCGTGCACTGCTTTTTTCTGCGGGCCTCCCGTTCAGCTCCGGACCACCGTCAGAACCTGGCTGCCCGAGCCGATAAAGATCCGATCCCCCGGCCTGACGGCTATGACCTGATTGGGGGACAGCCGGATATTGCCATTGACGTAGGTACCGTAAGTGGAACCCAGGTCACGGATGTACAGATTTCCGCCGTTGACCGCCAGCTCGCAGTGCAGACGGCTGACGCCGCCGGTTCCCTCGGGAAAGCGCACGGCGCATTCGCTCCCGCGCCCCACCGCCACGCGGCCGTTGACCGGGACCTGCCGCCCGGCCAGAGCGCCGGACACCCCCTGCACCATGAACATGCCGGGCATTCGGTTCGGCGGCGCGGTTTCCTGCATGCCGCCGAACACCGGCTGCGTCGGGAACGCGGGCGGGACGGGAGCGGCGCCTCCTCTGCAGGCCTTCGGATTGGGCCCGTACCGGTTTGCCACGGGATCGCCCTCCTGCAGGAACCACACCAGCATCAGAATCGATCCGGCGATTGGCAGCAGCGCAAAGAGCAGATAGGAGCCGGGCTTGCCGATGTCGTGCAGCCTTCTGCAGCACAGGGCGAGCGCCGGGATGATGCAGGCCAGGCCATAGATGCCCATCAGCGAAGAGATGATGGAGCTCAAAACAAAGGCGAATTCTCCGCCGGAAGAGCTGGCCGCGGCTGTGACCGCCAAGATGATGCTCAACGCGGCGGCCGCCATGGAGATCAGTATATTGAACAGCACAAAATACCAGTACTCACTGCGGCGGGCACGGCCGGTGAAGGCAGCATAGTTCCGGAACACATGCCTGACAGCATCCATCATACTCATGTTCACCCCATCCTTTTTCGCCTTGTGGCAAATTCTGTCTATAGTTTACCAAATATGACGCGAAATGAAAAGGATTATTTCAAAAGAGAGAATGCTGTCATCCTGTGCCCGGCCCGGCACAGGCGGCCATGGGAGATTTCACAAGATTCCGTTCTGCGGAGGGCGGCATTTTGTTGCTTGTGCCGGACTTGTGCTTTTCCGGTTATCGACCACAAGATCTTGTGGATTTCCCCCTTGTTTCGTCGGTTTTCAGCGCTTTTCACAGTTTGTGGATTTCTCCCGAAAACGAACTTATGAATTTCTTACAAAAAGCTCTTGACATTTCCCTGGCCTTGTGGTATACATAAATCAGGAGATGGGCGTCACCCATCGGTGTAATCGGCACCTTAACCCGTGAGAGCAAGCAAAGTTTACTTGTGGGCCGCCGGCGGCATCGTAGCCGGAAGTTGAGCGGGCAACACCAGCATACAGTAAGTGTAGGCGGAAAAACCGGTTTCGGAGACAGTCTGAACAGCCGAGAGGCAGTTTTCAGGCTGTCTTTTCTATTCCCCCGTTTTTGTTGCTTTTTGCCTCCCGATCTGATATGCTGAAGAAAAAACGGAGGGATGCCACCGTGGAACAAACCGAACTGATCCGCCGCCTGACCGAGGGAAACCGCCGTTATCTGGCCTGTGATACGGCGCTGGGCGACGTGTCCCCCGCCGTGCGGGAGAAGACCGCCCGGGAGGGGCAGGCCCCCTACGCCATCGTCATCTGCTGCTCGGACTCCCGGGTCCTGCCGGAGAGCATCTTCTCTGCCGGCATCGGCGAGCTGTTTGTCATCCGCGTGGCGGGCAACGTGCTGGACCGGCACCAGCTGGGCAGCATTGAATACGCCGCGGCCCATCTGGGAAGCAAGCTGATCCTTGTCCTGGGCCACACCGGCTGCGGCGCGGTGAGCGCCGCCCTCTCCGGCGGCGGCGAGGGGTATATCCAGTTCATCACCGACGAGATCCTCGCAGCCGTGGGGGAAGAGCGCGACCCCTACCGGGCCTGCGTGCTCAATGTGGAGCACGCGGTGGATGGCATCCGGCGCGCCTTTGCCGATCATCCGGAGATCCCCTCCTCCTCCCTGGATGTCCGCGGCGCGGTCTATGACATTCGCAGCGGTGAAGTCAGCTGGCTATGAGCCGGAAGGCCCGGCAAAAAGGAAGCCCCCATTCTCTTTTGAGGATGGGGGTTCCTTTTGCGCCGTTTCAGCCGAAATAGCGCCGGTACAGGTTGAGCGACAGCGGGTCCAGCTCCCGCCGCAGATCGATCCGGTGCTCGGCAATGTAGCGCTCAATGCTCGCCTTCTGCTGCCGAAAGCCCTCCGTGTTGTCGAGCCGGTGCTGGATATGCAGTCTCGTCAGGCTTTCGATCTCCTGATTCAGGCCCTGAATGATCCGTTCGCGTTCCATCCATCCCTCCTGTTCTTGTCCATGGTTCCGGAAGCGGCATCCGCCCGGGGCGGCCTGATCCCCGCGCCGGATGCACCTTACTCTGTATTTTATATTATATTATCATGGGGAACTGTTTTTACACAACTTGGGAATTTTGACGAAATTTGTTGTTTTCCTCTGTACAAATCCACAGTAAAACAAATATTTGAATGATTTCCCGGCATCTATTTCCGTTCTTTCCAGTTTTTGCCTATTGTCTCTTTTTCTCCCCGTCAGGCGACAGTCGCCGTTGACATGCCTGCCAAGAAACGGTAAAATAAGAAAAAGAACGCTCACGGAGGATACAGATATGGACAGGCAGAATTGGGACTCCACCTTCCGCTCCCGTTTTGAGCGGCACGAACTTGAACTGGACGGGCTTTTCCGCTCCCTCTACCCCGGCAACAACCAGGCATACGAGGACTTTGCGGCGATGCTGCTGCGCTGCTATGCCGAGCGGCCCGCGGCCCTGCGCGCGCTGGACGCCCAGCGCCTGGAGAGCCCCCGCTGGTACCGGGGACACGATCTGGTGGGCATGCTCATGTACGTCAGCGCCTTTGCCGGAAACCTGGCGGGCGTGCGGGACAAGCTGGACTATATCCAGGACTGCGGCGTCAACTACCTGCACCTGATGCCGCTGCTGGAGAGCCCCGTGGGCAGAAGCGACGGCGGCTACGCGGTGGCGGATTTCCGCAAGGTGCAGCCGGAGCTGGGCACCATGGAAGACCTGGCCGCCCTGGCCGGAGACTGCCATGACCGAGGCATCGCGGTGTGCCTGGACTTTGTGATGAACCACACCAGCGAGGACCACGAATGGGCCAGGCGCGCCCGGGCCGGCGAGAAGGAATACCAGGATCGCTACTTCTTCTACGACGGCTGGGACATCCCCCGGCAGTTTGAACAGACGGTGCCCCAGGTCTTCCCCACCACGGCTCCCGGCAACTTCAGCTGGTGCGGGGAGGCGGGCAAAGTGGTCATGACCACCTTCTACCCCTACCAGTGGGATCTGAATTACGCCAATCCCGCCGTTTTCTGCGACATGACGGAGAACATGCTCTTCCTCTGCAACCAGGGGGTGGACATCATCCGGCTGGACGCCGTTCCTTATATCTGGAAGGAACTGGGCACCAACTGCCGCAACCTCCCCCAGGTGCACATGCTGGTGCGCATCATGCGCATGGTCTGCGAGATCGTCTGCCCCGGCACGCTGCTGCTGGGTGAGGTGGTCATGGAGCCCAGCAAGGTGGTGCCCTACTTCGGCAGCGTGGAGAAGCCCGAGTGCCACCTGCTGTACAACGTCACCACCATGGCCAGCACCTGGCACACCGTGGCCACCCGGGACGTGCGGCTGCTGCAGCACCAGCTGGGCCAGGTCTTCGCCCTGCCCGGGGAGTACACCTTCCTCAACTATCTGCGCTGCCATGACGATATCGGCTGGGGACTGGACTACCCCTATCTGGGCCGCTTCGGCGTGGGGGAGGTCTCCCACAAGCGCTATCTCAACGACTACCTGACCGGCAACTGGTACGGCAGCCCCGCCCGCGGCGAGCTCTACAACAACGATCCCCGCCTGGGCGACGCGCGGCTCTGCGGCACCACCGCCTCCCTCTGCGGCGTGGAGAGCGCCCGGCATGAGCACAACGGCTTCAAGCTGGACTGGGCCCTGCGGCTGGACGTGATGCTGCACGCCTACATGTTCACCCTCAGCGGCATCCCCGTGCTCTACAGCGGGGACGAGATCGGCCAGGAAAACGACTACAGCTATCACCTGGACCCCCTGAAAGCGGACGACAGCCGTTTCCTCCACCGGGGGAACATGGACTGGCAGGCGGCGGAGGAGCGCCGCGATCCCGCCACCGTGCCGGGGAAGATCTTCCCCGCCCTGCGGCAACTGGAAGAGCTGCGGCTTCGTCACCGGGTCTTTGACGCCGCGGCCGACGTGTGGCTGCTGCTGACCGGGGACGACGCGGTGCTCGGCATCGGGCGCTACTACCAGGGAGAAAAGCTGGCGGCGCTGTTTAACTTCTCCGACGGGGAGCGGCGCATCCCGGTGAACACCCCGGGCAGCTTCACCGATCTCATAACGGGCGAGGCCGTGGACAAGACCGGCGTCCTCCTGCAGCCCGGCGGCTTTGCCTGGCTGATCTGCGATTTTGAAACGGAACATTGATTGACGTTTGGGGGCTGGAACGATGGACAACAAGAGCTTTGACGTGGTCGCCCTGGGCGAGCTGCTGGTGGACTTCACCCAGAACGGTCTGAGCGATCAGGGCAACCTTCTCTTCGAGGCAAACCCCGGCGGCGCGCCGGCGAACGTGCTGGCTATGCTGCGCAAGCTGGGCAAGCGCTGCGCCTTTGTGGGCAAGGTGGGCAAGGACAGCTTCGGCGACATGCTGGAGAAGACCGTGCGGGAGGCCGGGATCGACACCCGGGGTCTCAAGCGGGATGCGGAGATCCCCACGACGCTTGCCGTGGTGCATACCTTCGCAAACGGCGACCGGGATTTCAGCTTTTACCGCAAGCCCGGGGCGGACATTCTGCTGCGCTCCGACGAGCTCGATGAGGCGCTGCTGCGCGGCTGCCGCATCTTCCACTTCGGCACCCTCTCCCTCACGGACGAGCCCTGCCGCTCCGCGACCGAGAAGGCGTATACCCTGGCCAAAGAGGCCGGGGCGCTGATCTCCTTTGACCCGAACCTGCGCCCCCCGCTCTGGAAGAGCGAGGCGGACGCCAGGGCCGCCATTGAATGGGGCCTTCAGCGCTGCGACATTCTGAAGATCGCGGACAACGAGCTGGAGTTTATGACCGGCGAGATCGATTTTGACAAGGGCGCCGCCATCCTGCGCTGCCGCTTCCCCAACATCCGCATCTTCAACGTCACCGCCGGGGCCTCCGGCAGCTACGCCTACTACGGCGGCAGCCGCGTCTTCGTCCCCGCCTGCAGCCGCGGCGGCGTGATCGAGACCACCGGCGCGGGCGACACCTTCTGCGCAAGCGTGCTGAACTTCGTGCTCGAGCACGGGATCGACGGTCTGACAGACGGCGATCTCACCGACATGCTGCGCTTTGCCAACACCGCCGCCTGGTTTGTCACCACCAAAAAGGGGGCCATCCGCTCCATGCCCGAGCGGGCGCAGGTGGAAGCCCTGCTGGCGGATGGCTGATCGCTTTCCGGCATCGTTGCTACCGGCCGTCCGCAGCTGCGGGCGGCCGGTTTTTCCCTGGCGGAACGGCGTGCAAAAGGCGCTTTTTCAGTTGACAAAATCCCCGTCCGTGGGTTAAAATTTTAAGAGGGCCCGTGCGGCCCAAATACTTGAAATCAAAGGAGGAAACGTCATGGACGCTGGAAGCAGTACCGGCACATCAGCAGGCCGAAGTCGATTGCGGACAGCGCGTTCCGGGCGTTTCCGCTTCTTTTTCTGAACAGGACTTTGGCCTGTGTGTCTGCTTCCCACCCCGCGCAAGAATCTGAGAGGAGGATTATCAGATGGCAGAACACAGTGTCACGGTAGAAAAAACCATAAAGGTACTTCTGGAAGAAAAGAAGTACCAGACCCTGAAAGATATTCTGGTCACCATGAACGGCGCGGACATCGCCGCGCTGTTTGAAGAACTGGATGAGGACCGCATCCCCCTGCTCTTCCGCCTGCTGCCGAAGGAACTGGCGGCGGAAGCCTTCGCCGAGCTGGATCCCGACTTGCAGGAGGCGCTGATCCGCGGCATCTCCGATAAGGAACTGCGCGAAATCGTCAGCGAGCTGTACGTGGACGACGCGGCGGACCTGGTGGAGGAGATGCCCGCCAGCGTGGTCAAGCGCATCCTGGCCCAGGCGGACCCCCAGATGCGCAAGGAGATCAACGAGATCCTGCGCTACCCGGAAAACTCCGCCGGCTCCATCATGACCACGGAGTATGTCTCCCTGCGGCCCAGCATGACCGTCGCGGAGGCCATCACCCGCATCCGCAGAACCGGTGTGGACAAGGAGACCATCTACACCTGCTACGTCACCGAGGAGAGAAAGATCCTCGGCACGGTCTCCGTCAAGGATCTGCTGCTGACCATTGACGACGACACCCCCGTCAGCGAGATCATGGACGAAAACGTCATCTCCGTCACCACCCTGACCGACCAGGAGGAAGTGGCGCAGATGCTCTCCAAGTACAACTTCCTGGCCCTGCCCGTGGTGGACACGGACGAGCGCATGGTGGGTATCGTCACCTTCGACGACGCCATGGACGTCCTTGTGGAAGAGACCACGGAGGACATTGAGAAGATGGCCGGTATGCTGCCCTCGGAGAAGACGTATATGCGCTCCTCCCCCTGGGATCTGTTCAAACACCGCATCCCCTGGCTGATGCTGCTGATGGTCTCGGCCACCTTTACCGGCATGATCATCACCGGCTTTGAAAACAAGCTGGCCGCCCAGGTGGTGCTCACCGCCTTCATCCCCATGCTGATGGACACCGGCGGCAACTCCGGTTCCCAGGCCTCCGTCACCGTCATCCGCGCCCTGTCCCTGGGCGAGCTGGAGCTGAACGATCTGCCCGGTGTGGTGTGGAAGGAGATCCAGACCGCCGTGCTCTGCGGCGTGGCCCTGGCCACCCTCTGCTTTGCCAAGATCATGCTCTTTGACCGCCTGCTGCTGGGCAACACCTCCATCACGGTGATGACCGCCTTTACCGTGTGCTTTACCATGGCCGTCACGGTCATGATGGCGAAGATCGTGGGATGCACCCTGCCGATGCTGGCCAAGAGGATCGGCTTTGACCCGGCGGTGATGGCAAGCCCCTTCATCACCACGATTGTGGACGCCCTGTCCCTGCTGGTCTATTTCGGCATTGCCAGCGCCCTGCTCTTCGGCTGATCGGAGCGGCTCCCTCCGCATGAAAAACACGCCGTCTGCTTCAAGCAGATGGCGTGTTTTTTGTCGTCTGACGCTCTCAGCCCGCGGGATAGGTGGACGTGGGGTCCAGGGGGTGATAGCTGTAGTTGCTGTTTTCGGGCAGCTCGCCCTTGCCCAGGGCCCAGTCGATCAGGCCGTAGCGGATGGCGTCGTAGATGATCTGCTCATGCCCGTCCTCCACGCAGCGGACTACGGTCACGTCGTTGCCGTGAGCCACCAGAAGCTCGATAGCCCGGACGTTCATGCCGATGCCGGCCTCCTCCAACAGCATGAAGCGGGTCCCCGCCTTCGCGGTGACGTCGCACTCCTCCGGGCTGAGGAAGTAATCCAGCATCGCCCAGTGGTTTCCCGCGTCAAAGGTCATGACGCAGGCGGCGGGCAGACCGTGGTTTTCCCGGATCAGCGCCGCGGCGCGGGACGCCGTATAGGCGCCGTTGCTTGCCCCGCAGAGCACCAGATCGTGCAGGAAGACATTGCTCTCGATGGCCGCCTGCTCCAGGGCGCTGTAGCAGTCCTCGATCTTCTCCTCCATGGAGAAGATGCCGTTGGAGTAGGCAAAGAGCATGATGGCGTTGGGCTGCTCCTTCCGGTAGATCATCTCGGTCATATAGGCGTTGGGCAGCGATTCGTCAAAGCCGCCGGGAAAGAAGATCATGCAGCGGGTCTCGGGGCCCACCTCATTGGGGATGTAGATCTCCCCTGTGCGATGCCAATAGAGCCGGCCGGTGCCCAGGTCGGTGCCGGCGTATTCGGAATACTTGATGGGTTCCTGAATTCCCTCGGCCAGCTTGAGGATCCGCTCCTTGCAGCGCAGCTTGAGGTTTTCGCTGTCCCGGTAGTCGCCCAGCTCGTTTAAGCGCTCCACGGCCTCGTCCATGCGGCAGGCATAGGCGGCCTCCACCGCCCGGGCGTAGAGGGTCTCCCTGGCATCCCGCAGCAGCTCCGCCGCCCCGGGGTACTCTCCCAGCTCCTCCAGCAGGGCGAAGGCCTCGGTGTAGCGCTCGCTCTCCACAAAGTTCTCCGCCTTGGCATAGTCGCAGGCCATGGCCTGCTCCGGGGCGTCTTCAAAATCCCCCAGGGCCAGGAAGGCGTCCTTTGCCTCGCTGAATTTCCCCTGCCGCAGCAGCTCCTCCGCGGCGGCCAGCGCCCGCCTTTGGGTCTGCGTGTCGCAGTCCGCCGCCCGGTCAGGCAGCTCCAGTTGGAGAAAGGCCTCCTTTGCGGCCGCGTAATCCCCCGCCGTATAGAGGGCCTCGGCCGCGTCCACGGCCTGTTGGTATTCCCGCTCCTGATGGGCTCGGATCCCGCCGACGATCAACGCCGCGATCACCAGCAGCGACAGGGCTGCGATCACAATGCGAATGGCAGTTTTGCTCATGCTGTTCCTCCCGATCCGCGCCGAAAGCGCGCGAATCTTTTGTAAGACTAGCAGAAAGCGGCGGCGATTGCAAGCTCTTTTCGTTTCTTCCGTCCGCCCGGCGGAAACTTTTTCCTCTCTCCGGCGTCACGGTGAAGCTCACCAAGGAGCATCTGGACGCCCACGCGCCGAAGAAGTGAACGTCTCCCCTCAGAGTCCGCCGCATCTGCGGCGGACTTTTTTCTTCCCCAGGTGAAACCTTTTTCCCCTCTCGATCGTTTACAGGGTGAAAGCGGTTTTCAAATTCTTTCCGCTTTCGGAACGGGGGCAGCATATGCCGGATGCTCTGCAGCGTACGGGCAGAGCAGTGCGGGATGTCTACGAAGAACATTCCCAAACTCTCTACCGCATCGCCTTCACCTACATGAAAAACAGATATGACGCCGAGGACGCCCTGCAGGAGACCTTTCTCCGCCTGATCCGGGCCCGGGTCGTCTTTGCCGACGCGCGGCATGAAAAGACCTGGCTGATCCGCACGGTCGCAAACGTTTGCAAAGACATGCTCAAGGCTAAATCCCGCGGGCACCTGGATCTGGACGAGCAGACCCATCTCGCCGCGCCGGAGCCGGAGCACGGCTCCCTCATGGCCGCGATCCTGGCCCTGCCGGACAAGTACAAGGCCGCCGTCTATCTGCACTACTATGAGGGCTATGCGGTGTCGGAGATCGCCGACATGCTCCGCCAGTCCCCCAACACGATCAAAACCTGGCTCTTCCGGGCGCGGAAAGCCTTGAAACAGGAATTGGGAGGGGATTCTGATGCATAACACCCGTATTCGCGAGGCCTACGACGCCGTCACGCTTTCCCCGGAATCCGCCGCGCGCATCTGGGCAAGGCTGGAATCTGAGCTTCCTCCCGGAGAGGAAAAACGTTCCATGAAAAAACTGAAAAATCCCGTTCGCATTTTTATCGTTGCCGCCCTGATCGCCGTGCTGATGGTGGGCTCGGCCTACGCCATCTCCGGCATGGCCGCCTACACCGGAACCCACCGCATGCAGAATACCGGGGAGTTTACCAGTCTCTCCGCCCTGCCGAAGGTGGAGAAGACCGCGGGCTACCCCATCACCGCCGTGCCAGCGTTTTCCAACGGCTACACGTTCCAATCCATGTACCTGGGGGGCGAGGCCGTGTTCGACGAGACCAACAACCCCATCCGGGAATACTACTCTGTGAAGTTCACCTACACAAAGCCCGGCTCCCGGGATCTCACCGTCTCCGTCAGTCCCTTGCTGGACACGGAGGGTTCTCACGAGCCCCCCGCCCCCACCGGCACTCGGGTCATCGGCGGGGTCACGGTTTCCTTCTCACGGGATACTTACAAAATCGTCCCGGAGGACTATGAAAAGACCGAGGCGGACAAAGCCGCCGAAGCGGCCGGACACTTCTATATCTCTTTCGGCTCTGACGCCGTGGAGGAACACACGTTTGCCTTCGTCGGCTTCCCCCTGGACGGCGCGGAGTACGTGCTGATGGACATGGCCGCCGACGCGGACTCCGAGGAAACCCTCTATGCCATGGCCGCCGAGCTCATTGCCGCACGCAATTAAACCTGTCTCCGCTTATACCGACAGCCCGCAGAAATCTGCGGGCTGTTTTTTTGAAAAATGTGAAACCAAATCGCTTTTTTGCTTTCTAATAGAGTGAGGGACCTCACGAAAGAAAGGAGGCGATGGATTTGGACGACGCCGTCATCGTCGATCTCTACTGGCAGCGAAGCGAAGATGCCGTGCCGGAGACCATCCGCAAATACGGCCGCTACTGCCGCGCCGTTGCACAGAACATCCTGCAGAATGCAGAGGACGCGGAGGAGTGCGTCAACGACACCTGGCTGGGCGCCTGGAACTCTATGCCCACCCATCGGCCGCAGCACCTGGCGCCCTACCTGGCCAAGCTGACCCGCTGGCTGTCGCTCAACCGCCTGGACGAGCGCAAGTCGCTCAGACGGGGCGGGGGCGAGGCAAGCCTCGCCCTGGAGGAGCTGAGCGAGGCCCTGGACTCCGGCGCGGACGTACAGCGGACCTTGGAACAAAAGGAACTGACCGACGCGGTCAACCGCTTTCTCGAAACCCTGGCCGCGCCGGAGCGGCAGGTCTTTCTGGCGCGGTACTGGTTTCTGCTGCCGGTCAAGGAGATCGCCGCGCGCTATGGTTTTTCCCAGGGCAAGGTCAAGTCCATGCTGCTGCGCACCCGGCGCAGACTGCAGAAATTTTTGAAGGAGGAAGGTCTATGCTGAGCCGAGACCTGTTATTTGCCATGAACGATATCAAAGACAGTTACCTGGAAGACGCCCGGAAGTCCCTGGACTGCGGGCATGAAAAAAAGACCGGAAAGACCATCCGCAGGGTCTCCCGCGCTTTGCTGCTGGCGGCGCTGATCTCCCTGCTGCTTGTCGGCAGCGCCTACGCCGCGGGCATCTTCTCCCTGCGGGAGAGCCGCCCGGCCAAGGCGGACGAGACCTACAGTATCCACTGGGGTGAAGACGACGCCGGTCTGCTCACTTGGCATGATCTCAAATACGTCTTTACCTTTGAGGGGCTGGATGAGTGCAAAGCCGTGAAATTCAGGCCCGGCTGGCTCCCCTTCCAGCCGGTGTACTCCACGCCGGACGAAGAAGGCTTCTATACGCATCTGGTCTCCGAGGGCGCGCCGGAGGTGGACTACCGCTCCGACAACTACCAGCCCTACCGGGTGGATGTCTACTATGTACCGCAGTTTGCCGCGGAGGACGGGGCCATGCTGCTGATGTACCAGACCCCCGGGGAGATCAGCCAGGAGCAGTGGGGCGACGAGACCGTTTTGAAATTTGAAGCCACGCAGCACTTTGAGGCGCGGGAGGGTCCGGCGGGCAGCGTCCCAGAACACACCGGCCACTACTACTTTGTCATCCGCTTCAGCGAAGCCGAGGGCTACATTGTTGTCACCTCCGGCACTTCCGACATGGAGACCGTGGAGCGTGTGGCGCGGGAGCTTGAGATCGTGCAGACGGATGAGATCGTCCGCACGGAGGACTTTGTCAACCACGCCGTCTTCATCGACGTGGGGCAGGGATAAGGAAAAAGGACTGCCAAAAGGCAGTCCTTTTTCTTATGAGAGCATCATGCGGTCGTTGTTGAGCTCCCGGCCGGAGGCGGTTTTGAACAGCACCAGCAGGTCGGGCACGGTGAGCTTTTCCCGCTCCTCCCCTTCGGTGTCGAAGATGATCCGCCCGCCGTCCATCATCAGGGTGCGGTTCCCCAGTTCCAGGGCGGTCTGCATGTTGTGGGTCACCATCAGGCAGGTGAGACGGTCACTCTCCACGATCTCGCGCGTCAGCTCCAGCACCTTCTCCGCCGTGGCGGGGTCCAGGGCCGCGGTGTGCTCGTCCAGCAGCAGGAGCTTCGGCGGGTTCACCGTGGCCATCATCAGGGCCAGGGCCTGGCGCTGGCCGCCGGAGAGCAGGCCCACCGGCTGCTGCATCCGATCCTCCAGCCCCATACCGAGCCGCGCGAGCCGCTCCCGGAAAGCGTTCCGGCTCTTCCGGGAAACGCCGGCGAGCCACCCGCCCCAGCCCGCGGCCAGGGCCAGATTTTCCTCAATGCTCATGCCGGGCGCGGTGCCCCGGGCCGGATCCTGGAAGAGTCTTCCGATCACTTTGGAGCGCCGGTACTCAGGGACAAGGGTGATGTCCTCCCCATCCAGGGTGATGCGGCCGCTGTCTGTCAGGAACACGCCGGAGATGGCGTTGAAGAGCGTGGACTTGCCCGCGCCGTTTGCGCCGA
>JBGUNL010000288.1:0-1550 GCA_045117295.1 Candidatus Limivicinus sp.
CGTAGAGCTTGATGAGGTTGCGCAGGAAGGCGGCGATGGGCGCGGTGACCTTGAAGTCCATCTCCCCGTGCTCCGGGTCGGCCACCAGCCAGTCGCGGTCGCCGAAGAGGAAGAGGTAGGGAACCTTGGGCTCGATCTTCTCGGGCAGCACCAGCTCGTGATCCGGGTCCACGATGGCGGACCAGGGGGACACCGCGGCGAAGATTTCCGGGGCGCGAAGCGCCAGCTGGGAGGTCATCATGCCGCCGCTGGACTGGCCGCAGGCGTAGATGCGGGTGCTGTCCACGGCGTAGCGGGCCTTCACGTCGTCGAGCATCCGCAGCACGAAGCCCACATCGTCCACTTTTTTGCCCTCGTACTCGTTTTCCCAGAGCAGCAGGTTCTTCAGGGAAGTGGGCCGCTGCTGGGACACGCCCGCCTCGGGGAAGAGGGCGATGAAGCCGCGCTCCTCGGCCACTCGCGTCATGCCGGAGAGGGAGAGGAAGGAGTCGGCGCTGCCGCCCCGGCCGTGCATGCAGACCAGCAGGGGGACGGGATCGGCGCTCTGCCTGACGCTCTCGGGGACGTACTCGTACCACAGGTGGGTAAAGCCCTCGTGCTCCATGGTGTGCTTCGTCAGCCCGTAGGCCTCGGGGTCGATGCGGTTTCTCAGCATCTTGTGGCCGAAGCCCCGGTGGCGGCAGGCGCGGGAGAGAAAGGCCCAGACCTTGTCGGCAAGCTCCCGGCTCATCTCACCTTCAAAGCCGTTGGTCACGCGCACCTGGGCAATCTTCTCCTCGTTGACCTGGCTGGTTTTGCAGACCGTGGAGGGGAAATAGATCTCGTCGGCATCGGCAGAGGAAAAGCGCTCGGGGTCGGCGTCGTTCTGCTTTTTCCAGTAGGCGCAGACGGAAGCGTTTGCGCCGCTGTTTTCCTTCCAGCCCATCCAGACGGGCACCTGCACCTTGGCGGCGGAGATGGAGAGCTCCGTCTTGCCGGTGTTCTCCGCGGCGTGCACCGCCTCCGCGTTGAGCATGGCGGCGCCCGTGAGCTCGCCGAAGGAGGCAAGCCCCGCGTACTCGCTGCTCATCTTCATCACCGCCTGCTGGGCGATGACGGCGCCGTCGCCCAGCCCCATGGCGTAAATGTTGTCCTGCATGGTGACGTAGCCCCGGCGGGACTGGATGGCCATGTAGACCTTGTTGAGGTAGTCGGCGTCGGTGCCGTCGAGCTGCCAGGCCCCGTTTACGGGGATCAGCACGTGGAGGAACAGCTCGTGCGCCGCGGCAAAGTCCAGCCAGAAGCCCTCTTCCAGGAAGACCTCGGCGGACACGCCGGCGGGGGGCACCAGAATCAGGCAGGGGCTGTTGTAGAGAAGGCCCGGCTTGATGTAGGTATAGAAGGAGCGATCGCCCTGCTCGGTCTTCGCGGTCTCCAGGAAGAGACCGGAGAGGAGCGTCTCGCGGGGATTGGCCCGGTTGACGTCGAAAACGCTCATATCTGCGGGGAATGTTTTGACTGCAAGCATCGCTTTTCCCTCCGGTCAGGCTGAAATTACATGGGGAAGACGG
>JBGUNL010000289.1:0-2623 GCA_045117295.1 Candidatus Limivicinus sp.
GTGAAGACTCCCCGCAGGGGAAATATTTTTTACCCACGACTTAGCACTCGAAGGAAAAGAGTGCCAGGATTTCCAGCCAAGGAGGAACTTCTCATGCCGGTTATCCCCATCCACAACGCCATTGCCGTACCGGATTCCACCATATATCTGAGACCTGACTACTACCGCATCATGTCTGCGGGGAAGGAGCCGCAGCAGGACGCCAAGGTGGTGCTGCTGATCACCCGGGAGCCCATGTCCCGGGACGCGGTCACTCCCGAGAGCTTCTACCCCCTGGGCGTGACGGGCGTGGTCACCGACCCCAACGTGCAGGGCTTTGTGTCCATCCGCATCCGCAGCCGGGTGCACATCGACGAGATCAGCATCCAGCCGGACAAGAGCATCTCGGTCAACGTCTCCCGCCGCTTTGAGATCGACGATCTGGACCGGGCGGAGGAGGAGCGGCGCGTCACGGCGATGAAGGAGGAGATCCTGAAATTTGCCGAGGACAAGCCCTGGGCGCCCATCATGCGCGGCTTTGCCTCCGTCTGGACCAATCTGGGGGAAATCGCCGCGGTGATGAGCCCCTGGATGACCGCCAGCAACGAGGAGAAGTACGCCCTGCTTGCCGAGGACAGCCGGAAGGCCCGCTTTGAGCAGATGGAGAAAATGCTCTATGAGAACCTGGAGCTGATGAAGGTGGGCAACGAGGTGCGCACTGCCCAGGAGGAGGACCACCAGAAGCTCTACCGGGAGGCGGCCATCAAGAAGCAGCTGGAGTATCTGCAGAACGAGCTGGACGAGATGCACCCGGAGAACATCTCCGACCTGCAGAAGCTGGAGCAGCGCCTCAAGGACGCCCCCATGAACGAGACCGCCCGCAAGGAGTGCGACAAGGTGCTGGGCAGACTCAAGCAGGAGGGCAAGAACAGCGCCGAGTACGGCCTGCTCTACGACTATCTGGACTTTATGGCGGGCCTGCCCTGGAAGCGGGAGGAGGCCGAGCACATCGACCTGGACGCGGCGGAGAAGATCCTGGACGAGGACCACTTCGGTCTGGCCAAGGTGAAAAACCGCATCCTGCAGCAGATCGCCGTCATGGATCTGCGCAAGCTGCAGTCCGGTTCCATCCTGCTCTTCGTGGGCGCGCCGGGCACCGGCAAGACCAGCATCGGCCAGAGCATCGCAAAGGCCCTGGGCCGCAAGTATGTGCGGGTCAGCCTGGGCGGCGTGCGGGATGAGGCCGATATCCGCGGCCACCGCCGCACGTACATCGGCGCCATGCCCGGCCGCATCCTGGACGGCATCCAGAAGGCCGGGGTCTCCAACCCCGTCCTGGTGCTGGACGAGGTGGACAAGCTCTCCGTCTCCTACAACGGCGACCCCGCCAGCGCCCTTCTGGAGGTGCTGGACCCGGAGCAGAACCGCAATTTTACTGACCACTATCTGAACGTGCCCTTCGACCTGTCGGACGTGTTCTTCATCTGCACCGCAAACTCCCTGGACACCATCCCCCAGCCCCTGCTGGACCGCATGGAGGTCATCGTCTTCCGGGGCTACACCCCCGTGGAGAAGCTGGAGATCGCCCGCCGTCATCTGCTGCCCAGGGCCATGGAGGCCGTGGGCATCGACCCGGAGACCCTGCACGTGCCGGATGAGACGGTCAGCGCCATCATCGAGGACTACACCCGGGAGGCGGGGGTCCGCGGCCTCAAAAAGCAGATGGACACCCTCTGCCGCTCCGCGGCGGTGAAGCTGGTCCGCGGCGGGGAGACGCCCGTGACCGTGCTGCCGGAGAACCTGCGGGAGGTGCTGGACGGGCATCCCCTGCACCACCGCCAGGTGAAGGAAGAGGCCAAGCCGGGCGTGGTGACGGGCCTCGCCTGGACCCCGGTGGGCGGCGACGTGCTGTACATCGAGACCCTCTTTACCAAGGGCAGCGGCCGGCTCACCATCACCGGCCAGCTGGGCGACGTGATGAAGGAGTCGGCCCAGATCGCCGTGAGCCTGGTCAAGCACATGTTCCCGGAGCGGGCCGAGCTCTTTGCACAGAACGACCTGCACATCCACGTGCCCGACGGGGCCACTCCCAAGGACGGCCCCTCCGCGGGCATCACGCTGACGACCTCTCTCGCGTCCCTCGTGACGGGAGTTGCGGTCACGCCGAAGGCGGCCATGACCGGCGAGGTCTCCCTCCAGGGGGAGGTCAAGCCCATCGGCGGCCTGCCGGAGAAACTGATGGCCGCCCAGCGGGCAGGGGTCAGGACCGTGTTCATCCCCGCGGAGAACGAAGAGGATCTGCGGGATGTGGCCCAGGAGGTGCTGGCGCAGCTGGAGATTGTCCCCGTGCGTCAGGTCTCTGAGGTGCTGGAGCATCTCGGCATCCGCATCCGCTGCCCGGAACTGGTGGCGTCATAAAAAAAGCAGAATCCCCGCGCCCTGCGGCGCGGGGGTTCATTCATAAAAAAGCATAACAGGGGACTTTTCAAAGGGGAAAAGCCGTGCTATAATGCGGCCACGTGCATAAATACCCAAAGAGAGGTGTGACCAAATGAAAGAGAAAAACCCCATCCCCGGCGTCGGGGGCGAGCATTACGTCCCCTATGAAGAGCGCACCGGCGACAGCTCCGTGGTGTTCTTTACC
>JBGUNL010000290.1:0-5643 GCA_045117295.1 Candidatus Limivicinus sp.
GAGGGCGCCCGCACCACCCCGTCCGTCGTGGCCTTTGCCAAGACCGGCGAGCGTATGGTCGGCCAGGTCGCCAAGCGCCAGGCCGTCACCAACCCCGAACGCACCATCTCCTCCATCAAGCGCGAGATGGGCTCCAACTACCGCGTGACCGTGGACGGCAAAGCCTACACCCCCCAGGAGATCTCCGCCATGGTGCTGCAGAAGCTGAAGGCCGACGCCGAGGCTTACCTGGGCGACACCGTCACCGAGGCCGTCATCACCGTTCCCGCCTACTTCACCGACGCCCAGCGTCAGGCCACCAAGGACGCCGGCAAGATCGCCGGTCTCGACGTCAAGAGAATCATCAACGAGCCCACCGCCGCGGCCTTGGCCTACGGCGTGGACAAGGAGAGCGACCAGAAGATCATGGTCTATGACCTGGGCGGCGGCACCTTCGACGTGTCCGTGCTGGAGATCGGCGACGGCGTCATCGAGGTCCTGGCCACCGCCGGCAACAACCGCCTGGGCGGCGACGACTTCGACGCCTGCATCACTGACTACCTGGTGAGCGAGTTCAAGAAGACCGACGGCATCGACCTGTCCACCGACAAGGTCGCCATGCAGCGTCTGCGCGAGGCCGCCGAGAAGGCCAAGATCGAGCTGTCCGGCGTGACCACATCCAACATCAACCTGCCCTACATCACCGCCGACGCCACCGGCCCCAAGCACCTGGACGTCACGCTGACCCGCGCCAAGTTCAACGAGCTGACCCATCACCTGGTCGAGAAGACCGCCGGCCCCGTCAAGCAGGCGCTGTCCGACTCCGGCCTCAAGCCCAGCGATATCAGCAAGGTCCTGCTGGTCGGCGGCTCTACCCGTATCCCCGCCGTGCAGGAGATGGTCAAGTCCCTGACCGGCAAGGATGGCTTCAAGGGCATCAACCCCGACGAGTGCGTGGCCATCGGCGCCGCCATTCAGGGCAGCGTCCTCAAGGGCGACAGGAAGGACATCGTCCTGCTGGACGTGGCGCCCCTGTCCCTGGGCATTGAGACTCTGGGCGGCGTCTGCACCAGACTCATTGAGCGCAACACCACCATCCCCACCCGCAAGAGCCAGGTGTTCTCCACCGCAGCCGACAACCAGACCTCCGTTGAGGTCAATGTCCTGCAGGGCGAGCGCGAGATGGCCGCTTACAACAAGAGCCTGGGCCGCTTCCATCTGGACGGCATCGCCCCGGCTCGCCGCGGCGTGCCGCAGATCGAGGTCACCTTCGACATCGACGCCAACGGCATCGTGAACGTCTCCGCCAAGGATCTGGGCACCGGCAAGGAGCAGCACATCACCATCACCGCTTCCTCCAACATGTCCAAGGAGGATATCGACAAGGCCGTCAAGGAGGCCGAGATGTACGCCGCCGAGGACAAGAAGCGCCGCGAGGAGGTCGACACCCGCAACCAGGGCGACCAGATGGTCTACCAGACCGAAAAGACGCTCAGCGAGATGGGCGACAAGCTGGATCCCGCCGACAAGAGCGAGGTGGAGGCTAAGCTCCAGAACCTCAAGAACGCCCTCACCGGCACCGACACCGCGGCCATCAAGGCGGCCACCGACGAGCTGACCCAGGCCTTCTACAAGGTCAGCGAGAAGATGTACCAGGCGGCCGGCGGCGCCCAGGGCGCGGGCTTTGATCCCAGCCAGGCCGGCGGCCCCAACCCCGGCGCGGGCAGCCAGGGCGGCCAGGATTACTACGATGCCGACTACACCGTGGTCGACGACGACAACAAGTAATCCGAACCTCCGAATTTGCTTCATCGCTTGAGGCGGAGTTTCCCTCCGCCTCAAGCGTGCGTCTGTTTATTCTTTTATTAGGAGACCCTTATGGCTGATAAGAGAGATTACTACGAGGTCCTGGGCGTCAGCAAGGACGCCAGCCAGGACGATATCAAAAAGGCATTCCGCAAGCTGACCAAGGAGAATCATCCGGATCTGCACCCCGGCGACAAGGCCTGTGAGGAGCGCTTCAAGGAGGGCAACGAGGCCTATGAGGTCCTCTCCGATCCCGACAAGCGCAAGAAGTACGACCAGTTCGGCTTCGCCGCCTTTGACCCCAACGCGGGCGCGGGCGCGGGCGGCTTCGGCGGCTTCGACGGCTTCGGCGGTTTCGGCGGCTTTGGGGACATCTTCGGGGATATCTTCGGCTTCGGCGGCGGCACGCGCGCCAATCCCAACGCCCCCCGCAAGGGGGAGAGCCTGCGCGCCACCGTGAACATCAGCTTTGAGGAGGCCGCCTTCGGCTGCAAGAAGGAGGTCACCGTGGGCCGCGTGGAGCAGTGCCCGGACTGCAGGGGCACCGGCTGCGCCCCCGGCACCACCCCGGAGATCTGCCCGGACTGCAAGGGCACCGGCAGCGTCACCGTCAGCCAGCGCACGCCCTTCGGCGTCATGCAGTCCTCCTCCGTCTGCACCAAGTGCCGCGGCACCGGCAAGATCATCCATCAGCCCTGCAAGACCTGCCGGGGCATGGGCAATATCCGCCGCCAGCACAAGATCGAGATCAACATCCCCGCCGGCATCGACGACGGCCAGACCATCTCCAAGCCGGGCGCCGGCAACGCCGGGGCAAACGGCGGTCCTGCCGGTGACCTGCTGGTGACCGTGATCGTCAAGCCCCATCCGCGCTTTGAGCGGGACGGCACCTCCGTGCTGCTGGAGCAGGAGATCAGCTATGCCCAGGCGGCCCTTGGCGCCGAGGTGGAGGTCCCCACCCTGGACGGCAAGGTCAAGCTTACCATCCCCGAGGGGACCCAGCCCGGCGCGGTCTTCCGCCTGCGTGGCAAGGGCATCCCCTACCTGCGGGGCAGCGGCCGCGGCGACCAGTTCGTGTCCGTCACGGTGAAGGTGCCGAAGAACCTGACCGGCTCGCAGAAGGAACTGCTGCGCCAGTTTGCCGCCTCCATGGGCGAGCTGGACGGCGAGGCCGGACGCACGATCTTCGGCCGGAAAAAGAAATAAAAAGCGAAAAACCCTAAAAAACTTTCCCCTAACAGTTGCTTTCTGCCCCCGGCGTGTGCTAGAGTAAGGAGGGGACGCGGGGGATTCCGCGAACCGGAATGTGATTTTGATAATGAAGGAGAAGCGTCATGAGCGAGAAATACGCGGCAGAGTTTCAGCCGATCATTGAAAAAGCCAAGTCCCAGGAGCGCCCGATGCGCGTCGCCGTCGCGGGCGCCGACGCCGAAAATATGCTCCGCGGTCTCTTTGAGGCCGAGGCCGAGGGTTGGGTCAAGCCTATCCTCATCGGCAACTACGAGAGGATCCGCGCTACCCTGGAAGCCATCGGCTGCTTGGACAGAAAGTACGACATTCAGCCCACCGCCGACGGGGACAGCCCCGTGCAGTACGCCATCGAGATGATCAACGCCGGCAAGGCCGACGTGCTGATGCGCGGCAACACCCAGACCCGCGACTTTCTGATGCCCATTCTGAACAAGGCAAACCACCTGATCCGCAAGGATGCGCTGGTCACCCACGTGGTGCTGCTGAAGGTCCCCGGCTATGACCGGCTGCTGGCCGTCTCCGACGTGACGCTGCTCATCAACCCCACCGAGGATCACCGCGAGCTGGTGGTCAAAAACATGGCCCGGACGCTGAACGCCTTCGGCATCCCCAAGCCGAACATCGCGCTGCTGGCCATGGTGGAAAAGCCCAGCTACCACATGCGCGACACCGTGGAGGACCAGAACATGGTCCGCAAGCACAGCCACAAGCCCATCGCCGAGTGCAATCTGGCCGGTCCCATCGCCTACGACCTGATCATCAGCAAGGAGGCCGCCCGCCTGAAAAACTTCGACTGCCCCTACTGCGGCGAGTTCGACGGCATCGTGGTGCCGAACCTGATGTCCGGCAATCTGCTGGTCAAGGTGCTGGAGCACAACGCCGGCGCCGTCGGCTGCGGCGTGCTGGCCGGTGCGAAGATCCCCGTGGCCATCGCTTCCAGAAGCGACAACTCCGACAAGACCTACCTGTCCCTGGCCGCCTGCGGCGCCATGATCGTGGACGGCGACGTGGAGAAATAAAACAAACCGCCAAAACGAAAAGCCTTCACCCAAAAGGGTGAAGGCTTTTTTCGTTTCAGCGGTGCTGCATCTCGTTGTACTGCCGGACGATGCCCTGGATGAGCTCCGGGTGCTCAAAGTCCCTGCGGTAGACAATGTTGGTCTCCCGCACCATGCTGAGGTTTTCGATGGTCAGCAGGGCCAGCTTTTTTTTGCGCTGCTCGTCCAGGCAGGCGCTGCGGGCCAGCACCGAGACGCCGAAGCCCCGGCGCACCAGATCCTTGATGGAGGCGATGGAGTCGATCTCCAGGGAGATGTTGAAGTCGCTGATGTTCAGGTTCTGGCTCTCCAGCGTGGCCTCAAAGAGGTCCCGGGTGTTGGAGTTGGGCAGGCGCAGGATCAGCCGCTCCTTCTTCAGCTGGCTGACGGTGACGATGCTCTGGCTGGCCAGGGCGTGTTCCGGCGCCACCGCCAGCACCAGACAGTCGGTATCCAGCATCATGAAGCAGAGGGAGGGGTCGTTGTTCTTTCCCTCCACAAAGGCAAAGTCCAGCTCGTAGTTCATGAGCATGGAGTAGAGCCGGTCGGCGGTGTTGGTCAGAATCCGCAGATTCAGATTCTCATACTCGCGGGTGTAGGCCGCCAGCGCTTCAATGATGGCGCTGCTCTCGGCGGTGTGGGTGATGCCGATGGTGAGGGAGCGGATCTGCTCCTTCTCGTTCTTCAGCGCCTGCTCCAGATTCCGGTACAGGGCGATCATCTGCCGGGCATAGCGCAGGACGATCTCGCCCTCCGGGGTCAGGCGGAATTTGTTGTGCGAATGCTCGAAAATCTTGACGTTCAGATTCGCTTCCAGCTGCCGGATGTGCTGGCTGACAGCGGGCTGGGACAGGGAGAGCTGTTCCGCGGCCTTGGTGTAGCTGCCGGTTTCGACGATCTTGATGAGCGAATAGAGTCTGGCGTCAACCATGGGGCATAGCTCCTTTTCAGAGGGGAGGCGCTGCGCCTCCCGGAATGTGGTGCCGGGCAAAGCCGAGCTTGCGGAGATAGGCGGTGAAGACGACGTGGGCCGTCAGGCAGCAGAGGATATCCGCCAGGGGCGTGGCGGCGACGATGCCGTAGACGGCGGCGAGGGCGCCCAGAAGAATCATCATGGGAATGTCCACGATGCCCTTGCGCAGGATGGCCAGCAGGAAGGATTTCCTCCCCTCGCCCACGGCCTGGAAAAAGGAGATGTAGGTGTAGGCGCTGGCGGAGAAGGGGCCGCCCACGCAGAGGATACGCAGGAAGGCGGCGCCGGCGTCCCTGGAGCTCGAGCCGCTGTGGATAAAAATGCCGATCAGCGGCCCGGCGAAGAGCAGACAGATGAGCATGCACAGGGCCGCAGTGCCCACGGCGAGGTTGTGGGAGACGCGGATGGCCGCGCGCATGCGGTCTTTCCGGTCGGCGGCGAAGCTGTAGGCGATCACCGGCAGCGAGCCCTGGGCGATGCCCCGGACGATGCAGTGGGCCAGCATGTTGACCTTCTTGGCCACGCCGATGCCCGCCTGCATCTGGATACCGTGGAAGCTCATGAGCTTGTCGAGCACCGCGTAGGAGATGTTTTCAA
>JBGUNL010000291.1:0-2414 GCA_045117295.1 Candidatus Limivicinus sp.
TCCCTTTTGCTCTTACATCTCCAGCTTTTCCGCCACTCGACGTGCGGAGAGGCAGAGGGCTTTGGCAAACTCCGCGTCCTCAGAGCGCACCGCGATGCGCACCGCGGAGCGCGCCGCGCTGGGGCTGATGTGCAGCTCATAGCCCGCGCCGTGCACCCGGATGCCGTCGTCATACTCCGCCCCCATCTCCAGCATCAGCTCCGCCAGGGTCCCCATGAGCCTTGCCCGATCCCGGCAGGCACACTCGGCGCAGACCCCCTCCTCCGGCGCGTCCTCCTCCGGCGGCGTCTCCGGGGCTGTGAAGCTCTCCCCCGGCGTCAGGCGCAGCTTTCCGTCCAGCGCGTCGGCGCAGCAGCGGTAGTAGGCCTGGGGCGTGCCGATGTCGCACCAGTAGCCCTCCAGCACCGCGCCGTGCAGCCGCTCGCCCCGCTTCAGCAGCAGCGGGAAGAGATCCTTCCCGAAGTCATAGGGGCCCTCCGGCACCAGCTCCATCACCCGGGGCGAGAGCACATAGATGCCCGTGTTCACCAGGTCGCTCACCACCCGCGGCCAGGCGGGCTTTTCGATGAAGGCCCGGATATCCCCCGCCCCGTCCGTCACCGCCAGGCCGTAGCGCAGAGGGAGAGCGCTGCGGCAGAGGGCCAGGGTGGCGGCGGGGGCGCGGGACCGGTGCTCCTCCATCAGAAGGCGCAGATTGAAGTCACAGGCGGCGTCCCCGCTGATGACCAGGAAGTCCTCATCCCCGAAGAAATCCGCGCAGTGCTTCACGCCCCCCGCGGTGCCCAGGGCCCGGGTCTCGATGCGGTACTGCATGCTGACCCCGAAGCGGGAGCCGTCCCCGAAGTGGGCCATGATCTCCCCCGCCCGGTAGCGCAGGGTGCAGCAGATTTCGTCAAAGCCGTTTTCCCGCAGCAGGCACACGATGTGCTCCATCAGGGGTCTGCCCAGGAAGGGGGCCATGGGTTTGGGGTGCTCCCCCGTGACGGAGCGCAGGCGTGTACCCATGCCGCCCGCCAGAATCACCGCTTTCATGGTCTGTCTCCTCTTTCCTTTTTTGGTTATTATCGGCCGGGAAAAGGAAATTATGATTGTAAACAGGCGGCAGATTTGGTATAATGTAACATCCCGTTTTATGACTGCTTATACCTGCAACCAAGGAGAAGGAGGTGTCACGCGTGAACAAGACGCTGCGCCGGCTTGCCGACCCGGGCAAACTGCCGTTTCTGTTCCTTGTTCTCTTTGCGGCGGCGGCCCTGTACCTGCAGCATTTCCGGCTGGCCGCGGCCGAGGGCGCGGCCATTCTGCTGCTGCTGATCTTCAACCTGATCACCCGGCGCCGGAAGGAGAAACTCCTGGCCGCCTATATCGAATCCGTCACCTACGACACGGAAAACGCCAAGAGCAGCACCCTGATGAATTTCCCGCTGCCCATCGCCGTTTTCGCGCTGGACGACTCCCGCATCATCTGGGGCAACGAGATGTTCTTCCGGATGGTGGGCGAGACCGGCACCAGGCTTGACGCAAACCTGGCGGAGCTGGTGCCGCAGTTTTCCGGCAAGTGGCTGCTGGAGGGCAAAACCCGCTACCCCACCCTTCTGGAGGTGCAGGGGCGGAAGTACCAGCTGCACGGCAACCTGATCCACTCCGAGAAGGACAAGGAAAACAGCGCCTTCATGGGCATCACCTACTGGGTGGACGTGACGGATTATGACGATATCCGCATCCGCTACGAGAGCACCCGGCCCGTGGCCGGCATCGTCATCATCGACAATCTGGAGGAGCTGGTCAAAAACCAGCCCGACCGCATCAAGAACGACCTGCGGGACGCCATCGAGGACAAGCTGAGCCAGTGGTGCGCGAGCTTTGACGGTATCGTCCGCCGCTACGACCGGGACCGCTATCTGCTGCTGATGGAGCACCAGGCCATGGAAAAGCTCAAGGCCGACAAATTCTCCATCACCGACGACATCCACGAGGTGGTCAGCCCCGCCGGCATCGCCGCCTCCATCTCCATCGGCCTCGGCGCCGAGGGGGAGACCTTCTCCGAGGCGCTGCAGTTTGCCGACACCGCCGGGGAGCTGGCCCTCTCCCGGGGCGGCGATCAGACCGTCATCAAAAACCGCATGGGCTTTGAGTTCTACGGCGGGCGCGGCCTGGAAGTGGAAAAGCGCAACAAGGTCAAATCCCGCGTGGTGGCCAACGCCTTTGCCGAACTGGTGCGGGACTCCTCCCGTCTGCTCATCATGGGTCACCGCTACGGCGATATGGACAGCTTCGGCGCGGCGGTGGGCGTCTGTTCCATCGCGCGGCAGCTGGGGGTGGAAGCCAACATCGTGGCGGACATCCCCCACTCCGCGGCCAAGTCCCTGGCCGACCGGGTGCGGCGGGAGAGCGAGTACCGGGACGTGTTCCTC
>JBGUNL010000292.1:0-6755 GCA_045117295.1 Candidatus Limivicinus sp.
CTCATTGCAATGAGCATCGGGCGAATGATTTTTAGAATCATTCGCTGCCAAACTTGTCGTTTGGCAGCGAAATCAATCGAATCCTCGGTTGATTTCGCCATCCGATGATCATTATCATCGGCAGGGTCGGTATCGTTTTTTGACAGTCTGTTTTGCTTTTGAAGGCCGCCTAACGGCTCCCCTTTCAGGGGGAGCCGTTCGCTTCCTGCGGCACCAGATCCGCAAACCACTTCGTCCACTCCTCCTCCCTGATGCGGAAGATGCTCCTGGCGGTGCGGGCGATGGTGCCGGCGTGGCCGCCCGGATACCGGGTGGAGCCGATGAGATACACGTCGATCTCGTGCTGCCAGTCCCGGGGGTCCTTGTTCCAGCGGCGGTAGTCCCGGGGCACCTCGCTGCGCGTCTCGTCGCTGAGCCGCTGCACCAGTTCCAGAAAGCGCTCATCCGACAGCGGCCCGTGCAGGTACTCCGACAGCCGCTGCAGGTACAGGGCGCGGAAGTCCGGATTGTCCATCAAAATCAGAAGGGCCTTGCTGTAGGGGTTGCCCGTGCGCATGGCCAGATTCGGCTCGCCGAACTCAAAGAAGCCCAGGTCCAGATCCACCAGGGCGTAGCGCAGCATCCCGTCCTGGTCGGATTCGTAGAAGCGCATGTTGGGGCTGTTCATGTCCACGTTGCCGCTGTAGGATTCGATGATGGCCCAGGTGATCACGCTCTCCACGTCCAGATGCTCCAGCACGCGGGCGTAAGCCTCGCTCTCGCGCATGTCGTGGGTCACCAGAGTATCCCAGAGCTCCCGGGCGATGGCGCCCTGTCCCCAGTCCCCCTGGGACATGACGACGCTCTCGGGGTCCAGCCCGTAGTGCCGGGCGTAGTGCTCCTCGGAGTGGGCCTCCCGCAGGGCGTAGAGCCCCCAGTACTCCCCGTTGAGATACAGCGCGCAGTAGCGGTAGGCCTGGGTGGGGAGAGAGTCGGAGCAGGCGGCGGCCAGCTCGTGCATCAGCACGTCCCGCATCTGGGTGGAGATGGTGCTCTCCCAGGCGGCGCGCAGCAGCACGTCGTTGAACTCCGTGATGCCGTTTTCAAACAGATCGCAGTGGAGAAGTCCGTCGTAGCGGTCCCGGAAACAGAGCTTGAAGGACTTCTTGGCCTGGTTGACCCGGGACTTGGCCCCGTGCATCTTGATGCCGCAGGCCATGGCCTCAAAGCCGCGCTCGTCGGCGAAGAGGGCGGCGGAGGCGGGCCTTTCCCAGTTGGCCTCGGGATTGGAGTAGATGCCGTTTTCCAGGGAGAAGAGATCGTCCGGGTCGGCGATGACGCTGACCACGGGCAGCTCGTGCCCCTCGTTCAGGAAATAGCTCAAATCCAGCGTCGGGCTGGGCAGCATGTCAGGCCGGACGCACACCGCCCGGAGCACCGTGGTCCTGTCCACGGTGAGGGGGCCGGTGTAGCGCTCCGACTCCGCCGTGGGCGCGGCGCCGCCGAAGCGGTAGTAGATCTCACCCTCGCCCTCCAGCCGGACCGTCAATTCCCCGCTGTCCTCGTAGACCCCGGCGGGGGTGAGGGTCACGGGCGGGTCGGCCACGCCGCGCAGCCCTCCGGCGTTTTCCTCCCCGGGGCTGGGGGCGGCAAAGTAGAAGAAGCCGCCCTCGCCCGCCGTGCGGCCCATGCTGGCCCCGGCGGGGATATCGTGCAGGGAGACGTAATCACAGAGGCTGCCGTCGGGCCGCCAGAGGTAGAGCTCGTCCCGCGCGCTGGAGAGGGAGAAGGGGAGCGGGGCGTCCTCCGTCCCGCAGAGCAGGGTGCAGATCTCCCCCGGTTCCAGGGTCCGCGCCGGCAGCAGCCAGCGGCCCGGCTCGGAAAAGCTGTCGGAGACGGACCAGCCGCTGAGATCCAGCGCCGCGTCCGTACCGTTTTTCAGCTCGATCCAGTCCCGGGCGTCGTGCTCTGCCGCCCCCAGCACCCACTGGTTGTAGACCATGACCTCGTTGAGCAGCAGCTCGCCGCCGGCGCGCTCGGCCTGGCAGGCGATGTAGCCCGCAAAGTCGTTGGCCCGGCCGGGGCTGGGCCACTTGCAGGGGATCAGCCCACCGTCCTCGCCGCGGACCAGACTCTCGTCCTCCGGGGCGTTTTTGTATTCCGCCTTGTCCAGTTCCTGCCCGTCCGGATCACAGAGCAGGACGTTTGCGCCCTCCCGGGGCAGGGACACGGTCTCGCAGGGAATCAGCAGATATTCTCCCGGCTCCAGGGTCAGGGCCCCCAGGCGGATGCCCCGCTTGCCCCAGCGGAGGGTACAGCCCTCCAGATCGGCCGCCTCTGTCCCGGCGTTACAGAGCTCCAGCCAGTCCGGAAAGCGCCCGTCGATCTCCAGGGCGGCCTTGTTGGAGGCCATCAGCTCGCTGATGACCAGGGCGGGCAGGGGGCGCTCCGGCGTGGGAGGCACGGTCTCCGCCGCGGGCGCGTGGGCGCCGCAGGCCGCGAAAAGCAGCGCCGCCGTCAGCGCCGCAAAGGTCGATATCAAGCTGCGAGAGAGAGATTTCATAGGGCGGGGAAGTCCTTTTGTGTTTTCATTGAGTGTATCATATCCCAATCCACCGCCGCTTGCAAGGCTTTGTTGCCCGCTCGCTTGTCAGGGAGCCGTCCGCGTGGTATCATACAGACGAAAAGAAAGAACACAAGCGGATCACCCGCAGAAAGGAGAAACGGATGCAGTTTCGGATGAAGACCCACCAGCTGCCGCAGGAGAAAATCGAGGCCCTTTTGCGGCGCAGTGCGGCCGGCGCCCTCGCCACTGTCGACGCCGAGGGCGCACCCTACGCCGTGCCGGTTCATTTTGCCCTGGTCGGAGAAGTGGTCTATGTCCACGGGCTGCCCGCGGGGCAGAAGCTGGAAAACATCCGGGCAAATCCCCGGGTCTGCCTCACGGTCTGGGAGATGCAGGGACTGCTGCTCGATCCGGAGGGTCGGCCCTGCGAAAACAACACCGCCTATGAGAGCGCGGTGCTGCGGGGACGGGCCTCTCTGGTGGACGATCTGGAGGAGAAGCGCGCGGCGCTGCGGGCGGTGATCGCCAAGTATACGCCGGAAATGCTAAGCGCGCCGCTTCCCGAGAACATGCTCCGCGGTACGGCGGTGCTGTGCATCGAACCGGACGCCGTCACCGGCAAATATTGGCCGTAAAGAGGGCCGCAAAGATAACAGCTCCCGGAATATCCCGGGAGCTGTCTGCACGCCGGGGGGTTCTCCCTGTCCGGTTCCCGCCCGGCAGTCCGCCTTCCCGAGGCGAAGACCGCGGAAAAAATGAGTCGTTTTCTAAAAAAAGAATTTACAATTCGGAAGAATGTGTCTTATAATTATGAAGGAGTGAGAATGCTCTCACAAAAACAGAGAGGAGAACACAAAATGAAAAAAGGCCTGATTGTGGTTCTGGTGCTCGTGCTGATCGTGGGCATTGTTCTGGCTCTTACGACGTGTGGGAAAAAGACGGAGGAGCCCACGAAGGAGATCGCCGCAACCGAAGCCCCCAAGCCGACCGAGGCTCCCAAGGCAAGCGAGGCGCCCAAACCCGAGGAGCCCGCGCCCGCCGCGTATGCCGACGCGCTGGCCGAAATCCGGAAGCTGATTGACGCCGGCGAATACTATCCCGCGGCCCAGGCTGTCGCAGCCTGCAGAGAGACCTATCCCGAGGCAGGCGCGGAATGTGACGCGCTTTGGCAGGAAATCAAGGAAGCGGTGGCCGACAGGCGGCCCGAGACCGGCGAGATGGAACGTACCTTCCGCTATCAGGGCGGCAACCGTGTGGAGATCAGTTCCGCGTCCGGCGACGTGGATATGACCGTGACCGGCCTGGACGGGCAGGGCAGCGCCCGCTACTATGTCCGCGAGGGCGAGAGCGTGAGCTTCTACCTCCCCTGCTACCGGTTCAGCGTGGACTACAAGGTCGGCGATATCTGGTTTGACGACGAGATCGGCTTCGGCGAATTCTGTGAGGAGAACAACGGAAGCCTGGTCTTCCGCTATGCCGAGCAGCCCGGCTGGGTCATCTTCCACTTTGCCGAGGGGGATCCCGCCGTTCAGATCACCGGAGACCGCATCGTTCCCGGCGCCTGATCCCGGCGCATAAAAAAGGAGAGTCCGTACGGACTCTCCTTTTTTATGCCTTTTTATTCCGCAGGATCCTCCAGCGTGACGATTCCGTCCTCGCCGACGGAGACCATCATGCCGGTCTGGACGGTCTGGAGAAATTCCTCCCCCAGGGAATCCACCACGGGCATGGAGGCGTCCGTCCACACGTCGCCCAGGATGGCGCCGGAGGCGGCCAGGGAGTCGATGGGCATGGAGAAGAGCATGCACGCCGGCTGCTTGCCCATGGCGCAGGCGGTGTAGAGAACCATCCCGCCGGTGGTGGAGCCGATGGTCATGGGCAGGCACAGGGCCTTGCCCAGCATGGGCTTTTTGTAGAGGTCGGCGTTGTTCTGGTCGCCGCACTTGACCTGCTTGTCGCCGAACATCAGGGCCATCTGGTAGCTGGCGAGGGTGTTGAAGCCGCCGCTTGAGACCAGGGCTTCCGCCCGGCAGGTGCCGGGGACGATGACGCGGCCTTTGAACTGCTTCATATTCTCGCCTCCTTGCTGGTGATGATGCGGAGAATGTCCGCCTCGGTGCAGTAGCGCGCGCTGGTGTAGGTGCGCAGCTTGTTGGAGCTGGTGATGACCGCCTTCTTCTTGCAGAGGGGGTTGTTCATGTACATCAGCGGGCAGATGTAGCTGATGACGACGCCGTAACTCCGGAGTTTGGCGGCGGTGACGCCCCTCTCCGCCTCGCGGATGACGGCGGGGGAGGCGGTGAAGACCGTGGGGACGGTGACCTTGTCAAGGCCGTTGCGGCGGAGATTCTCGCCGATCTGCTCGCACCAGGTCTCCATCTGCCGGACCGTCATGTGCGGGCAGCCCACAAAGCAGAGCTCGGGCCTGGCGTCCGGGTTTTTCCAGATGACGGGGTAGCTGTCCTTGACCCGCTGCAGCTCTTCGTCGTCGATGACGTAGACCTGCGCGCCCTTTTGGATGAGCTTCTCCCCCTGCTCTTTGGCCTCGGGGGTGAGCTTGTCAATGTGGTACAGACCCACCGCGCCGTTGGAGGCGGTGGCCGCGCCAAAGTCCTTGAGGTAGGAGCAGGCCTCGTCGTTAAGCTCGGTGCCCAGCCATTTGTCCAGACCCTTGACGTAGGGGACCTCCTCCATCACCTTCATGCCGATGGCGGAGCCCAGCAGCTGGGCCTCGGGCTTGTTTTGACACTTGACCTCCACCACCCAGGAGGCCTTGCGCCCCTCGTCGGTGAGGAGTCCGAACTCGGGCACGAAGCCCGCCACCGAGCCCATCAGCTCGATGATGCCGGAGTTGCGGTTGCACCGGGCGCCCAGGACGGAGTTTGCGTAGACCACGGCGGAGGATTCCGCCCAGCTCAATACATCGCCCTTCTCGGGCTTGTTGCCCACCTGATCCAGATAGCAGGTGCAGGTGTAGTCCTCGTCCTTGGTGATGCCCAGCTTTTTCAGCTGCTGTTCGTACTTGTCCTGATGGGTGTACATGATCTTTTTGAAGACGATGTCTTCCAGCAGGCTGGAGGGGACCTTGGGGTCGATGGGCCGGGGGTCGGCGGTGAACTTCTGGCCGGAAACGAGCCCCGCGTCGATCAGCTGATCGTAGAGATCATAGACCGGCTGGATGGCCTTGAGGCCGAAGGAGATGACCGTGTGGCCGCATTTGCCGGTTATCGGCACCATGCGCTCGGCGCCGAAGGCGTCGCCGTACATGACAAGGGTCTTGACGACCTTCGCCATGGTTTCCCCTTTCTCCCCGTTGAGCATGGCCTGCTGCTCGGGTGTCAGTTTCATATGCATGCACTTCCTTGATTTTCCAAGATTTATCAAGGCTTTTCGGCCTTGACAATATTCTATCAGGGCGGCAGGGGAAAGTCAAATGACAGGTTTTTAAAATCTTTGCAATTTGGTTAAAATCTTTTCCGAAACCCCTTGCAAAATGGGGATCGATCTGGTATTATATCAAGGCATTTCGCACGGGAGCGGACTCTCCCCCATGTGGCCGGACGACACGGCTTGGTGGAGGGAACGAGGCTTCCGGAGGAAAATAACAAAAAAGAAGGAGAAAAACCAAATGTCTGTCGTATCCATGAAGCAGCTGCTGGAAGCCGGTGTCCACTTCGGTCACCAGACCCGCCGCTGGAACCCCAAGATGGCCGAGTACATCTACTGCGAGCGCAACGGCATCTACATCATCGACCTGCAGAAGACCGTCAAGAAGCTGGAGGAAGCCTACAACTTCGTGCGTGAGCTGGCCCAGAATGACCAGACCGTCCTCTTCGTCGGCACCAAGAAGCAGGCCACCGACGCCGTCAAGGAAGAGGCCTCCCGCGTCGGCATGTACTACGTCAACGCCCGCTGGCTCGGCGGCATGCTCACCAACTTCAAGACCATGCGCACCCGCGTGGACCGTCTGGCCCAGCTCAAGAAGATGCAGGAGGACGGCACCTTCGACATGCTGCCCAAGAAGGAAGTCATGAAGCACCTGGGCGAGATGGAGAAGCTCGAGAAGTATCTCGGCGGCGTCAAGGACATGAAGAAGCTGCCCGGCGCCCTGTTCGTCGTGGACCCCCGCAAGGAGCACAACGCCATCGCCGAGGCCCGCAAGCTGCACATCCCCATCGTCGCCATCGTCGACACCAACTGCGACCCCGAT
>JBGUNL010000293.1:0-2755 GCA_045117295.1 Candidatus Limivicinus sp.
GCATTTCCGTCTTCTTGGAGATGCGGGGGATCGCCGGAAGGTTTTTCAGAAGGACGATGCCTGCCGTCAGCACGAGAAGCATGGTGAGCAGACGGCCGTCCACGACAAGAACCGCAACGAGAATGGCCGCGAGGGCACCGGAGATGGCGCCGAGGGCCAAATATCTGGAGAACCAGGTCACCGCGGCGGCGACAAGGACGGTGGCGATGCCCAGGGAGAAGTCCGCGCAGAGCATGGTAGCCGCGAGACAGATGGTGGCATAGCTGCCGCGGAAGCGGTTATAGACCGGGAAAAGCCGGCCCAGCACCAGGCAGAAGCCCGCGAAGGCCATGCCGATATCCGCGTGCTCCTTGAAGCTCATCAGAATGCCGCCCAGCAGGATCGGCACAAAGTCGCGGATCAGCTCCACCAGCAGGAGCTTCAGAAAGCCGGTATAACCGAAGAGGCGGCGGAAGTTCGAGATGAACATGCGCTTTTTCCCGATCCGGTGCAGGTCCCGATGGAACACAAAGACCGAGGCAATGGAGAGCGTGCTGATGCTGCCGAAGTTGTAGGCGATGAACGCGATGATCAGCAGCAGAATCCAGTAGCCGATCATTCCTGATCTCCCTTCTGCCGGACGATGAGATGGACCGGCGTACCCTCAAGGCCAAAGACCGAACGAATCTGGTTTTCGATGTAGCGCTGATAGGAGAAGTGGAACAGCTCGCGGGAGTTGCAGAAAATCACGAAGCAGGGCGGCTTGATGCCGGTCTGGGTCATGTAATAGATCTTCAGACGGCGGCCCTTGTCCGTGGGCGGCTGGACCCGGACCTGGGCGTCGGCAAGGACGCTGTTGAGCATGCCGGTGGTGATGCGCATGCAGCTCTGCTCGTTGACATAGTTGATCAGCTCGAAGAGCTTTTCGGTGCGCTGGCCGGTGAGGGCGGAGATGAAGACGATGGGCGCGTAGCTCATGAAGCTCAGGTCGCGCATGACATCCTTGCGCATCTTCTCCAGGGTGCCGGTCTCTTTCTCGACCAGGTCCCACTTGTTCACGACGATGATACTGGCTTTGCCCGCCTCATGGGCAAGACCGGCGATTTTGGTGTCCTGTTCGGTGACGCCGTCCCGGCCGTCGATGAGGATCAGGCAGACGTCGGCACGCTCAATGGCGAGCTGGGCACGCATGACGGAGAATTTTTCCACCCGCTCTTCCACGCGGGATTTGCGGCGGATGCCGGCGGTGTCGATGAAGACGTACTTGCCGTACTGGTTTTCAAACGGCGTATCGACCGCGTCACGGGTGGTCCCGGCGAGGTCCGAGACAATCACGCGCTTTTCACCGAGGATGCGGTTGATGAGGGAGGACTTGCCGACGTTGGGCTTGCCGATCACGGCGACGTGGATCACGTCGTCGTCGGTGTCTTCTTCCTCTTCCTCGGGGAAATACTCGAAGCCGGCGTCAAGCAGGTCTCCGGTGCCGTGACCGTGGACCGCGGAGACGGCGATGGGATCGCCCAGACCGAGGGAATAGAACTCATAGAGCGTCGGGTCGGTGGCGCCGGTGGAATCCGCCTTGTTGACGGCAAGGACCACAGGCTTGGGGGAGCGCTGAAGCATGGTGGCGACATCCTCGTCCGCGGCGGTGACGCCGGTGCGGATGTCGGTCACAAGGATAATAACGGTGGCGGCGTCAATGGCGATCTGGGCCTGCTCGCGCATGAAGAGCAGGATCTCGCTGTCGGTGCTGGGCTCAATGCCGCCGGTATCGACAAGGTCAAAGGTCCGGCCGCGCCACTCGGCGGAGGCATAGAGCCGGTCCCGGGTGACGCCGGGGGTGTCCTCGACGATGGAGAGCCGCTGTCCGACCAGCTTGTTAAAGAGCATGGATTTTCCGACATTCGGTCTCCCGACGATGGCAACAAGCGGTCTTGACATTTGGGTACCTCCATAAAAAGTATAGACTGGAACCCCACCCCTGCGGGGTGGGGTTCGGAGAGAAGAAGGCAACAAGCGGTCTTGGCCTGAGTTCTCTCCGAAAAAGGTTTATTGGTTATATACGTAGTATTCCGTGGATTCTTCCGGTATATGGGGGGCGGAAGGCTCGGGCGCGAGGCCGCAGACCGCGTCCCAGAGGGCAAAACCGTCGGATTCCACCGGGATGACCGGCACACCCAGCTCTTCTTCGGCCTGGGCCAGGCTTGTGTCGTCAAGAAAGTCCAGCTCCTGCCGGCGCAGCATGTTCTGCGAGATCAGGAGACGCTCGCCCAGATCTTTCCCGCGGAGCTGGGCGATCAGATCCTGTCCGGTGATGAGACCGGCGACGGTGATCTGATGACCGAAAAAATTGTTCACAATCGGATAGACACGGACCTGCAGCCCGGGATACTGTGCCATGGCGCGGTCCATCAGCATCTGCAGCCAGGGAGCCGCGGCCAGCCCCGTCGCGATGCTGCAGCGCAGCGGACCGGGATCGTCGGAGAGGCGCAGAGCCGAGGAAAATTCCGTCTCCAGCAGACGGAGCATGCCGATGCCGTTTTCCAACTGGGTATATTCTTCATAAAACTCATCCGGCGGAAAGTCACGTCCCGCCTTCAGATAGAGCTCGTCTCCGCAGAAGAAAATACGCGAGCCGAGTTCCCTGAGACAGCGGTCACCGAAGGCGGTGACCTGATCGATGGTGTGCGCCGCGTGTTCCGGCGTAAAGGGACGCAGGGGATAAAGCCCCTCGCGGTAGCGCGTGAGGCCCACCGGCACAATGGAAACACTGTGA
>JBGUNL010000294.1:0-7153 GCA_045117295.1 Candidatus Limivicinus sp.
CGAAACTGCTCCATGTAGTCCGGTGAGATGAACCGGATACCGCGTGCTGCTTGGTGCAGATGCCGATCCAGCCAGTCTCGAACGTAGCAGTAACAGTAGAGATTGTACTCACCGGGGTGCGGATTCAGCCGCATCAGCATGGCGTAGGACGGCGTGTCCACGCGGAGACCGTATTGCCGCTCGTCTTCAAAGCTGCTTTCAGGGTGACGATTGCAGAAGGCAGACAGACTTACGCGGTTTTTCAGAATCTCGTATCCGCGATCCTCAAACCGCAGGGCATTGATGACCTCCTCCAGGCAGGCCTTGAAATCGAACGTGTTCAGCGGCGCGCTCTGATTCTCCCAGGAGGAGAAGAAACCATCGCCGGTGCTGTCCATATCTGCGCGCAGATGCCCAACCAGACCGGTCTGCGCTGAGATCTGCGTGCTCTGTGCATAGGTATATTTTTGCTCCTCGGGCCGCATGGCCCGGATCAGCATTTCCATAGGTATTCCTCCAAAATGACACGCTCCGGCTGTCGCAAAACAACCGGAGCGCTTTCTATTCAGTTTTGTTCGTGATGGTTGAGAAGTCGATCATGCTGCGTAGCACCTCGCTGCAGGGGGTAAACTCGCCGAGCTGCTTCCCGGCCTGTTCTTCTGCTCGCCGGATTTCGTCGCATGGCTCCAGGAATGGGCAGGCGTCACAGTCGGTGCCGTGCATGAGAGACTCCAGAAGCCAGTCGATCTCTTTCGGGGTTCCGATGATTCGCATCCGTTCAACCTCCCAGCCGCAGCAGCAGCGCATCCACATCCTCGGTGCCGAACTGCTCAGCAATGAGCCTGTTTCGCAGCTGCACGAGGCAGAACAGAATCAGCCTGCGTTCGGCAGGGGTGACGGTCACATACAGTTTGTTTCGTCTGTGAAACATGATTTCCACCTCCGCTGCCAGTATTGCACAGCCGGGAGCGCCGCTCAAGGATACAAATTCACGGTCTGCCCGTCATCGGCAGACTTGACTTCTTTCGCAACCACGATCATCCGCTCGGATTTGCGGTTTCCGGTGCAGGTTGAGAGCGTCAGCAGACGTTCGGTTCCCACGGGCGTGCTGCCGGTGTGAGCGCCGCTTTTGCGCTCCAGATCAGCAATCCACGCTGTTTCCTCATCTGCGTCGGCGGCATGAAGAAAGCTGTACCACGCATCGTCCTTCTCCAGCGTAACAACGGAGAAGATCTCAAACACATGGACGCCGTCTGGCTGCTCCAGATAAACGGTCTTGTGGCTGTTCAGATAATCCGCGTTCCGGTAGCGTTTCAGGCTCCCGAACATAGTGCCGTTGACCATGTTGTGCCCGTAGATGATCAAATTTCCGTCATAGGGGTTGCATCGGGCGTCCAGAAATGGCGTACCGGAATAGCTGTACCGCCCATAGAAGTCCAGATGCAGATACCGCTCTGGCTCGAAGGGCGAAAACATGACCGGGTAGCTCACGACTGTGTCGGGGATGGAGAGCCAGCCGACGCAGTCGACATTGTTGGTCGCGAGGGTGTCGCAGTCATGCGTAACCGGCGGCTGCGATTCCTGCGGATCTTCCGCTGGTTTTTCCTCCGGCTGTGCGGTGGGCACCGGGAGCGTCACGGTTTTCTCCAGCTTTTCAAATATCTGCTGTTCCTTTTCTCTCGCGTGGAGGTTTCTCCAAATGTGGCAGCCGCAAGCGACTGCCACAAGGAGCAAAAGAATGAACAGCAGCAGAAGCACACTGCGTCGTTTCATCAGTCACGCTTTCTGCCGCGCAGGTAAGCCAGCAGAATGATCGCCGCGAACACAAGCGCCGCGCCGCCGAGGATGAAATTCCGCGCCGTCAGCGCATCGCCGGTCTGCGGGGTGCCGGGTTTGTCGATGGTCACAGTCTGATCAGAGTCTTCCAGATCTGCGTGGACGAGGATCTCCAGATCGTCCTGATACATCGTCTCGAACACCACAATAGCGGTCTTGCTGTGGATGCCGGAAGCGTCGAACTGGAAGGTCATGGTTACTTCACCGTCCGGCTTCTCCGGAGTGAACTTGGTCTCGGCGGTGACTTCCTTACCGTTGACCAGATAAGGCTTGCCAGTAGCTTTGTCCATCAGAACGCCCTTGACCGTGTATTCCTTACCGACGATCAGGCCAGTGTAGGAGACTACATCGTCCAGCAGCAGCTTATCGGAAGCAGCAGCCTCTTTCTTGCCGCCGATGGTCGCAGTGGTGTGCATGGTGGGAACCTTGATGATGACGGTCTGGCCCTCATCCTTCAGATCAGCGTGGACAGCCACTTCCTTCTCACCGTTATAGATGGTCTCGAAAGCAACCAGTGTAGTGTCCTCGGTCAGCACAGAACTGTCAAACTCAAAGGAGAGCTCCACGGTGCCGTCAGGCTTGTCCGGGGTGAAGGTGATCTCAGCAGAAATCTCCTTGTCTCCCTGCTTGAAGGGGTCGCCGGTTTTGGCGTCCATCAGGATGCCTTTCACGGTGTACTCCTTGCCGGGTTCAAGGCTCTTGTACTCGACCACGTCCACCAGCGTCATGGTGCGGTCACGGGCTACCTCGTGCTCACCGTCAACGGTGGCAGTGGTGCCGATCTCCGGGAAGTACACGGTCTGGTCATCGTCGTTGATGTCCGCGTGAATTGCGAGTTCACGGTCGCCGTAGGAAACAGTCTCGAACGCAACCGTGGTCTTACCCATCAGAATGGAGGCGTCCATGATGTGGAACGTGATGTCCACAGAACCGTCTGCCTCATCGGGCGTAAAGTTCTGGGAAGCAGTAATCTCGTTTCCATCGGCGTCCAGAATGACCTCGCCGGCGGCCTTATCCATCAGCTTGCCAGTGACAGTGTACTCCTTACCGGGCTGCAGGTTGGTGAACTTCACGGTATCCACCAGATCAATCTCACCGTCTGCCATGGAGACGTGATCGCCCTCGACAGCAGCGGCGGTATGGATCTCCGGCCACCAAATGGTCTGACCTTCATCGGTCAGATCGGCATGGGCGGCAAGCTCTTTACCGTTCTTGGAAATGGACTCGAACACGACCGTGGTCTTGCCCTCCAGAATGGAAGCATCCTCAATCTTGAAGGTCACATTGATGCTGCCATTGGCCGTGACGGGAGTGAAGGTCAGCTCAGCAGTGATCGCCTTGCCCTTGGTGTCGAGGACGACCTCACCGGTGGCTTTGTCCATCAGCGTGGCGTGGAGCTTGTAACTGCGGCGGGGAACGAGATCCTCGTAATCGACCTTATCCACGATCTCCACAGCGCCGGTGGGCTGTGCTACATGGTCGTCGTTGACGGTAGCAGTGGTGTGCAGCGTCGGAACCAGCTCGTCCTCCATGCGGACGATCTGTACCTCGGCAGTGTCCTCAATGGTAAAGGACACGTCCTCGGCTGGCAGATAGCCCTCCGGGGCTTCCTTTTCGTGAAGGACGTAGGTCTCACCGATGTGCAGCTGATAGATGCGGTGCGCCTCTTCGGTGCTGACCCACTCATCAATCACAGCGCCGGTCTTGTCCAACACCTGCAGCTTTGCGCTGGGAACAGGAATGCCATAGGGATCAACCTTCAGCGCATCCACCTGCGTAGGCGCGTCGATGGCTTTCAGCTCAATCACATTGAGATCGTCAATCTTCTGGGCGGTTTCAGGCAGCACATCAAACGCAATACGCTCGGTCGGGAGCAGATAGCCTTTCGGGGCCGTGACTTCTTCGACGGTGTAGCCCTCGCCGTATTCCAGCATGAAGGGCAGCGTCACGATGCCGTCCTCATCGGAATACCAGGTGTCGGAGTCCTTGTAGACAACGACATTGCCGTTGGGGTCGTAGACCTTGAAGCCCACGTCCTTCTGGGGCACGGTTTCGCCGGTGATCTGATCGACCTTGACGATGTGGAGGAAGCTGTAGAAACGATCATTGTTGACGGTGTGGTTCTTCACCTGACCGTCCTTGGTGATCTCGCTGGTGAAGTCCGAAACATAGACGGAGCCCTTCCAGCCGGACACCTGATGAATGACGTATTCACCATAGGGCAGGAGCTTGGACTCGGCATAGCCTTCCTTGTTGATCACAAGGTAGTCACGCTCAGACTCCTTGGCGGCGTCATAGCTGCCGGTGCTCTTGAGGAACACCTGAAAGGCAGCGCCTTCCTCTGGGGTCGGCGTCTGCTCCACGCCGGTGGGCGTGGTCTTGAAGATCTTGACAGTACCCTTGATGGGCTTCTCCGGGGAGTTGGCAATGACGTAGCTCGTCACGGTCTGACCGTCCTGCACGATGTTGCGAACATAAACAGTCTTGTCCATCAGATAGGAGCCGTCAGCGGGAGCCTTGGTTTCCTGAATGGTCACGGTACCGATGGGCAGCGCGGGGTTGCCATTGGCATCCAGATAGAAGTCATCGCCGGAAATTTTCTGATTGGCGGTGAAGTGGATCACGCCGTTGGCGTCGGCCTTGAACACCCACGTTTTCTTCAGCGTGTTGCTGGCGTCCGCTTCCTCGCCGGTCTTATACTGGCCGTCAAAGAACTTCACGGTGTACTCGGCACCCTCGAAGGAAGCATCGCCCTGCGGCTTGACCTTGCCGGTCTCGGCATCGACCTTCTTCACGACAATGTCAATGGGAGCCATGAGCGGCGTCTCGGAAACCTTGAGGTCGGTGGTCTTATCTGCTTCCACCTTTACGGTGTGCTTCGCGCCATCCACTGTGTATCCCTTGGGCGCGGTGGTCTCCTTGACGTAGTAGGTGCCGACCGGAAGCTCTGCCGTATTGGAAGCGCCGTCCTTGCCGACGGTCAGCACTGCAACCTGCTTTGTACAGGCGTTATCGGAGTAGACCGTGTAGACAGCACCGTTGAGCGCATACGCCTTGATGTCACTGGTGACAGCAGCGTTGCTGGAGCTCTTGGTGAGCTTCAGACTGCCTGACTGGGGATCATCCTTCGCATTAAAGGTGCCGGTTTTGCCGACAGCGACGGTCACAGAGAGAACATCCTCGTTCATCGCAAAACCTGCAGGGGCTTTCAGTTCCTTGGCATAGTAGGTTCCGGCAGGAACCGTCAGGGTGTTGGAAGTGCCGTCTGCCTTGGTGGTGAGCTCACCGACCTTGTTGGAGCACTTGCTGTCGGAGTAGACGCCATAAACAGCACCCGCAAGAGTGTAGTTGCTGTTGCCAGCGGAAATCTCGGTATTGGTGGATACCTTCTTCAGAGTGACATAGGCGGGAATGTACTGATCCTCCACGGTCAGCACCGTAGTCTCATTTGCCTTGACGACCATGGTATAAACCTTGGAATCGAGCTCAAAGCCCGCAGGCGCCTTGGTCTCCTTGACGTAATAGGTGCCAGCCTTCAGCGTCAGCACCTGAGAAGTACCGTTGGAGGTGGTTTTCAGAACGCCAACCGAGGTCTTGCAGGTGGAGTCAGAATACACGGTGTATTCCGCGCCCTCCAGACTATACGCGCTGTTACCGTTGGGGATCTCCGGATTCGCGGATTTCTTCACTAGCTGACCGCTGCCATCCGTGGGAATGGGAACGTCAGACGCCTGGAAAGTGCCGGTTTCGCCAGAGGCAACCTTGACCGAGATCACATCGCTGTTCAACTCGAAGCCCTTGGGGGCGGTGCGCTCCTTGGCGTAGTAAGTGCCGGGGACAAGATCCTCGATGGTGCCGGTAGTGCCGTTGGCATCGGTGGTCAGGGTACCGACGCGGTTCGTCAGACCGGAATCCTTATACACATCATAGACGGCATCGGCGAGACTGTAGTTGCTGTTGCCGTCGGTCATACTGGGATTGGAGGAAACCTTTTTCAGAGTGACCTTGGCGAGAGGCTCATACTCGGGCCAAACGATATCCTGAGATTCGCCGTTGCCCTTGATGCGGTACACCCGCACGAGGGAGCAGACGTCAGCGTTGTCCCGCGCCCACTGGATGATCTTTTCGAGCATGCCGCCGGAGCCGAGAATGTTGTCCTTCATAACCTGAGACCATTCGTAGGGCTGACCGACAGAGCCGGGGTCATACACATAACCAAGCAGGGCGTGGATAATGGCATACAGAGCGCCGTCACCAAGCTGGTTTTCCAGATCAATTGCCCAGTTCCAAAAGTCCTGCTGGAACACAGGTCTGCCGTTGACCTGCCAGGGACCATAGGGAGAGGTGATCATGATCGCCTTGAACACATTGAGCGTAGCCCCGGCAACATCATCGTCCGCAGAGAGCTTTTCAATGTCGCCCGTGTGGAAGCCGGCGTTCATGCCGGGCATGGACGGGCAGGCACAGTAGGCGAAGCGGCTGTAGTTCATGTCGCCTTCGTGGAAATCGCCATTTTCATCAGCACTGACCCAAATGGGATAATACTGCGTCACATAGCTGCCGTTGGGGTACTGCGCCCAACCATAGCGACCGAGATATACAGTCTTGCTCGGCTCGGGAGCTGAAAGAACGGCGGCGCCGCCATTTGCGCTGCGGAGCATCACTTTCTGGTTGACGGCATTGCCGCTTTCATCGACCAGAATGACATTGGACGATTCGTATTCCCATTCGTCCCAGCTTCCGATGCCCTCAGAGGGGAGAATGTTGCGGATCAGATCGGTCATGCCGTCCGAATCATCAGACGTCTCGACGGCAAGCGCGCTGGGCATGAACAGCGAAAGCACGGTGATCATGCACAGCATCAGCGCCAGCCACCGATGGATGGTTTTCGTTTTCATATGGATTATTCTCCTTTTTCAACATAAAAAATGCAGCCCTCTCGGCTGCCGGTTTCGTTCTCAGGATTCAGATACTGCGTTCTGCGGCGGACTCACCTCATTTCTGATTCATCGGGCGTCGCGCTCCTGCTTTCGGTTTTTCTCCCACACATTGCGATAGTAATCCAGCGCCTGGAGCACATATTTTTCGGTATCACGCTGCGGGATGGAAGCGGGGATGTACTTCCGGATCTGCTCGGCTCGAAAGCTGATTTTCTCTCGCTGGTTCGGCTTTTCCTCACTGAGGATGGAGAGAATCACCTCCGGATTGAGTGCCCCATTTCTGGAAAACTCTCGCATCTTGATGGACTGCGCCAGAGACGGCGTGGCGTCCATATACGCGATCTGATCCACCAGCGCGGCCTGCTCCTCCGGGAGGAGATAGGAGAGCTCTACGGCAG
>JBGUNL010000295.1:0-10663 GCA_045117295.1 Candidatus Limivicinus sp.
GTTCCACGTTGTCTGTGACCGCATGGGCCCCGGCCACGACACCGGCATGCTGATGATGCTGGACGGCAAGCTCAAGGAGCAGGGCAAGGAGGGTCTCAATCCCCGCATCTTCCAGCAGAAGGCCATCTCCTTCGTGGGCGTCGGCGGCTCCGACTGGGCCTGCCGTGTGGAGACCGATCACGCGATGCTCGCCATGTCCCCCGGCTGGAAGGTCATCGACAACGACTTCTTCTCCTGGAGCAAGGACGTCATCATGCAGGACGACAAGGTCGAGCGTATGAGGGAGATCGGCCGCAACCTGGTGGAGGCTGCCCAGTACATCATTGACAATCATGTGATGATCCCCGGCTCCGAGAATCTGGATCTCTGGAAGGGCAAGAAGGGCGGCTGCCCCCACTGCCACAGCAACAACTTCTACATCTTCCCGGGCACCAACCACGCGGTCTGCGAGCTCTGCGGCCTGGAGGGTCACCTGGAGATCGGCGAAGAGGGCGTGAAGCTGGTCAACGATCCCTCTCTCGGCGAGAACGGCACCATCGAGCACTGCCACGACCTGCTCTCCGGCAAGGCTGCCCATGGCGCCGACATCTTCCAGAACGAGGGCCGTCTGATGGACCTCTTCAAGGATCCCGAGTTCAAGGCCCGCAAGGCCCACTACACCGCCGTCTGCGAGCCCACCCCCGCCCCGTCCAAGGCCAAGTAAGCAAGAAGAGACAAAATCTGTTTTGGAGGGTATCTGCATGGCATTTGAGTTTAACCTCATGCGCAGCCTGATCTACGTCGGGCTTGCCAAGGAAGAGTATCGCCCCAAGCTGGAGGAGTGGCTGTACAAGTACCACGTCCCCGAGAGCATCTCCAAGTTTACCCCCTACTGCATCAAATACGCCTTCTACCAGGCCTACCCCACGCCCCCTGAGGGGGATCGCTTCGGCGCGAGAAAGATGCAGCTGACCGAGCACTACTGGCTGGTGGATGAGCACCTGCCCGAGATGGCCAACAACATCTACAACGAGTACATGCCCATGGACGTGCTGCGCTGGCAGGGCTGCATCCCCGATGTGGACACCGCCGCGGTGCACAAGAACGCCGAGACCGGCGACGCCGGCCGCGCTGTGGGCGGCGGCGACTTTCCGCCCTTCATCTTCGCCTTCGTCCCCATCAACTGGGAGGAGGACTTCAAGGGCGCCGGCCGCACCCCCGAGGACGGCCCCAACTACCGCTGGCAGTTCCTGCTGCAGTACCCCGAGGGCGTCAGCAAGGAGGACGGCGAGAAGTGGTTCTACGACGAGGTCGTGCCCTACTTCCAGAAGAGCGTGTTCGTCAACCGCTTCGTCTCCAGCAAGGTGAAGCTCAACTACGGCGCGCCCTCTGCCAAGTTCGACCGCCTGTGCGAGATCTGGTTTGAGGGTCCGGAAGAGTGGTATCAGGCCGCTGTCGTTCTGGCTGACCGCATGATCAAGAAGCCCGACTGGGCCGAGCAGGAGCACTTCCCCTATCTCAAGCCCCAGTTCAACATCGCTTCCATGTTCCTCGGCGACCGGGCGACCTCCGACAACCTCACCCAGTACCGCGGCTTCATCACGATGCGATAAACAATCCCTGCAAAACGTCTGTTTCGCAGAGCAAAGAATCCTTGATTTGTATTGTAAGGGCGAAAAGAAAGAATGCCCACCAAGAAAATGATTATCACCCAGAACCTGGCGTTCAACCTGCCCCTGTGTGTCGTGATGACCATCACCGCGGCCATCGCCAGCGGCGCCGGCTTTAACCCCGGCACCATCATCCAGTACTTCATCGGCCTCGTGGTCATTGAGATTCTGGGCGCCATCGTCCCCGTGCAGAAGATCGCCATGGGCATCGGCGCCAAGTTCTTCCCCGGCAAGAATCCCATGCAGATGCCGCAGTTCCTGCTGCCCGCCGCCGTGCTGACGGTGATCTTCACCGTCCCCATGACCCTCATCATGACCTTCGTCGGCATGAAGATGGGCGGCGCCCCCATGAACGCCTATCCCTTCGCCGTTCTGGGCGCTCTTCCCAAGATGCTCCTGGCCGCCTACATCGGCGTGCTGATCTTCCTGCCGCTGTCCATGAAGCTCTCCGGTATGGACAAGCTGGCCGGCGGTCCTCCTCCCCAGAACTGAACTCCCATAAATGCTCCGCTCCTCCGCCAGGCGGAGGAGCGGATTTTTCACGGAGGAAAGGAAATGAAGAACTGGAACCGGGAGACCCTGACGATGGCCCTGCTGATCGCGCTGCTGCCGCCCCTGTGGGCGGTGCTGGCACTGTGGGTCATGAGCGTGCTGCCCTTCGGTGGAAACGGGAACCTCTTTGTGACACTCTGTCTCATGGGCGCGCTGGCGGTGCTGATTGCCTCCGCGCTGCCGAAGGTGTTCTTTCTGCCTGCCTGGCTCTGCGGCTGGGCCATCGGACTGACCGTGATGGGACCGATGGAGCTGAAACTCCTCGGCACCACGCCCCTCCAGATCGCGGCGGCGATGCTCGTCGGCGTCTGGTATGTGGGCGTGGCGCTGGACGCGGTACACCGGAAGATCCGGAGATGATTACGGTCTCTTGATGCTGAGATTGAGCAGCAGGGAAACGACGGCAAGCCCCAGCAGGAACACAAAGGGTCCCACGTAGCCGCCGGTGGACTCCAGCAGTCCGCTCGCGGCGGTGGCCATGAAGGAGGCAAACATCAGGTTGAAGTTCATCACCGAGAAGTTCACCGGGAAGTACTTGCTGCCGTAGAAGGCGGAGGTGAAGGCCGAGGTGATGGTGGGGCCGGCTCCGTAGGAGAACCCGGTCAGGCAGAGGCCCAGGATGCAGACGGGCAGGGAGCGGCTGAGCACCGCGACGAGCGTGATGCCCGCCGCCACGATGGTAAGGAGATTGGCAAAGAGCATGGTCTTTTTGCGGCCCAGCTTGTCAAACAGCGCGCCTACCGCGATGCGGCCCAGACCGTTGCAGACGGAGAGCACGCCCACCAGCGTGGTGGCCAGCGCCGCCCCCGCGCCCACGGACAGACACAGGTCACGGGCAAAGGAGATCACCGTGTTGCCCACGGCGGACATGCAGACGATGCAGAGGAAGGCCAGCCAGAAGGAGCGACGGCGGATCATCTTCGCGGTGGGGTAGTCCTCGGTCACAAAATCCTCGCCGCCGGCGGCAGCCTTTTTCTCCGCGGCGGGCAGGACGTCGCCCTCGCCGGGCTTGCGGAGGATCAGTCCCGCCACCGCCAGGAAAGCCGCCAGGCACAGGCCGATCACCAGAAAAGCGGTGCGCCAGCCGGGGCCCTCCATCAGTGCGGAGGCGAGCTTGCCCACCACCAGGGCCGAAGAGCCGAAGCCCATCATCAGCACGCCCGAGCACAGGCCCTTTTTATCCGGGAACCAGGCGGAGACGGTGGAGATGATGACGTTGTAGGCGATGCCGATGCCGAGACCCGCCATCACGCCGTAGCTGATGTAGAGCATGGAAAGGCTCCCCGCCGTGAGGCGGGAGGTGAGGAAAAAGCCCAGTCCGCCCAGGGCCGCGGCCAGGATCAGGCTGAGCCTGCTGCCGATGCGCTTGGAGATGAGGCCGCCCACAAAGCCGCCCAGACAGAAAAAGCACATGGTCAGCGTAAAGTTCAGGGCCAGCTGAGAGCCGGTCCAGCCAAACTCCTCGCCGAGAGGGGCCTTCAGAATCGACCAGGCGTAGATCACGCCCGCAAACAGCAGGGCGACCACGCCCAGAATCATGTAGAACCATCGCAGGGAAGTGGGACGGCGCGTCATGTTCATTCTCCTCTCGCGGCAGCCCCGCGGGCAGCCGGCTTTTTCTTAATTACAATAGATATTGTAACGCAAAAACCGTTGACTGTCCAGAGTGAATTTAATATTTTATAAAATATATTTTATTTTTTGTAAAATCATCTTGCAATTGCCCGAGGCGTCATATATAATGAAATCACAGAACACAGCATTCCGAGAACAGGGAGGTTTCGTCATGGCAGATTTGGCCGGAGGGTTCCCCCTTCCCGCCGCCTGTGAAGGCGCAAGCAACTTTGTCCTGATCGGAGAGGCCGGCGGCGGCAAGAGCGAGATCGCCATCAACCTGGCCCGCTCGCTGGCGGCCCGGGGCGACAGGCCGGTCCACCTCTACGATCTGGATATGACCAAGCCCCTCTTCCGCTCCCGGGATCAGGCCGATTTCCTGCGGGAAAACGGCATCGCGTTCCACTACGAGGAGCAGTTTTACGACGCGCCCACCGTGGCCGGCGGCGTCAGCCGGCTGCTGCGCGACCCGGGCTGCTGCACGGTTCTGGACGTGGGCGGCGACTATATCGGAGCCCGCTCCATCGGCGGCTACGCCCCGCTGCTCAACGCCCCCGGCACCGTGGTGTGGTATGTGATCAACCCCTATCGCCCCTGGTCCATGGATCTGGACCACATCGACAAGGTGCTGGGCCAGGTGCTGGGCGTGTCCCACGTGCAGCTGGAGAAACTGCGGATGATCGGCAACCCCAATCTCGGCCTGGAGACCACCGCCGAGGACGTGGTCGAGGGGGCAAAGAAACTCGCCGAGATGGTCGGCCCCTACAAGGACATCGACTTCTTCGCTGTCCGGCGGGAACTGGTCCCCCAGGTCGCAGGCCGTCTCCCCGGCCCCGTCTGGCCCATCGACCTGGCCCTCACCTATGAGTGGGTCAGGGAATAAACCGTCCTTCCTTGATCAGTTGATCAATTAAAATTCATATAAAGGAGCGAAGGAAATGGCACTAGGCAAGGTAGAAATTGTCAAAGAGCGGTGCAAGAGCTGCGGCTACTGCATCAAATTCTGTCCCAAGGGCGTCCTCGCCGTCGGCAAAGAGGTCAACTCCAAGGGATACGAGTATGTCTATCCCGCGAATCCCGAAAACTGCATCGGCTGCGCGATCTGCGCCCGGATGTGTCCCGATGGGGCCATCGACGTCTATCGTTAAGGAGGGCTGAACGAAATGGCTAGAGTTTTTATGAAAGGCACCGAGGCCGTCGCTGAGGCCGCCGTACGTGCCGGCTGCCGGTTCTTCGCCGGCTACCCCATCACCCCGCAGAACGAGGTTCCCGAGTACTTCGCCCGCAAGCTGCCCGAGGTGGGCGGCGTGTTCGTCCAGGGCGAGAGCGAAGTCGCCTCCATCAATATGGTCTACGGCGCCGCCTCCGCCGGCACCCGCGCCATGACCTCTTCCTCCTCCCCCGGCATCTCCCTCAAGAGCGAGGGCATCAGCTACTGCGCCGCTGCCCGCGTCCCCATGGTCTACGCCAACTTTGCCCGCGGCGGTCCCGGCGTCGGCTCCATCCAGCCCGCCCAGCAGGACTACCTGCAGGCCACCAAGGCCAGCGGCAACGGCGGCTTCAAAATGCCCGTCCTGGCCCCCGCCACCGTGCAGGAGGCTGTGGATCTGACCGTTCTTGCCTTCGACTGGGCCGACCGTGACCGCACCCCCGTGCTGCTTCTGGCCGACGGCGTCATCGGCACCATGATGGAGCCCGTGGTCCTGCCCGAGCCCAAGACCGACGAGGAGATCGCCGCCATCAAGGAGAGCAAGAAGAGCTGGGCCTGCGTGGGCCACAAGCTCGATTACGCAAACCGCGCCTGGATCCAGCCCGGCAACTGGTCCACCCTCGTCATGCAGCAGTGCAACGAGGAGGCCGCCGCCATGTACGAGTCCTGGCAGAAGGAAGCCATGGTGGAGGAGTATATGACCGAGGACGCCGAGCTCATCCTCACCGCCTACGGCATCTCCGGCCGTATCGCCAAGTCCGCCGTCAACCTGCTCCGCGCCGACGGCATCAAGGCCGGCCTGATCCGCCCCATCACCGTCTATCCCTTCCCCAACGCCGCCTATGACCGTCTGGACTACTCCAAGGTCAAGGCCATCCTGGATGTTGAGATGGCCATCCCCGCGCTGTTCGTCGACGACGTGAAGGCCGCCGTGAAGGGCCGCGCCCCGATCGAGACCTGCCTGTGCTCCGGCGGCAACATCATGAGCCGCGAAGCCGTCATCGAAGCCGCAAAGAAAATTGTGGAGGGCTGAGATATGAACAAAATCTACACCAGAACCCAAACCATCCAGGCCGACAAGGTGTCCGGCTTCTGCCCCGGCTGCATGCACTCCACCGTCATCAAGCTGATCGGCGAGGTGCTGGAGGAGCTGAACGTGGTGGACAAGACCGCCTGCGTGCTGGGCATCGGCTGCTGCGGCCTGCACATGGACTACATCGCCTACGACAACACCACCGCGCCCCACGGCCGCGCCTGCGCCGTGGCCACCGGCATCAAGCGCTCCAACCCCGAGTCCCTGGTCTTCACCTACCAGGGCGACGGCGACTTCGCCTCCATCGGCCTGGCCGAGTCCATGTCCGCCGCCAACCGCGGCGAGAACATCACCGTCATCTTCATCAACAACGGCATCTACGGCATGACCGGCGGCCAGATGGCCCCCACCACCCTCATCGGCATGAAGGCCACCACCGCCCCCAAGGGCAGAGACCCCAAGGAGCACGGCTACCCCATGCACATGTGCGAGATCCTCAACCAGCTCACCGCCCCCTACTACCTGGAGCGCACCTCCTGCAACAACCCCGCCAACGTCACCAAGACAAAGAACGCCATCAAGAAGGCGTTCCAGAACCAGCTCGACGGCAAGGGCTTTTCCATGGTGGAGATCGTCACCGGCTGCCCCACCAACTGGGGTCTGGACCCGCTCAAGAGCCTGGACTTTATCGAAGAGAAGATGCTCCCGGAGTATCCCCTCGGCGTGATCCGGGACCGCAGCAAAGAGGAGGCATAAGCTATGGAAACCAATCTCTGCGTCGCCGGCTTCGGCGGTCAGGGCGTCATGTCGCTGGGCAAGTTCCTGGCTGACGCCACCTGCAATTCCACCGACAAGAACGTCACCTTCTTCCCCTCCTACGGCGCCGAGCAGCGCGGCGGCACCGCCAACTGCTTTGTCGTCATCTCCGATGAGGACATCGGCGCGCCTCTTGGCGACGTGATGGACGACCTCATCGTCATGAACGGGCCGTCCCTGGCCAAGTTTCTGCCCACCCTGAAGAAGGGCGGCAACCTCTTCATCAACAGCTCCATCGTCCCCGACCAGATCGAGCGCGACGACGTGACCCTGGTCAAGGCCCCCGTCACGGAGCTGGCCCTGGAGATGGGCAACGCCAAGGTGCTCAACGTCATCATGCTGGGCGTGTACGTGGGCTTCACCCAGGTCATCGACCCCGCCATCGTCTGGAACACCATCGAGCACAAGCTGGCCTCCAAGCCCAAGCTGCTCCCGCTGAACAAGCAGGCCTTCGAGAAGGGTCTCGAGCTCGGCAAGGCGCAGAAGGCGTAAAACAAAAACCCACCGCACTTCCTCCGGGAAGTGCGGTGGGCGTGCTGCTGTTTATCCGGTGTTCACGCTCTGTCGGCAAGCCAGGCGATGACCGCGTCCTGACTGCGGCGGCTGTAAGCCTGCAGCGCGGATAGGATGAGGCCTGCGTCGTTTGCCTTCACCCCGTCCCGGACCTGCTCCAGCAAGTCCAGATTCTCCCGGCTGCCGGGGCAGTCGGCATAGATGCCGCGCAGCAGCAGCACCTGGCCCTGCAGGGCGATCATGCTGCTGTCCAGGCGGCGGTTGCCGCAGTTGTGATAGAAGGTGCCGATCAGCTCAAAGACCGCCCTGGTGCACTCCCTGGCGGAGCGGGCCGAAGCGTAGCGCTGCAGCTGCTCCTCGATGCGCTGGAGCATGGCCGCGCGGTCGCCCCGTTCCAGGGAAAAACGCACCGCCGCCGACTGCAGCGTGAAGGCGAGCTCCTCGATTTCCTCCACGTCGTGGGCGTCCAGCGTCAGCACCGAGGCCCCCACGTTGTTCTCCATGACCACCAGTCCCTCCTGCTGCAGACGGTTGAGCGCCTCCCGCAGCGGCGTGCTGCTGACTCCCAGCTCGTCCTGGATCTCGTTGACGTTGATCCGGCTGCCGAGAGGGAAGCGCAGATTCAGGATGTCTTCCCGCAGGCGGGAGTAGATCTGATCTACCAGAGACTGCTTTTTGATCTTTGCCATTCGCGGCACCCCAATTCCAAAAATTTTATATTTTATAATTTATAACACATTATAACGGATTTCTGCGAAAAAGCAACATGAAAAATAACAAATCTATTATCAATCAGGAGTGAGCGCCATGTACTACAGAAACTTTGATGAACTGATCGCCAAACAGAAGGCCGAGCCCCACGCCGCCCGCATGGCCGTCGCCGCCGCCGGGGACGAGCACACCATCGAGGCCGTGCTCCATGCCCGCTCCGAGGGCATCGTCACCCCCGTGCTCGTGGGCGACAAGGCCGCCATCGACGCCGCGCTGAAGCACTTCGGCGCCGAGGTCCCCGCTGAGGATATCTACGACGTGCCCGATATCGCCGAGGCCGCCAAATGCGCCGTCGCGCTGGTCCGCGAGGGCAAGGCCGACCTGCTGATGAAGGGCAAGCTCGACACCAGCGTCATGCTGCGCCCCGTGGTCAACAAGGAGACGGGGCTCGGCAAGGGCGGCGTCATGAGCCACTTCACCGCCTTCGAGGTCCCCAACTACCACAAGCTGCTCATCCCCGTCGACGGCGGCATGGTGACCTACCCCACCCTGGAGCAGAAGAAGGCCATCATCGAGAACACCGTCGGCGCCCTGCGCGCCATGGGCTATGACGAGGTCAAGGTTGGCGTGCTGGCCTGCGTGGAGAAGCTCAACCCCAAGATGCCCGAGACCGTGGAGGCCGACGAGCTCAAGCAGATGAACCTGCGCGGCGAGATCACCGGCTGCATCGTGGAGGGCCCCATCTCCTATGACTGCGCCATGAGCAAAGAGATCGCGGACTTCAAGGGCTTCCACAGCCCCGTGGCCGGCGACGTGGACGTGCTGGTGGCCCCCAACATCCACGCCGGCAACATCATGGGCAAGATGCTCACCGTCACCGCAGGCGCCCGCATGGCCGGCTTCATCGTCGGCGCCAAGTGCCCCATCGTCATGACCAGCCGCGGCTCCTCCCCCGAGGAGAAGTACCTGTCCATCGTGATCGCCACCGCCGCCGCCAAGTAAAAGGAGACAAGCATGGAAAAGCTCTTAATTATCAACCCCGGCTCCACCTCCACCAAGATCGCGGTCTTTGAGGACGAGACCCCCCTCTTCACCGAGTCCATCGTCCACTCCCCCGAGGAGCTGGCCCCCTTTGAGCACGTGGCCGAGCAGTACGAGTTCCGCAAGGAGCTGATCGTCAAGACCCTGAAAAGCCACGGCGTGGCTCTGGAGAGCCTCACCGGCATCGTCTCCCGCGGCGGCCTGCTGACGCCCATCCGCGCCGGCGCCTACGAGGTCAACGACGACATGGTCTGGCAGCTCAAAAACCGCCCCCAGAACGAGCACGCCTCCAACGTGGGCGCCATGATCGCCCGCTCCCTGAGTGTGGAGTACGGCATCCCCGCCTTCATCTATGACGGCATCACCGTCGACGAGCTGGATCCCATCAACAAGATCACCGGCCTGCCCATCTTCCGCCGCAAAGGCATGGGCCACAACCTGAACACCCGCGCCGCGGCCATGCGCTACGCCCGCGAAACTGGCAAGAGCTACCAGGACATCACCGTCATCGTCGCCCACCTGGGCGGCGGCATCTCCGTCAACCTCCACCACAACGGCCGCATCGAGGACTTCATCAACGACGAGGAGGGCCCCTTCTCCCCCGAGCGCTCCGGCGGCCTGCCGATGTTTGACGTGATCAAGATGTGCTACGACGGCGAGCACGACTACAACTCCATGATGAAGATGGTCAAGCGCCAGGGCGGTCTGATGGCCCACCTGGGCACCACCGACAGCCGCGAGGTCGAGAAGATGATCGCAAACGGCGACGAGCACGCCAAGCTCATCTACGACGCCATGGCCCTGAACGTTGCCAAGAACATCGCCAAGTGCGCCCCCTTTGTCAAGGGCAAGGTGGACGCCATCCTGCTGACCGGCGGCATCGCCTACTCCAAGTACTTCACCGACTACATCCGTGAGCGCGTGGAGTTCCTGGCGCCTGTGTACGTCTACGCCGGCGAGGACGAGATGCTGTCCCTGGCTCTGGGCGGCCTGCGCGTCCTCCGGGGCGAGGAAAAGGCCGGCACCTTCGTCAAGAACGAAAACCCCGGATACTGATCAGACATCTCATCGACGAGACCTTACATCTTCCCGTTTCCCGGCATGATGCGGCTTTCGGCACAGCGCGCCCGTTTCCGCCTGTCCGCCTTGTTCCGGCCGGAAAGTCGATCTTTGCCGCCGGTTCTTGCTCTTCTTCGCCGTGATGAACTTGGAGGGCTCCACCGCGTCAACGAGCAGCTTATGTTCAGGCAGATCAAACAGCCGCCCAGCCGGAAAGAACTTGTTATGGATGGGCTTGGCCGTGCAGATATCCAAGCCCGAAGGAGCGCAGCAGGCAAACACACCTGTCAAAGGATTCTTGACAGGTGTGTTTCAGACCGTAGACAAACCCGCTTTCGGCCTCTGCCGAAAGCGGGTTTGCTGCGTAAATGTTGAACACCGGTAGCCGTCCCGGTTCGTGGTACTGTAACTGAGGATCTCGTTTGCAGGACAGAGATAGCAGTCGAAGTCCTTGAATTGAGTGCT
>JBGUNL010000296.1:0-3314 GCA_045117295.1 Candidatus Limivicinus sp.
CAGCTCCACCAGCTTCGCGGACGCGTGGGCCGCGGACAGCACAAGAGCTACTGCGTGCTGGTCTCCGACAACGACGGGGAGGAGAACAAAGCCCGCCTCGCCATCATGACCAAGACCAACGACGGCTTCAAGATCTCCGAGGAGGACCTGCGCCTGCGGGGTCCCGGCGATTTCTTCGGCTCGCGTCAGCATGGCCTGCCGGAGATGCACGTGGCGGATCTGGGCGCGGACGTCAACGTCCTGCAAAAAGCCCAGCAGGAGGCAAATCTCCTGCTGGCCGGAGACCCCGAGCTCTCCGCCCCGGAGCACGCGGCTCTGCGGGAGAGCGTGGAGCGCCTGATCCGCGTCAATGCGGACAGCTTTAATTAATTATGTAAACTTTATTATGTTTACAAAAACTCCGTGCTTCCATTTGGGAAGCACGGAGTTTTTTGTTTGGGTTTGGATCAGTTGATTTTGAGGCTCTCCCAGAGGGAATTGACAAAGTCCAGGGTCTCCTCATCCATGCTGCGGAAGGCGTACCGGTTGTACAGGGCGCCGAAGTCGTCGATGGCGGGATAGAGGATCTCCATGGCCTCCTCGCCCATCTCGTCGATGTAATCCTCGTTGGTGTACACCACGGAGTTGGGGCAGGCGTAGTAGATGAACTCGGCATTGGCGATGGCAGGCTCGGGAGAGAGCATGTAGTTGATGAAGATCTCCGCCAGCTCCTTGTCCTGGCAGCAGGAGGGGATGCACATGGCGTCCACGAAATAGTTGGTGGTCTCGGGGTAGTAGAACTTCAGATCCACGCCATCGGCCTGGGCGTCCAGCATGGTGAAGTAGTCGCCCGCGTAGTAGACGCCCACGGCGGCCTCGCCGGACTCCATCATGTTGTAGATTTCGTCCATGACGTAGCTCTTGACCAGGGGGGCCTGCTTCTTAAGCTCGGCCAGGGCCTGCTCCCAGCTGGCGTGGTCGGTGGAATTGACGTCCAGACCCAGCTTGTACTGGGCGGTGCCGAAGGCGTCGCGGGAGTTGTTGAACTGGAGGATGTTGCCCTTGTACTTCTCGTTCCACAGCAGATCCCAGCCCTGGGCATCCGCCTCGTCCACGACGTTTGCGTTGTAGATCACGCCCACCACGCCGTAGGTGTAGGGCACGGTGTACTGGTTATCGGGATCGTAGTAGAGGCCGCGGAAGCTCTCGTCGATGTTGGCGTAGTTGGGGATGTTGTCAAAGTTCAGGGGCAGCAGCATATCGTTTTCCCGCATGCGGGCGATCATGTAGTCGGAGGGAACCACCACGTCATAGCTGACGGCACCGCTGGAGAGTTTGGCATACATGTCCTCGTTGCTGGCAAAGGTGGTGTAGTTGACCTTGACTTTCTCGCCGTAGGTCTCCTGATACCACTTCTCAAACTCCCGGATGGTGTTGAAGGAATCCTCCGAACCGTCGGAGATATACTCGCCCCAGTTGTAAACGTTCAGGGTCCTGGTTTTTCCGCCTCCCCCGCAGCCCGTGAGCAGGGCGCAGATCAGAGCGAGGGTAATCAGCAGCGCGACAATCTTTTTCATGTTTTGGCCTCCTTGGTCTGTTTCTTGTTGTGTCGTTTCTCCCTGCGCTTCCGGACCTCTTCCTCATCGTAGAGATTGGAGATCAGCAGCAGGGTCAGAATCACGAAGAAGATGATGGTCGCCAGGGCGTACATCTTCGGGGTGACGGTCTTTTTGGTCATGTTGTAGATGCGGATGGGCAGGGTCTGAAAGCCGTTGCCGGAGGTAAAGTAGCTGATGACGAAATCGTCCAGCGACAGGGTGAAGGCCATGATCAGGCCGGTAATGACGCCGGGCATGATCTCCGGCAGCTCCGCCTTGAAGAAGGCCCGCAGGGGCGTGCAGCCCAGGTCCATGGCCGCCTCCGGCAGGGCCTTGTCCATCTGCTGGAGCTTGGGCAGCACCTGCAGGATCACGTAGGGCAGGCAGAAGGTGATGTGGGCGATGAGCATGGTGCCGAAGTTCAGGCTGGTGGCCGCGCCGAAGAGGTGGCCCACAAAGACGAACATCAGCATCAGGGAAATACCGGTGATGATGTCAGGGTTGATCATGGGGATGTTGGTCACGGTGTCCATGGCCTGGCGCAGAACCTTATTGCGCAGGCGGTTGATGCCCACGGCGGCGGCCGTGCCCATGATCGTAGAGATCAGCGCGGCGGACACCGCCAGAATCAGGGTGTTGCGCACGGCCTTGAGGGTCTCGGAATCCCGGAACAGCTCCCGGTACCAGTAGAGGGAGAAGTGGTCAAAGACCGAGAGGCTCTTGGCGGAGTTGAAGGAGAAGACCAGCAGGATGGCGATGGGCGCGAAGAGGAAGATCATCATCAGCGCCGTGTAAATTTTTGAAGCACGTTTCATCTTCTCTCCTCCTTACGCCACGATGATTTTCCGGTTGGCCAGCTTTTGCACCAGCGCCATGCAGACAAGCAAAATCACCATCAGGATGAAAGCGATGGCCGCGGCAAAGTGCAGGTTGTTGGCCACATACTGCCCCTCGATGGCGTCGCCGATGAGGAAGAACTTGCCGTTGCCCAGCTTCTGGGAGATGTAGAAGGTGGAGATGGAGGGGATGAGCACCATGGTCACGCCCGAGAGGACGCCCGGGATGCTCAGGGGCCAGATCACGCGCCTGAGGACGCTGGGACCGGGGCAGCCCAGATCGCTTGCGGCCTCCAGGAGCTTCACGTCCAGCTTTGCCATCACGGAGTAAATGGGCAGGACCATGTAGGGGAAATAGTCGTACACCATGCCGATGATGACCGCGGCCTCGGTGCCGATGATGTGCACGCGCCCCAGGTGCAGGGCGGCGAGAAAGCCGTTGAGGATGCCCGTGTCCTGCAGGATGGTCATCCAGGCGTAGGTGCGGATCAGGAAGTTCATCCACATGGGGATCATGATGAGCGTCAGCAGGATGCTCTGGGTCTTGGCGGAGGAGCGGGCCATGATGTAGGCCAGGGGGTAGCCCATCAGCAGGCAGATCACCGTGGAGATCACCGCCAGCTTCAGAGAGCGCATGAAGATGACCAGGTAGGTGTGCACCTCGCGCTGCACGGCCCCGTCGTCCACCACGGAGGTGGCGGTGAAAAAGCGGGTGATGTTGTCAAAGGTGAAGCGGTAGGCGTTGTCGGTGAAAGCGTAGTAGGCCACGAAGATCAGCGGCACCACGATGAACAGCGCCGCCCACACCGAGTATGGCGTCAGCGTCAGGCGCTGCACCAGGGAGTTGGTTTTCTTATTCATCCTTCGGCTCGCTTTCCGACCGGATCTCGCCCAGATCTTC
>JBGUNL010000297.1:0-1252 GCA_045117295.1 Candidatus Limivicinus sp.
TCGGAGTTTTCCCCGGTGGCCGCGGCGGACTTTTCTACCATGTCCCGCAGGAGATCCACGCGCTTTTCCGCCGTTTGGAGCTGCTGCGCCAGGATGCCGCTGGTCTTTGCCGCTTTCTGCTCGGCGGTCGTGTTTTTATCAAAAGCGGCCGTCACGGCACCCATCTGGGCGTCCAGCGTTTTGGCCTGCTCAATGATCTGTTTGATTTGTGCCCGGTACTTCTCCTCGCCGTCCACCTGGATGCGAGGGCCGATGCTTGTTTTGGGCATTTATAAAACCCCCATCTGTTCCTCAAAAGAGAGGTTTTTCCGCTTTTCCTTCGGTTTCGCGTTCCCGCTGTAGATTGCCAAACAGGAGATCATGTCTTGCAGTTCCCCTACCTTGGTCACCATGATCTCCTGCTTTGTCATGTTCAGTGTTCGCCCAAAGAAGAGGCACCAGGCGAGATTCAGCTCGATTTCTCCGCCGGAGCCTCTTTTTTTTTGCCGTTTTTCGTCGGCTCCTCGGTCTCCACGGTCTGTTCCCGGTCGCGGAACATCACCGCCACGGCCTGGCCCATCAGCTCGTTGAAGTCCTGCATGTTCACCAGGTCCAGCAGTTCCATTTCCAGCGGGTGCTCCTGATACTCCCGGCCCTCCATCCTGGCCTTCATGGCCTCGGCCTTCTCATGCCATTTGGAGAGGATGCAGAGCATTTCCTTTCCACCCTTGGCGTCATCCAGCAGGAGGCCCAGCTTGTTCAGATCGTGGTCCGGGCAGCGCTCCTTCAGCTCTTCCATGGCGCCCACGGAATACAGCAGACCGTAATCGTGTCCGAAAATCTCCATGTGTTCCTCCTTACTGCGGCAGGGCTGCCGCCGCAGACATACCAAACACCGCGCGAACCGCGTTGTACGCCTCCAGCTCCGTGGCCAGCGGATCGCTGAACCATTTCCAGCTCCGCTCCGGGGTGTCGTCCCGCATGAGCCTGGCGGAGAGCTCCTGGGTCTGCCAGTCGATCTCCTGGCCCTCTGTGGCTGCCGGGACGTCAAACTGGCTGAAGATCATCTTCCTGTAGATGAACGCCACGAAGAATTCTTCCCCGTTGGACTGGTAGCGCACCACGTTGCCGTATCCCACATAGGGGATCTTCTGGCTTCTTCCGTAGGTGTTGAAGTTGACGGTGCCCTGACCCACGGTGACCTGCGTCTTCGCGGTCTCCGGCAGTCCCATGATCATCCGCTCCGACGCGGTGAGCAGGCCGTCCACGGTGA
>JBGUNL010000298.1:0-4773 GCA_045117295.1 Candidatus Limivicinus sp.
CCGCCGCCGATGATGAGAACCTGCATTATTGCGCCTCCCTGCGTTTGCGGGTCATGTAGCCCTCCAGCATCAGACTGGCCGCCACCGCGTCCACCACTTTCTTCCGCTGCTTGCCGTTTTTGCCGTTGCCGAACAATATGGCGTGGGCCTCCACGGTGGTGCGCCGCTCGTCCCACAGCGTCAGGGGCAGGGAGGAGGCCGCCTGGAGCCGCTCCCCAAAGGCGGCGCACTTCTCCGCCCGGGGGCCCAGGGTGCCGTCCATATTCTTGGGGTAGCCCAGCACCAGCTCGTCCGCGCCGTGCTCCGCCGCCAGGGCCAGAATCCGCTCCAGCACCACGTCCTCCTTCCGGGCGTCGATGACGGTGGTGAACCCGGTGAGCGTCATGGTGCTGTCGGAGATGGCGATGCCGGTGTGGGCGTCGCCGTAGTCGATAGCCATAATTTTCATAGTCATCCCTCGCTTTTCGTCTATGATACACGATTGCCCGTCCCGGCGCAACAAAACGGGCGGAAAAATTTTAGAATTTGCTGAAATTTTTCCGAAAAACTTGTTGACCTTCACCAAAATATATGGTACACTTTCCATTACCTGTGAATGGGTGCTTTCTTTTTGCGCGCTTTTTCGCTTCGAGCGCGGGGGAGAGGGCGCCGCCGATCAGGGAGGCAATCGGTGCTCCCGCCGGGAGACACCTAATCTAATAAGGAGGTGCCGTTAATGCGCGTGAAAATCACTCTCCGCTGCAACGAGTGCAAGCAGAGAAACTACAACACGATGAAAAACAAGAAGAATACCCCGGACAAGCTTGAGCTGAACAAGTACTGCCCCTTCTGCAGAAAGCACACCGTCCACACCGAGACCAAGTAATCGGAAGGAGATTGGAAATGGCTGAAGAGAAGAAAGCGAAGCGCGACCTGGGCAAATGGTTCCGCGAAATGAGAAGCGAGTTGAAGAAGGTCGTGTGGCCCTCCCGCAAGGAGACCATGTCCAACACCGGCACCGTGCTGCTGTGCGCCGCGGTGGTTGGCGTTTGCATCTGGGTTTTTGACTGGGTTGCCGTGGCAGCCGTCAATTTCCTGATCGGCCTGTTCGCCTGAGGAAGTAAACGATGGCAGATAACGCGAAGTGGTATGTGCTGCATACCTATTCCGGCTATGAAAACGCGGTAAAGGCGGCCATTGAGAAGTCTGTGGTCAACCGCCACTTTGAGGACATGGTGCTCCAGATGGAGATTCCTATGGAGACGGTCACCGAGGTGACGGAGAGCGGCGTCATGAAGGACATGGAGCGGAAGGTTTTCCCCGGCTACGTGCTCATCAAGATGGTGCTCACCGACGAGACCTGGCATCTCATCCGCAACATCCGCGGCGTCACCGGATTCGTGGGCGAGGCCAACAAGGCCATCCCCCTGTCTGACGCGGAAGTCGCCGCTCTGGGCGTGGAGCGCCACGAGATCGTGGTGGCCTACAACGTGGGTGATACCGTCAAGATCACCGACGGCCCGCTGAGCACTTTCAAGGGCATCGTGGAGGAAATCGCACCGGAGAAGAACAAGGTCCGTGTGGTGGTCTCCATGTTTGGCAGAGAGACGCCCGTCGAGCTGGAGCTCGACCAGGTGGAGGTCTGCCAGGACTGAGCTGCGGCAGTCTGAAAACAAGCCGCGCAAGTCGGAGCAAAACCACTCCGGCGCAAGTGGGAGAGACGCAAAAAGCTGCGCCTCGCCAAGGGCGGGTCTCACTTTGGGTGAGCCGCTACCACATTAGAAAAAGGAGGTGCCTATCATGGCACAGAAAGTCGTTGGTTTCGTAAAGCTGCAGATTCCTGCAGGTAAAGCAACTCCCGCACCCCCCGTTGGCCCCGCTCTGGGTCAGCACGGCGTCAACATCGCCGCCTTCACCAAGGAATTCAATGAGCGCACCAAGAACGATATGGGCCTGATTATCCCCGTGGTGATCACCGTCTATGCTGACCGTTCTTTCTCCTTTATCACCAAGACTCCCCCCGCTGCGGTCCTCATCAAGAAGGAGTGCAACATTGAGAAGGCTTCCGGCGTTCCCAACAAGGAAAAGGTAGCCACCATCTCCAAGGCCTCCATCCAGAAGATCGCTGAGCTGAAGATGCGCGACCTCAACGCCGCTTCCCTGGAAGCCGCTATGAGCATGATCGCCGGCACCGCCCGTTCCATGGGCGTCATCGTGGGCGACTAAGGAGGGAATTGAAGATGTTTAGAGGTAAGAAATATCAGGATATCGCAAAGCAGATCGACAGAGCCAATCTGTATGACCCCAAGGAGGGTCTGGAGCTGATCTGCAAGACCGCTTCCGCCAAGTTCGACGAGACCGTCGAGCTCCACGTCAAGCTGGGTGTTGACTCCCGTCACGCCGACCAGCAGGTCCGCGGCGCCATCGTGCTGCCCAACGGCACCGGCAAGAGTGTCCGCGTGCTGGTGTTCGCCAAGGGTGCTGCCGCTGAGGCCGCCAAGGCCGCCGGCGCCGACTACGTGGGCGAGATGGACATGGTGGAGAAGATCCAGAAGGAAAACTGGTTCGACTTCGACGTGGTCATCGCCACTCCCGACATGATGGGTACTGTGGGTCGTCTGGGTAAGGTGCTGGGCCCCAAGGGCCTGATGCCCTCTCCCAAGTCCGGCACCGTCACTCCCGACGCCGCCCGTGCCGTCACTGAGGCTAAGGCCGGTAAGGTGGAGTATCGTCTGGACAAGACCAACATCATCCACTGCCCCATCGGCAAGGTCTCCTTCGGCGCTGACAAGCTGTTCGAGAACTATTCCGCTCTCATGGGCGCCATCATCAAGGCCAAGCCCGCTGCCGCCAAGGGCCAGTATATCAAGTCCTGCGTGTGCGCTTCCACCATGGGCCCCGGCGTGAAGATGAACGCCATGAAGCAGCTGTAAGGCTGCAAAAATGTGATTTGGCTCTTGACAATCGTTTAGAGCTGAATTATACTATCAGATGCGTTCCAAAGACAGCAGGTGGCCTCCGCGGCCGTAAGTCCTGCCGAGGATAGCAATTGTATTGCTACATTGCCGTCCTCATGTCTTGCGATATGAGGACGGTTTCTTTTTTGAACGCACCTTCCCCTGGCGTGCGGAGGCACGCCGCCAATAATCATGGAGGTGAAATCAAAGAATGCCCAACGCAAAAGTTCTGTCTGAAAAGCAGGCAATCGTGGCGGCACTGACCGAGAAGCTGCAGAACGCAGCCGCCGGTGTCATCGTTGATTATAAGGGCATCACCGTGGCAGAGGATACCGCTCTGCGCGCTGAGTGCCGTAATAACAACATTGAGTACGCCGTCATCAAGAACACCCTGCTGCGCTTTGCATTCAACAACTGCGGTCTGAACGAACTGGACGATCAGCTCAATGGTACCACTTCTCTGGCCATCTGCGCTGACGATCCCGTGGCTCCTGCCCGCGTGATTGCTGACTATGCAAAGAAGCTCAATGGCAAGTTCGAGATCAAGGGCGGCTTCATGGACGGCAAGGTCGTTCCCATGGAGACTGTCAATGCTCTGGCTGCCATCCCCGCTCTGCCTGTCCTGCAGGCCCAGGTCCTGGGTACCATGCTGGCCCCCATCTCTGCCCTGGCTTTCATTCTGCAGCAGGTCGTGGAGCGCAACGGCGCTCCCGCCGAGACCGCCGAGGCTGCGGAGTAAGCCTCATCCATCCACTTCAACTTTTATCTTAACAATTAGGAGGATATTACAATGTCTGAGAAGATCAATGCTATGATCGAAGAGATCAAGGGCCTCACCGTTCTGGAGCTGTCCGAGCTGGTTCACGCCCTGGAGGAAGTTTTCGGTGTGTCCGCCGCCGCTATGGCCGCTGCCCCCGCTGCCGGTGCTGCTCCCGCTGCTGAGGAGAAGACCGACTTCGACGTGGTTCTGACCGGTTTCGATGCCGCTCAGAAGATCAAGGTCATCAAGGTCGTCCGCGAGATCACCGGTCTGGGCCTGGCTGAGGCCAAGGCTGCCGTTGAGGGCACCCCCACCACTCTGAAGGAGGCCCTGGGCAAGGACGAGGCCGAGGCTATGAAGAAGCAGGTCGAAGAGGCCGGCGGCAAGGTCGAGCTGAAGTAAGTTCTTCTTTACCTATCAAAAAACCTTCATAAGCACGCAAATGCACAAAAGGAACGCCCCGCTTTCGCGGAGCGTTCCTTTTATCGTATCTTGCATCAGATATACTGCTGGGAGTTGACGTCGTACACGCCCCGGGTGGTGATGCGCAGGGTGGGGATCACCGGCAGGGCCATGAAGCTGAGGGTCATAAACGGGTCGATGCCCCGGCTGACGCCCATCTTGAAGCACTGCTCCTTGGCCTGTTCCAGCTTTTCGTTCACCACCGCCAGCGGCTCATCGGACATGATGCCCGCCACCGCCAGAGGCACGCCGGCCACGATTTCGCCGCCGTCCGCCACCACGATGCCGCCGTTCAGGTCCACCACCTTCTGGGCCGCCGCGGCCATGTCGGCCTCGTTGGTGCCCACCACGATGATGTTGTGGCTGTCGTGGCTGATGGAGGTAGCCACGGCGCCGCTGCGCAGGCCGTAACCCTTGATGTAGCCGATGCCGATGTGCTTGGTGTTGTGGTGCCGCTCCACCACGGCGATTTTCAGAATGTCCTGGGCCACGTCGATGTGGTCGGCATAGCCGGCGTCGGTGGTGGTGATTTCGCCGTCCACCATGCCAATGACGCCGCGGGGCCGGCTGTCGTCAAAGCTCTCCGGCACCAGGGGCCGCAGGTGGAAGGTATCG
>JBGUNL010000299.1:0-12928 GCA_045117295.1 Candidatus Limivicinus sp.
AAGAGCAGGCCGCGGAGGAGGCCGGCAGATGCATCCAGTGCCACTGCGAGGAGTGCATGAAGAGCTGCGCCTACCTCAAGCACTACAAAAAGCACCCGGGCCTGCTGTCCAAGGAAATCTACAACAACACCCAGATCATCATGGGCGACCACCAGCTCAACAAGCCCATGAACGCCTGCGCCCTCTGTGGCCAGTGCACGGTGGTCTGTCCCAACAATTTTGATATGGCGCATGTCTGCGCATCGGCGCGGCGGAACATGGTGTCCACGGACAAGATGCCCCTGGCCCCCCATGAGTTTGCGCTGATGGACATGCTCTTCTCCAATTCCGAGGGCTTCCTCGCCAGGAAGCAGCCGGGACAGGAAATGTGCAGGTACGTCTTCTTCCCCGGCTGTCAGGCCTCGGCCATCGCCCCGGCCACGGTGCGGGCCGCATATGAGGACCTTTGCACCCGGCTCCCCGGCGGTGTTGCGCTGATGCTGGGCTGCTGCGGCGCCATCTGCGACTGGGCCGGGCGGATTGAAATGCAGGAGAGCACCCGGGAGTTCCTGAAAAACGAGATGGCAAAGCTGGGCAATCCCGTCGTCATCGCCGGCTGCCCCACCTGCCGGAAGGAGCTGAAGGACTCCGTCGGAGGGGAGATTGTCGGCATCTGGGACGTGCTGGAGCAGATCGGCCTGCCCGCCGGGGCAAAGGGCCTGGACCGCCCGGCCGCCCTGCACGACTCCTGCGGCGCCCGGGGCGACGCCCGCACCCAGCAGGCCATCCGCGATCTCGCAGCGAAGCTGGGCGTTCGGCTGGTGGAGACGGAGTACTCCGGCGACCGCAGCCCCTGCTGCGGCTACGGGGGACTTGCCGCCTACGCCAACCGGGAGGTGGCCCATGAGATGAGCGAGAAGTGTCTTGAGCGCTCCGACGCTCCCTATATCAGCTACTGTATGGCCTGCCGCGACCGCTTTGCCCGGGAGGGCAGGGAGTCGAGACACATTTTGGAGCTGGTCTACGGCACCGATGCGGGCGCTCCGCCCGATATCAGCGAGAAGCGCTTCAACCGCCTGACGCTCAAAAACGATCTGCTCAGAGAAATCTGGCTGGAGGAACCCATGGAAAAGAAGCTGGACTATCAACTGGACTTTACCGACGAAGCCCGGATGATGATGGACGACCGCATGATCCTGGTGGAGGACGTCATCTCCGTACTGAATGCCGTACGGGAAACCGGGGAGTGCATCTATGACGAGGAGAGCGGCCTGCTGATCGCCCGGCACAGGATCGGCAACGCCACCTTCTGGGTGAAATTCAGCCGGGAGGATGACGAGCATTATCTGGTGCACCGGGCCTGGAGCCACCGCATGCATGTGGTCAAGAGAGAAGGTTAATATGGCGGAGAAGAATTACTACACCATAGATCCCCAGGGAAAGCTCAAGTGCATGAAGTGCGGCGTGCCCCTGGAAAAGGGCAAGGCCAAGTTCATGTATCTGGACAACGGCTTTCCCGTGGAGCTGCCCGTCTGCCCCGTGTGCGGCTTTGTCTATGTGCCGGAGGAGCTGGCGCTGGGCAAGGTGGCCTCGGTGGAGCGGGCGCTGGAGGACAAATGAACGGGCACCCGGGAGGGGAGGAACACACCCTGCGCATGCTGGAGCTGGCGGGCATTCCCGCGGGCGGCCGGATCCTGGATCTGGGCGCCGGAGCGGGGGAGAGCCTGCGCCTGCTGCAGCGCCTGGGCTACCGGGCGGAGGGCATTGATCTTACCCCTCGGGGAGAGAATGTACAGCGCGGCGATTTCCTGCGCGCGCCCTATCCCGACGGCGGCTTTGACGGCCTGCTGAGCCAGTGCGCCTTTTTCCTCAGTGGGGACGTTCCGGCTGCCTTCCGGGAGAGTTTCCGCCTGCTGAAAAAGGGCGGCGTGCTGATGGTTTCCGACGTGTGCTTTGACGACCCTGTCCCCTTCGCGGAAGCGGCGGGCTTTCGGGTGGAGCATGACGAGGATCTGACACCCGTCTGGCGGAAGTATTATCTGGAGGCCCTGTGGCGCGAGGAGACGGAGCCCTGCGGCGTCCGCGGCAAGTGCTCCTATCGGATGCTGATTTGCAGAAAGGAAGAGGAGAATGGACCTGTTTGACCGGATCATGGAGCTGAGCCGCTGCGGCTATTTCTGCGGCCAGATCCTGGCGATCCTGCTGCTGGAGACCCTGGGGGAGGAAGATCCCGGCTTTGTGCGGGCCATGGGCGGCCTCAACGGCGGCGTCGGTTTTTCCGGCGACGTGTGCGGCTGCATGACCGGCGGGGCCTGCGTGATCTCCTACCTCACGGGCAAGGGGGAGGACACCGGCATGGATCACCCGGAGCACAAGAGCGCCATGGGCGAGTTTACCCGGTGGTTCACCGAGGAGAACATGATCAACTTCGGCGGCATTGACTGCCGGGACATTACCAAGGGGAACCCTGCCAACCGGGTGGAGCTGTGCCCGGGGATCATCGCCGACACCTACACCAAGTGCATGGAAATCCTCGCGGAAAAAGGCCTGCTATGACACGCAGCCGGATCGACGAACTGATCAAAATGCAGGAGGGACTGCCGGAAGTGACCCGGCAGTCCCTCGAAGCGCTCCAGCTGAAAAAGCTCAACGCAGTGCTGCAGCGGGAAAAGGCGCGAAACGGTTTTTACAAAGGACTGCCGGACCATCTCGATAGCCTGGAGGAGCTGGCGGGGCTGCCCTTTACCACGGATGAAGACCTTGCCCAAAACGCACCCGGCATGCTTCTGTGTTCCCAGGGGGAGATCCAGCGGGTGCTGTCCGACGCCACCTCCGGCACCACGGGGGCGGCCAAGCGGGTCTTTTACACGGAAGGGGACTGTCGGCACACGGTGGAGCTGTTCATGGCGGGGCTGGGGGAACTGGTCTTCCCGGGCAGCGTCACCATGATCTGCTTTCCCTTCTCCGGCCCCCACGGCCTGGGCGAACTGATCGCGGAGGCTATCGGGGTCCTGGGTGCCAGGCCGCTCAAGCTGGGCGCGGGGCTGAGCTACGGAGAATGGGAAAGCGTTCTCCGGGAGGAGAAGCCCGATACCTATGTGGGCATGCCGGTGCAGCTGTTAAGCATGCTGCACGTCTGCGGGAAGGGCAGCCTGAAACGGGCTCTGGTCAGCGGGGACGCCTGCCCGGAAGCGGTGATCCGGGAGGCGGAGCGCCTGCTGGGCAGCAGATTGTTTCCCCACTACGGCTCCCGGGAGATGGCCTTGGGCGGCGCTATCTGCTGCCCTGCGCACGAGGGGATGCACCTCCGGGAAAACCATGTGATTCCGGAGATCGTGGATGAAAAAGGAAAGGTTTTGCCAGACGGAGAGACCGGGGAACTGGTGATCACCACCATCGGCATGGAGGCCATGCCCCTGATCCGCTACCGCACCGGGGACCACACCCGCATCCTGCCGGGCCCGTGTCCCTGCGGCAGCGTGGTCAAGCGGCTGGACAGTCTGCTGCGGGAGGGCGATGCGGCGGAGATCGCGGCGCTGGACGAGAAGCTTTTCTCCCTGCCCTTTGTCGCCGATTACCGCGCGGAGCGGCGAGAGGGGAGACTGCACCTGGAGATCCTGACCTGCGGCGAGGGCTCGCTCCCAGCGCTGGACGCGGAAATCACCGCGCGCCCTGTGCGGCCGGAGGACCGCAGCCTCTACCGCGGCAAGCGAAGAATCGAATAGGGATTGTACAACGAGCGCGCCGCCTGGCAACAGGCGGCGCGCTCGCTTCATGTCGATAACAGTGTTCAGCGCTCGGTTCCCCGGAAGAAGAGACCCAGCATGCCGGGCCCCACATGGGCGCCGGAGAATGGCTCGTGCATGCAGATGGTGATGGGGATGTCCGGAAGAATCTTATGGACCAGATCCGCCAGGTACTGCGCATCCTCCAGGCAGTCGCCGTGGGAGATGCAGATGCGCTGATCGTCGGTGATCATCCGTTTCTCCTCAAATTTCTTGGCCAGGGCCTCAATGGATTTTTTCCGACCGCGGATCTTGGCACAGGAGATGATATGGCCGGTGCTGTCCCCAAAAAGGATGGGCTTGATGTTCAGCACCGTGGCGATCTTTGCGGTCACGCCGCTGACGCGGCCGGTGTTTTTCAGGAAGTTGAGATCGTCCACCGTAAAATACTGGCAGGTGTGGGGGACCTCCTCATCCAGAATCTCGGCGGCCTTGCGCACGTCCACGCCGTTCCGGCTCAGCTCCGCCGCGCGGACGGCCAGCAGCCCGTTGCCGAAGCCGCAGCCCAGGGAGTCGACGATGTGAACAAACCTTCCCTCGTACAGTTCCATCAGCTCTTCGGCGGCGAGTCGGGCGGCGTTGTAGGTGCCGCTGATGCCGGAGGACATGGAGATATAGATGATGTCCGTTCCGGAGGCGAGGATGGGACCGAAGCGGGAGAGAAACAGCTGCGTATTCAGAAGGCTGGTGCGGACCACCTTGCCCTTTTTCAGATCTTCATAAAAGCTGTGCCCGTCGAAGCTGTCCACATCGCCCCAATAGGTCTGAGGCACACCGTCCACGGTGTACTCACAGGGCAGAAGCTGAATTCCTTCCAGCATACTCCGGGGGAGATTGGCACTCCCGTCGACAAAAACGGCAAAAGACATGGTAAATCCTCCTGCAGCTGCCTGCCTGACGCGCCACCGGTATCGGAGAGCGCGGTGCGAAACGACTCAAGAAAGCAAGTATCTAATCTTGCGAATTATATTACCACACGCATAAAATCATGTCAACCAAAAACGCGACGCATATTTTCTTGATTTTCGGATTAGTTGTGTTATAATTATCAGACATGATGTAACTGGAACAAAATGGAGATGAGCCCATGACCTTTGACAAAGCGCTGATCGCCGGAAAACTGCGCCGCTGGGAAAAATACCTGGATGAATACCGGCTTCCCGCCTGGGAGGAGCTGCCCAACATCGGCCTGTATATGGACCAGGTGGTGACGCTTTTGACGCAGTATCTCGACTATATGCCGCCGGAGCTGAAGGAGGAGCAGGTGATCACCCCCGCGGCCATCAACAATTATGTCCGCAAGAAGATCATGCCCGAGCCCATCCGGAAAAAATACTATCGCGTTCATATCGCCTATCTCATCATGGTCTGTACCCTCAAGCAGTGCCTGAGCATTCCGACCCTGCAGACCATCATCCCCATGGGCCTGAGCGAGGAGGAGGTTCGGCAGACCTATTCCTCCTATGTCAAGCGGCACCGCATGGCCTGCACGTACTTCGTCAAGCAGGTGCGCATTGCCGCCGGCGGCATTTTGGACCATGAGCCGGAGTCGGAAATCACCACGGACGACACCAGCGATCTCATTTCCATGGTGGCGGTGATCAGCGGCTTTTCCCGTCTGATGGCGGAAAAGCTCCTGCTGTTGGAGGGAAAGGAGTTGGAAAGCGGCGGCAGTATCGAGGGGCGCTCCCATGACATGCATGTCTGACGCGGCCGCGCCTCTGCCCGAGATCCTCTATGACGACGGAACCGTTCTGGTCTGTGTCAAGCCTGCTGGCGTTTTGTCCACGGACGAGCCGGGCGGCCTGCCGGAGTTGCTGCGCCGGTGCCTGGGAGATGAAAAGGCCGAGGTGCGCACCGTGCACCGGCTGGACCGGGCGGTGAGCGGGCTGATGGTCCTGGCCCGCAGCGCGGAGGCGGCGTCCGATCTCAGCCGCCAGATCCGGGAGGGCAGCTTTGAGAAGGAATACTGCGCGGTGGTGCACGGCATGACGCCGGACGCGGACCTCCTTGTGGATCTCATGTTCCGGGATAAAGCGCGGAAAATGAGCTTTGTGACCGACGCCCCCGCCAAGGGAGTACAGGAGGCGGCGCTGCGCTTTCAAACCCTGTGGCGGCGTGACGGCATGAGCTGCGTGCGCATCCGGCTGGAGACCGGGCGCACGCACCAGATCCGGGTGCAGTTTGCCTCCCGCGGCTGGCCCCTGGCGGGGGAGAGAAAGTACTGCGAGAACCCGGACAAATGTCCGCTGGCGCTCTATTCCTGCCTCGTTGGCTTTGCGCACCCGAAGACGGGAGAGCGCATGCGCTTTGAGCATGCGCTGCCGGAGAGCTGGCCCTGGACCGCTTGTGAATAAGTTAACCCGGGAAAACCGAAGAATTGGTTGCAAAGCCTACCTGGCTGGGCTATAATAAAATACAATCCGCCGGATGACGGCGTACTTTGTGAAAAGGCTTGGGGGATTGATTTTCATGACGCTCAAGTATCTTGCGATCTTCCTCGGCGCCTATGTGCTCGGTTCGTTGAGCCTGTCCATCATCGTCTCCAGCAAGCTCTTCGGCGGTGACATCCGCGGCATGGGCAGCGGCAACGCCGGCGCCACCAATATGGCCCGGGTCTTCGGCTGGACCGCCGGGCTCCTGACGCTGGCGGGGGACGCGGCCAAGGCCATCCTCGCCATGCTGGCGGGCAACGCCCTGGCGGGGGATATCGGTCTGGCCCTGGCGGGCTTCGGCTGTATCCTGGGGCACTGCTTCCCGGTGCTGCACGGCTTCAAGGGCGGCAAGGGGGTCTCCGTCGGCGGGGCCATCGCCTTCGGGATCGACTGGCGCGTGGGCCTTGCGGTGGTGGGCGCCTTCCTGCTGGGCGCGCTGCTGTCCAAAAAGGTCTCGCTGGGCTCCATCTGCGGGGCGCTTGCCATCACCGTCTCCAGCGTGATCCTGGGCATGAGCGTGCCGAAGCTGGTTTTGGCCGCGGCCAGCATGACCCTGGTGATACTCCGACACCGGGCCAATATCGGCCGTCTGATTGCGGGGGCAGAACCGGATTTCCGCGCCGGAAAGAGCCAGAAGATGAAAAAGAAATAGGGCCATGCGGCCCGTGTGCGAAACGCCCATCTCCGCGGGGTCGCCCCTGTGGGGGTGGGCGTTTCCGACAAAGTCGGTTTTTACATTTTTTTAACCTTTGATGCGCGCCCGGCGCTATAATAAGAAAAAGAACGGTCCATCCGGGAATACCATCATCAGGAGAGAAGGGCAGAATATTCATGAGTAAACGTGCACTTGTGGTGGAAGACGACGAGAACATTGCCGAGCTGCTGCGGCTCTATCTGGGCAAGGACGGCTTTGACGTGATGATCTCCCCCGACGGCGGCAAGGCCGAATCCATGTTCGACCTGTTCCAGCCGGACGTGGTTTTGCTGGACATCATGCTGCCCTTCAAGGACGGTTGGGAGATCTGCCGCGATATCCGCAAGAAATCCTCCACGCCCATCATCATGCTCACGGCCAAGGGCGAGACCGCCGACAAGATCAACGGCCTGGACATGGGGGCGGACGACTATGTGACCAAACCCTTCGACGTCAAGGAGCTTCTGGCGCGCATCCATGCGGTCATGCGCCGCACGGACGCGGACGCGCCGGTGGAGAAGAAGCTGGTCTATGACAAGCTGATCATCAATCTGGAGTCCTACGAGCTGATCGTGGACGGCAAGAAGATCGACACCCCGCCCAAGGAGATGGAGCTGCTGTACCATCTGGCGGCTTCTCCCAACCGGGTGTACACCCGCAATCAGCTGCTGGATGAGGTCTGGGGCTTTGACTATTTCGGCGACTCCCGCACGGTGGATGTGCATGTCAAGCGCCTGCGCGAGAAGCTGGAGGGCGTGTCCGACAAGTGGTGTCTGAAGACCGTCTGGGGCGTGGGCTACAAGTTTGAGGTCCAGGAGTAAGCTCCCATGAAAAGCATCTACCTGCGGAACTTCACCGCCATGGCGGTGCTGGTTATCTTCTGCCTGATGCTGATCTGTCTCTCCTTTGTGGGAATCGGCAGGATGCATCTGGTGCGCGTTTTGCGGGGGGAGATGATCGCCTCTGCCGAGGAAGTGGCCCGCATCGCTGCAGCCGTAGGCCAGAGCGACGGCCCCGACAGCTGGCTGCTGGGCATGAACGCCAGCGCGGTGGCCAATTCCACGGGGAACCAGATCTTTATCACCGACGCCGAGGGCCTCATCGTCTCCTGCTCCGACAGGCACCCCAACTGCCGGCACATCGGTCTGCAGATGTCGGAATCCGTGATGCAGCGGCTGGGTGAAAATGCGGAGTTCGGGCTGTCCGATCTGGGCGGCATACTCCCCGAGGCCCGCTATGTGGTCACCCACAGCATTTATTCCGAGACCGACGGGGCGGAGAAGGGCTATGTCTTCGTCATCAGCGCCCCCGGAAAAATGCTGGGGGACTGGTCGGCCTTCCTGATGCTGGCGGCCACGGTGACCCTGGGCGTGCTGTTGATGTTCCTGACGGCGACACTGGTGTATTCCAAGCGCATGACCCGCCCGCTGGATGAGATCGCGGCGGCGTCGAGAAAGTTTGCCCGGGGGGATTTCTCCGTACGCGTGCGGCAGGAATATGACCTGGACGACGAGATGGGCGCGCTGATCGACTCCTTCAACAAGATGGCCGATTCCCTGGAGCAGGCTGAATCCCGGCGCAGCGAGTTTATCGCCAACGTCTCCCATGAGCTCCGCACGCCCATGACCACCATTGCGGGCTTTGCCGACGGCATTCTGGACGGCACCATCCCCAAGGAGGAAGAGGCCAAGTATCTGGTCTCCATCCGGGATGAGACCCGGCGGCTCTCCCGTCTGGTGCGGGATATGCTGGACGTCTCCTCCACCAAATCCAAGCTTTCCGACCCGAGCCGGCGGACGGTCTTCGATCTCAACGAGCTGCTGCTGCAGACCCTCCTGAGCTTTGAGGACCGGGCCACAAAGAAGAATCTGGATGTGGACCCCCAGCTGCCGGAGAACAACATCATGGTCCTGGCGGATAAGGACGCCATCACCCGCGTGATCTACAACCTGCTGGACAACGCCGTCAAGTTTGCAAACCCCGGCAGCTGCCTGACCCTGCGGCTGTATAAGGACGGGGAGAAGGCCTACGTATCCGTCAAGGATATAGGGGAGACCATCCCGCCGGACGACCTGCCCTTTATCTTCGACCGTTTCCACAAGTCCGACCGGTCAAGGAGTCTGGACAAAGAGGGCATGGGCCTGGGGCTGTATCTGGTGAAGACCATCATCAACAGCCACGATGAGGATATCGCCGTCAAGAGCGAGGACGGCATGACGGAGTTTGTGTTCACGCTGAAACTGGCCAAATAGAATAGAGGACTGCGTATGAGCAATTTGGAACTGCAAAAGGAAAACAACTGGTATGCCCCGCTGGAGACCCCGCGGGAGACGCCGGTAAAAAAGAAAAAGAGACGCCTGGGCACCGGCGGGAAGATCTTCCTGGGGGCGCTTGCGGCTGTGCTTCTGATCACGCTCAGCTCTCTGGCTTTCTCCTCCGGGAAGGACAGCGGCATTCCGCTTCCCGGCGGCAGCGATTCTCCAGAAGCAGACGGCGAGCTGCCGGACAGCTGGCAGGATTTTTTTGACAGCTACTTTGTGCCGGAGGAGAGCACCAAGACCGAGGTCAAGCTCCCCCGGGCGGAGGAGACCCCGGCCTTTGAGCTGACGCTGCAGACGGCAGGGGAGCAGGAACTGACCCTGCAGGAGCTGTATCAGAAGTGCGCGCCCTCCATCGTGGCCATCAGCGGCTATGTGGACGGCAAATCCGGCTTCTTCTGGGGGACGGGCATCGTCCTCTCCGCGGACGGCCTGATCCTGACCAACGCCCATGTGGTGGAAAAATGCGACAGCGCCACGGTCACGCTCTTTGACGACACAAGCTTCGAGGCAAAGCTCATCGGAGCCGACGCCACCAGCGACGTGGCGGTCCTGAAGATCGACGCCGGAGGGCTGACGCCCGCCGTCTTCGGCGACAGCGCCGCCCTCACTGTCGGCGAGCATGTGGCCGCCATCGGCAACCCCCTGGGGGAGACCTTCCGCATGACGCTCACCGACGGTATTATCTCCGCCATCGACCGCGGCGTCACCTACAACGGCCACAGCATGACCCTGCTGCAGACCAACACCGCCATCAACGAGGGCAACTCCGGCGGCGCGCTGTTCAACATGTTCGGGCAGGTTATCGGCGTGACCAACATGAAAATGATGTCCTCCTACTCCAGCATTGAGGGGATCGGCTTCGCCATTCCCTCCTCCACCATCAGCGGGGTGGTAAACGCCCTGATCCAGTATGGGGAGGTGCGGGGCAGGACTGCCGTGGGCGTGACCGTCGGGGCCATCCCCGACAACCTGGCGGAACACTATGAGCTGCCCGCCGGCCTCTATGTTTCCGCTGTGTCCGAAGGGACCGACGCCGCGGCCAAGGGCATCCAGGTGGGGGACATCATCACCCACGTCAACGGCGAGCCCGCCAAGTCCACCGACGATATTCTCAAGGTCAAAAACACGCTCAGCGTGGGCGACACCATCACCTTCACCATCTGGCGCGAGGGGAAGACCTTCGACGTGGATGTGGCGCTGGTGGAATACAACGACATTTATTGATATCGGAAAAACAAAACCGGCCTGCTTTCTCAAACGGAAAGCAGGCCGGTTTTTGCGCGGACTCAGCGGCATACGAAGCAGTGCCACTCCTCCTCGGAACGGTGGTCCAGGATGGTAAAGCCGTTGGCAGTCAGCGCCGCGGCGGTTTCGGGCCAGCGGTTTTCGATGATGCCGGAACAGATGAACACCGCCCCTTCGGCGAGGAAGGGCCGCACCAGCGCGGAGAGCGGGATGATCACATCGGCCACAATATTGGCCAGCACCAGCTGATAGCCGCCGCCGATGCGCGCGCGAAGGGAGGCGTCGCCGATGATATCGCCCGCCCAGGCGGTCATCCGGTCGGGGCCGATCTCATTGAGGGCGGCGTTGGCCATCACCACGTCCGGCGCCTTGGGATCGATGTCCACGCCGAGACAGCTGTCACAGCCCAGCAGCAGGGCGCCGATGCCGAGAATCCCGCTGCCGCAGCCCAGATCCAGCACGCGGACACCTTTGCCCGCAAACTGCTCCAGGGCGGCCAGGCACATGCGCGTGGTGGCGTGGCTGCCGGTGCCGAAGATCAGACCCGGGTCCAGCCGCAGGGGAGTCCGTCCGTCCTCCGGCGCCTCCTCCCACTCGGGGACTACCACCAGCTTTTCGCCCACCTCAATGGGCTTGTAGTAGGCGCGCCAGTTGTTTTCCCAGTCGCTGTCGTCCACCAGGGCCGTCTGCACGTCGTCATAGGCGGCGCGGATTTTTTCCAGCACGGCGCGGCCGTCCTCGTCGTCGGTCAGATAGCACTTGATCCGGCTGACGCCTCGGAACTTGTTTTCCAGTTCCTCATCCACATAGTCCCAGTACATGTGGTTGTGGGAGAGAAAGCTCTGGAAATCTTCCTCGTTCTCAATGACAAAGCCGCCCGCGCCGAAGACGGCCATCTCCTCACAGCGCTGATCGATCAGCTCTGTGGGGGTGTTGACGCATACCTCAAGATATTTCATGGTGTTCCTCCGATCGCTTGATTTGAAAGAGATCCCAGGGAAATCCGCCCTCCGGCAGGGCCGAGAAGGAGAGCACCTCGCCGCTGAAGGGATGGGCGAAGCGCAGCGTGCAGGAAAACAGCGCAAGGGGACAATCCCGATAACGGCTGCCGTATTTCACATCCCCCGCCAGAGGCATGCCCCGGGAGGAAAACTGCACGCGGATCTGATGACTCCGCCCCGTGTGCAGGCGGATGCTCAGCAGGGAGAGCCCGTCCCGGCTTTCCAGCACACGGTACTCGAGCTCCGCATCCTTGACCCCGGCGCGCATGCGCTTGACGGGAAAGGTCTTGTTTTTGCCGCGGTCGTGAAAGAGCAGATCACGCAGAACCCCCGTGTCCTCCGCCGGACGTCCGGCGGCGACGGCCAGGTATTCCTTCTGCAGCTGTCCCGCGGCGATCTGCTCCGAGAGCTTTGCGGCGGCCTTCACAGAGAGAGCATACACCATCACGCCGCCCACGGCGGTATCCAGCCGGTGCACGCACCAGACCCTCGTGACGCCAAGCTGTTCGGCAAGCAGCCGCGGCATTTCGGTCTCTGAGGAGACGCCCCGGGGCTTGACGCAGACGGTGAGATCGCGGTCATGGGTTAGAATGGGACAAGTCATAACATCACCTGTCATATTCTACATCCCGCCCCTGTTTTTTTCAATCACAAGAGGCGGAGAATCGTGCGAAATGCGTATGGACAAGTAAACAAAACAGGAGTATGATAATAATGACTGATTGAGATATAAAAAAATGTAATGAGGTTGCCTATGAGTCTTTCAAATCTTATTTCCCTGTTCGGCGGGGTGGCCCTGTTTTTGTTCGGCATGTCCCTGATGGGAGAGGGCCTGAAAAAGGTTGCGGGCAGCAAGCTCGAGCTCGTTTTGTATAAGCTTTCCAGCACTCCTCTGAAAGCCCTGCTTCTCGGCGCCGGGGTCACGGCGGTGATCCAGTCCTCCTCGGCCACTTCGGTCATGCTGGTGGGCTTCGTCAACTCCGGCATGATGAAGGTCCGCCAGGCCATGGCGGTCATCATGGGTGCCATCATCGGCACCAGCATCACCGGCTGGATCATCTGTCTGTCCTACGTGGAGGGCTCCGGCGGACTGGTCTCGCTGCTGTCCACGGCCACCATCTCCGCCGCCGTGGCGGTCGTCGGCATCATTCTGCGCATGTTCTCCAAGAAGCAGAGCCATAAGCATGTGGGGGACATTCTGCTGGGCTTTGCGGTTTTGATGTTCGGTATGCAGGCCATGAGCGGTGCCGTCGCGCCGCTGAAGGAGAGCGCCCGCTTCATCAAGCTGATGACGGCCTTCTCCAATCCCCTGATCGGCATCCTGGCCGGCGCCGCCATCACCAGCATCCTGCAGAGCGCCTCCGCCGCCGTCGGTATTCTCCAGGCCCTCTCGGTGACGGGCGCCATTGAGTTTGCCGAGGCCTTTCCCATCATCCTGGGCATTGCCATCGGCGCCGCGGTGCCGGTG
>JBGUNL010000300.1:0-8340 GCA_045117295.1 Candidatus Limivicinus sp.
TCAGACCGTAGACAAACCCCACCGCATGTCATTTCGAGCGAAGCGAAGCGGAGTCGCGACGGCGCGAAGCGCCTAGTCCTTTAGGGAGAAATCTCAAACATCGCCCACTGTACAGGCTTCAACGCTTGAGATCCTTCGACTCGCTACGCTCGCTCAGGATGACAAAAACGGACTTTGTCGACGAAAAAACTCCGCTTCCAAAGAAGCGGAGTTTTTGTTTGAGCTTGGATTACTTGAGCTCGACGGTGGCGCCGACGCCCTCGAGCTGAGCCTTGAGAGCCTCAGCGTCGTCCTTGGACAGGCCTTCCTTGATCTTGGCAGGCACACCCTCGACCAGGCCCTTGGCCTCAGCCAGGCCCAGACCGGTGATGGCGCGGACTTCCTTGATGACCTTGATCTTCTCGGAGCCGAAGCTGGTCATGACAACGTCAAACTCAGTCTTCTCTTCGACGACGGGGCCGGCAGCGACAGCGGGGCCGGCGGCGACAGCGGCGGCGGAGACACCGAAGGTGTCCTCCAGGGCGTGGACGAGCTCGCTGAGCTCGAGGACGGAAAGGCCCTTGATCTCTTCGATCATGGCAGCGATTTTTTCACTCATTGTTATTTCCTCCATTAAATTTCTTTTTGGCGCCGATTATTCGGCTTCTGCGGGGGCTTCCAGAGAGCCGCCCTTCTGCTCGAGAATCTGACCGAGGCAAACGGCCAGGCCGGTGATGGGTGCGATCATGGTGCCCAGAACCTTGGCGTACAGAGCATCCTTGGAAGGCAGAGCGGCCATTTCCGCGATCTCAGCATCGTTGAGGACCTTGCCCTCCATGAAGGCGGCCTTGATGTTGAAACGCTCACCCAGCTTCTTGCTGTAATCGTTGATGATACGGAAAGGAGCAATGGGGTCGCTCTCTGCGGTGGCCAGGGACGTGGTGCCGTTGAGGACGTGATCGAGATCGCTCATCCCCAGCTTGTCCAGCGCCTTTCTGGTCAGGGTGTTCTTGACGACGCTGTAGTCGACGGCCTCCTTGCGGAGCTCGGCACGCAGAGCGGTATCCTCGGCCACGGTGATGCCGCGGTAGTCCACGAGAACGCCGGCGCTGGCGTTCTGAATCCGCTGAGCCAGGGCTTCGACGATCGCCTGCTTTTCGCTAAGAACCTTTGCGTTAGGCATGTGTGTTTTTCACCTCCACACGAAAAATCCCGCGCTCAAAAAGAAAGCCCCTGCATCCGACAAGACGCAGAGACACAAAAACAATCAAGAGAATGTTGATGTCCTCGGCAGGATTTACGGGCATACACCCACCTGCTGTCTTCGGAGCGCTCTGATAATATACCAGAGCGCCCAGGGAATGTCAAGGACTTTTTTGAAAAAACCAGGCGCTTCTCTTGCAATTTGCTCCCCTGTCCTTTACAATTCAAACAGAAACATCAAAAAGGAGCGCTGCCATGAAAATCACCGACGTCAAGCTGATCTACGCCAAGCACTATCTGTTCTGCCACGTGTACACGGACGCGGGCATCGTGGGCCTGGGCGAGGCGGGCAACTGGGGCTATCTGGAGGCCACCGCCGCCGCCATTTTGAAATTCCGGGAGTACCTGATCGGGAAGGACCCCTTCCGCATCGAGGATCTGAATCAGAACTTCTACCGCTCCGTCTACTTTCGGGGCAGCGTCATCATGTCCGCCATCTCCGCCATCGACATCGCCCTCTGGGACATCAAGGGCAAGGCCCTGGGCGTGCCGGTCTACGAGCTGCTGGGCGGCAGGACCCGGGAGAAGATCCGGGTCTACGCCTCGGTCATGAGCAAGGAGAGCGATCTGGACAAACTGGCGGAGCACTACAGGCAGCTGCAGGCCATGGGCTTTACCGCCGCCAAGATCTTCGTCAACGGCCCCATCAAGAGCGAGAAGGACGGCCACGACGAGTTTTACTCCGGCCGCATTGAGGACGAGCTGGAGAAGGTGCGGGTCATCCGCGAGGCCGTCGGCCCCCACTTTGACCTGATCCTGGAGGCCCACCGGGGCATGACCGCCGCCGAGGCCGTGGCCTTCGGCAACGAGGTGGCCAAATACCGGCCCATGGTGCTGGAGGACCCCATGACCCCCGACAACATCGACACCATGGCCCAGATCGCCCACAAGATTCCGGTGCCCATCGCCACCGGCGAGCGCTTTGTAAACCTCCGGGAGTTTGAGATGCTCATGCGCCGGGGGGCGGCCCAGTACGTGCGCCCGGACGTGTGCGCCGTGGGCGGCATCACCACCACGAAGAAGGTCTGCGCCGCCGCCGAGGCCAGCGACGTGCTGGTCATTCCCCACAATCCCCTGGGCCCCGTGTCCACCGCCGCCTGCCTGCAGATCTGCGCCTGCATCCCCAATCTGGGCATCCAGGAGCTGCCGGACTTCTGCCTCAACGGGACCGAGGACGCCATGGTCAAGGAGCCCCTGCGCTTTGAAAACGGCTTTATGCTCATCCCCGAGGCCCCCGGCATCGGCGTGGAGCTGGCGGAGAACGCCGCCGAGCTCTTCCCCGCCAAGGGCCGCGGCTCCAACGCCGCCAAGCGCGCCTTCGACGGCAGCGTCAAGGACTGGTAAGGGCCCGACAGGCAAAAAAAGAGCACCTCAAACGAGGTGCTCTTTTTTGTCTTTTCGGTTTACTTCACGCTGAACAGGATCTCGCCGTAGCTGGGATAGGGCCAGGACTTGGCGCCGCAGCGCAGCTCCATGGCGTCCACCACCGCCCGCAGGCTCTGCATGGCCGGGAAGACCCGGTCCCGGTAATAGCGGGCGGCGGCCATGGTGTCATGCTGCTCTCTGAGGCCCTCCATCGCCGCCTCCAGGGCGCGGCCGTGGATGGCGGCGGAGGCGGCCAGGGCGCTGAGCTCGGAGGCCACCTGGGTCTCATAGCTCACGTCCATGGCGGCCGAGAGCGCCTTCTTGGCATTGGCCGCCTTGGCCAGCTCCCCGGTGCAGGCGGAGACCGCCGGCAGGATGTCCTTCCACAGCATATCCAGCATGGTCAGCGCCTCGATGCGCAGCACCTTGCAGTAGCTGTCCAGCTTGATCTCGTACCTGGCGTGCATCTCCGTCTCGGTGTAGACCTTGTGGCGGGTGAAGAGCTCCACGTTCTTCGGCGCGATGTAGCAGGGGGCGCAGTCGGGGGTGGAGGGGTAGTTGGCAAGGCCCCGGCTCTCGGCCTCCCTGACCCAGGCGTCGTCATAGCCGTTGCCGTTAAAGATGATGCGCCGGTGCTTGTGGATGACCTCGCGGATCAGATCGTGCAGGGCGCTCTCAAAGTCCTCCGCGCCCTCCAGCCGGTCGGCGTACTGGCGCAGCGACTCGGCCACGGCGGTGTTGAGCACCACGTTGGGGCCGGAGATGGACTGGGACGCGCCCAGCATGCGGAACTCAAACTTGTTGCCGGTGAAGGCGAAGGGGCTGGTGCGGTTGCGGTCGGTGGTGTCCTTGGGGAATTTGGGCATCACGTGTACGCCCACCTTGAACAGCTCCTTTTCCCGGCTGCCGTAGGGGGTGTCGTTCTCGATGGCGTCCAGGATGGCCTGCAGCTCCTCCCCCAGGAAGATGGAGACGATGGCCGGGGGCGCCTCGGCCGCGCCGAGACGGTGGTCGTTGCCGGCGGAGGCCACGCACAGGCGCATCATGTCCTGGTAGTCGTCCACCGCCTGGATCACCGCGCACAGAAGCAGCAGGAACTGGGCGTTCTCCGCCGGGGTCTCGCCCGGCTCAAAGAGGTTGACGCCGGTGTTGGTGGAGATGGACCAGTTGTTGTGCTTGCCGGAGCCGTTGACGCCGGCGAAGGGCTTTTCGTGCAGCAGGCAGACCATGCCGTGCTTGCGGGCGATGCGCTGCATGCGCTCCATGGTCAGCTGGTTATGGTCGGCGGAGATGTTGGTGGTGGTGTAGATGGGGGCCAGCTCGTGCTGGGCCGGGGCGGCCTCGTTGTGCTCGGTCTTGGCCATGACGCCGAGCTTCCACAGCTCCTCATCCAGCTCCTTCATAAACTCCGCCACCCGCGGCTTGATGGCGCCGAAGTAGTGGTCGTCCAGCTCCTGGCCCTTGGGGGGCCGGGCGCCGTAAAGAGTGCGGCCGGTGTAGATCAGGTCCTTGCGCTTTTCAAAGACGGATTTGTCGATGAGAAAATACTCCTGCTCCGGGCCCACGTTGGTACGGATGGAGGTGACGTCCTGGTTGCCGAAGAGCTTCAGCACCCGCAGGCACTGGCGGTTGATGGCCTCCATGGAGCGCAGCAGGGGCGTCTTCTTGTCCAGCGCCTCGCCCCCGTAGGAGCAGAAGGCCGTGGGGATACAGAGCACCCCGTCCTTGATGAAGGCGTAGGAGGTGGGGTCCCAGGCGGTGTAGCCCCGGGCCTCAAAGGTGGCCCGCAGGCCGCCGGAGGGGAAGGAGCTGGCGTCCGGCTCGCCCTGGATGAGCTCCTTGCCGGAAAACTCCATGATGACCTTGCCGCCGTCCACGGGGGCGATGAAGCTGTCGTGCTTCTCGGCGGTGATGCCGGTCATGGGCTGGAACCAGTGGGTAAAATGCGTGGCGCCCTTCTCGATGGCCCAGTCCTTCATGGCGTTGGCCACCACGGTGGCGGCCGCGCTGTCCAGGCGCCGGCCCTCGTTCATGGAGCGCTGCACCTGTCGGAACACGTCCTTGGGCAGACGCGCCCTCATGACGGAGTCGTTGAAGACCATGGAGCCGAAAGTATCCGTGACCGTGTTCATGTGCATTCCCCACTCTCTGACAGTTTGAAAAAAGGCCGGCGGAAGCGTCGCGCTCCCGCCGGTCGCTGATAGGTTATTCTATATCCGCGGGGCTGATTTGTCAACGCCTTTACAGCTTCTGCACCGCGGCCAGGGCCCGGTTCTTGTACTCCGGATCGCCGGTCACGTCCTTGATGACCTCGATCTCCGGGGGCAGCGCAAAGGGCTCGGCCCCGTAGACGAAGAGGATCGCCCGGTCCCTGGAGAAGGGATAGACGTCCAGCTCCATGCGGCGGCTGTTGCAGGTGAAGCGGTACTTGAGCTTGCGCACCGAATGCAGCGCCAGATCCGCCTCCATCAGGTAGGTCACATAGTCCTTCTCCGAGATAGGCCGCTCGGTGACCCAGCGGGTCCCGTCCTCCGCCACCCGCTTGGTGGTGTAGAAGAAGAGCTGGTCGCCGAAGCTGGTCTGCTGGCGGATGCGCCGCTCCACCTCCGGGTCGGAGGAGAGAAGATAGGTCTGCATCATCTCCACCGGCAGCGCGCCGTAGCTCTTGGTCAGGGCCGCCCGATCCGGCATGGCCACCAGGAACTTCCGCTTGCCCGGCTCCGGCGCGCTCTCTCCCAGGATGCGGTAGATCTGCGCGATGGCCCGGTTGATCTTGTCCTCAAAGTCCACGGAGTTGTCCACCACATACAGGGCATGGTGTCCCTGCCAGGCACGCAGGGTCCTGTCGTCCATGGCCCGGGCGTCCTCCACGCTCTCGTAGCGGGCGGCGTTGCCGTAGTTATAGGCGTACTCCGCCCCCTTGGCGCAGGACACCAGGTGCAGCACCGCGTCATAGTGGCTGTACATCTCCTCCTCCGTCTTGCCGAAGAAGGCCAGGGTCTTGACAAACTGCTCGTCGTCGATGTAGGCCTTGTCGTCAAAGACCGCCCGGTCATACACCACCAGGACCTTCTCCTCCGGCACGGCCTCCGCCGCACGCAGAGCCAGGCGCTCCTTGTGCAGCTGGTCCTCGATGACGAAGTACTGGAAGTCCTCCATGGACATGCAGTTGGGGAAGGGGCCGACGCCGAAGCCGGAGATCAGCTCCGTGGCCGTCTCGGGGACGGTGATGACTTTCCAGCCGTCCTCGCTCTTGAATTCCTTGAGGATGCGGCTGATGAGGGTGGTCTTGCCCGCCGCGGGGCCGCCGGTCAGAACGATGCGGATGATGCGTTTGGCCATGGGAGGCGCCTCCTTCATTTGACGAGATACTTTATTTTACCATCTCCCGCCGCTTTTTTCAACGGAAAACCGCCCGCCGCGCCCCGCCTTTCCCCCGCGGGCACATCCCCGGCGGAAAAGGTTTTCCGCCGGCGTCCGGGCGCAAATGGGGGACACGCGCAAAATCCGCGCGTGTTTGCCGCTTCCGGGAGGAAATCATCGCCGCTTTTTCATAAAAGTGGGGAATTGGGTCCGTTTTTCGTGGGAAAAAACCGCCTCGGTGTGCGAGAAGTCTTGACGAAAAGGGAAATTCGATGTATTATCTACGAGTAGCATACTGTCCATTTTGAAATGATGGAACGGAGGAACGCTTATGCCCATGATTCCTGAAGTAAAATGCCGTCGCTGCGGCGAGGTGTTTTCTTCCATGCGCAGCCGCTGCCCCAACTGCGGCACCCGCCGGGTCACGCAGAGCGGACGCACGCCGAGCCCCACGCCCGGCACCGTGAAGGGCACCGCCTCCTATGAGCGCGCGGAGACGAACACCAAATGGCAGATTATATTCGGGCTGATTCTTGTGGCCGCGGTGGTTCTGGCCGTGATCGTGATGGTCACCACCTCCCTGGAGGGCGCTGACGTCAAGCAGCAGAGCACTGCCATCACGCCCCCGGTCGTCACCGAGTACGTGCCCGTGATCGAAGAAGCCCCCACGCCCGAGCCCACGCCCACGCCCAATGTGGAAGGTCTGCGCGTCATGTTCTTCACGACCGAGATCCAGACCGACTTCACCATCTGGGTGGACGATCCCATCGATTTGACCGTTCAGGTCATGCCCCTGACGCTCCAGGGTCTCAAGGTGGACTGGAAGTCCAGCAACCCGGACATCCTGAAGGTGGAGAAGACCGACGAGTACGCCGTGCATATCGAGTGCATCGACGACGGCAACCTGCCCGCCTCCTGCAAGCTGACGCTGACCTGCGCCGCCTTCGAGAAGGAGCTGACGGTCTACTGCCGCCCGGCCAAGTAAACCAAACACAAACGAAAACACCCGATGCGAAAGCATCGGGTGTTTTCGTGCTCTCTAAAGCCGCCGGATCTCGCAGCTGACGGCGCCGTTGTCAAAGACGGTCACCAGCGCCCAGGTCAGCTCCCGCCCCTTGCCGGCGGTGCCGGGGTTTACCAGCGTCACGCCGCCCACGGTCTCATAGACCGCCGTGTGCGTGTGGCCGAACATGGCGATCTGCGCCCCCTGCTCCTGGGCGGCGTACACCAGGGAGTCGGTATACCAGCGGCTGACGGAGTAGAGATGGCCGTGGGTCAAAAAGGCCTTCACCGGCCCCAGCTGTACCACCAGCGTTTCCGGCGCCAGGGGCAGCATGTCGCAGTTGCCGCAGACGGAATACAGCGGCGTGTCCGCAAACGCCTCCCGCAGCGGCAGGGCATCCCGGTCGTGGTCGCCCAGGTGGATCAGCACGTCCGCCCCGCAGCCGAGCGCCGTCCGGAGCATGGGCTCCGTATTGCCGTGGGTGTCCGAAAAAACCGCCGCCCGTACCATCTCTGTTCCCCCCAATTTCGTTCGGATTCCGCCCGCTCGGTATCACCCGAAAGGGCTGTGAATATAATAGAACGAACCGAGGTGAGATGCAATGCAAAATTTTGAGCAGCTGGGCCGGGAGCTCCGGCAGCGGGGCAAGACCGACGCCATCAAGGCTCTGGCCGAGACGGAGGAGAGCCGCCGCCTGGCGGGCATGCTGGACCGGGGCGCCCTGGAACAGGCGGCCAAAAGCGGCGACAGTGAAGCACTGCGCGCCCTTTTGGGCTCGGTGCTGCGCACCGAGGAGGGCAGGCATCTGGCGGAGAGCGTCCGCCGCCTGATGCGGGAGGAAGGGAAGTGAGCGCTCTTGAGCGAGCTGGAGGATCAGATCAGCCGCATTCTCGCAGACCCCCGGGAGATGGAGCGGCTTTCGGGGCTGGCCCGCTCCCTCATGGGCGGCGGCGAAGAGCCCGCCTCCGACCCGGGCGGCGGAGCGTTTCCGGACGCCGGGCTGCTGAAAAAGCTGAGCGGCATGCTGCAGCAGGACGGCGGCGGAAAAGAGGCGGCGCTGCTTGCGGCCATGCGCCCATGGCTGTCGGAGAAGCGGCGGCGCAAGATGGACAAAGCCATGCAGCTTGCCCGCATGGCAAAGCTGGCGCGCCTGGCCATGGGGGAGATGGGAGGCGGCGATGATCCACCGCTATGAGGGCAACACCGGCCGCATGCGCCCCATGCCGGAGCCGGAGGATCTGGCGCCGCCCCCTCCCCCGCCGCTGCCCGCCCCGCCGCCTCCCCGGCCGCCGCGGCGGTCTGGCTTCTTCCCGGGCTTTGCCGATCTCAGCCGCATCCTGCCGGGCGCGGCGGGTTTTGAGACGGAG
>JBGUNL010000301.1:0-5286 GCA_045117295.1 Candidatus Limivicinus sp.
GCCCAGCTGCAGCAACAGCAGCGCGGCACAGAGAAAGCTGATGATTTGTCTTTCCAGTCGCTTCACGATAAGCCCTCCTTCACGGGCCGTGGGTCAGTTTCTCTCTCCTATTCTTCCCAGCATCTCCCAGGCGTAGGCGTCCTTTCTCTGGTCCTCCGGGCTCAGGTCCTCATAGGGGACCAGCATCGGATGCCGGCGAAGGGCGTTGTCCCGCGTCGGGGCATACTGCCAGTTATACAGCTGGTAAAAGCGCATCCAGCGCCGGTGCTCCATCTCCTGCAGCTTGTCGGCCTGCTCTTCCCGCAGTTCGGCAAAGCGGGCATAGGCCCGACGGCAGTCGTCGGCGGTGAGCTCCGTCAGCGTCTCATCCTCCAGCAGGAAGCGGGCCTTGACGATCAGATGGTCCGCGGCCGCGATATTGGATTGCCGCAGGAAGGGGCTCAGATCCCGCCAGGCCATGGGGTGCTCTGCCCCCTCGTTGTAGATCTCGTTCATCAAAATCGCACGCCGGTTGACCTCGTCCTTCATGGCAAACTCCGGCGTGAAGCTCTCGGCCAGGCCGCCGAAGCTCTCTATGCCCGGGATGGGCTCCATCAGGCGCACATGGATCCTGGCGGTGCTGACGAACCAGCTTATGAGCTTTTCGTAGATGCCGTGATTCTTCCGATCGCCGTCGCAGCAGACCAGGATTCGGTCCGCCTGCAGCAGAAGCTGACGCGCCTCCTGCCAGCTCTCGCTGTGGAAGCAGAGGCCGTCCTCCCCGGCTCCGTCGGAGAGGGCCTTCATGATTTCCGGGTGCAGCGTGGGGAAATCCGCGCCTTCGCCGAAGACGTGGTAGGCAACGCCGCGGCCCTTTTCAAATACATTGGTCAACAGCGCCCGCTCCAGCAGGGCGGTGCCCGCCGCGCCGCAGCCGATGAAGACCACGGTCTTCTCCCCGGCTGTCAGCGGATGCGCCTTCCAGTAACAGCGGCTCATGGCCTCGGTAGGGCTGAAGAGCTGCAGCTCCGGCGGCAGCTTTTCGGCGCTGATATCCGCCATGCAGTAGCTGGCGATGCCCGCCTCCGCGCTCTCCAGCGCGCGGCTGTAGTTGTTCCAGGGCTCCGGCCCCATGTAGAACAGGGAGAGGCCCTCCTTGCCGCCCTTGAGGCGCAGCAGCAGCTCCGTGTCAAAATCCGTGCGCACCACGCCGCTGCCGCCCAGGCGCTTCTCCTCCCCCTCGGGGAAGATCAGCAGACAGCCCGGCTCCTGCTTCCGCAGGGCCTCGGCCAGAGCGGCGGCCTCGGCGCTCTCCTGGAAAAAGGCGTACCACTTCCGCCCTCTCCCCAGGCGCAGGCGGCGGCGCGGCAGAAAGGCCCCGCCGATCAGCCGCAGACCGATGCCGATCAGCGCCGTCAGAATGCCGATGCTGCACAGGGCAAAGACGGTGCCCAGCACGCGCCCCAGCGGCGTCACCGGCGAGAGGTCGCCGTAGCCCACGGTGGTCATGGTGACCAGGGAGAACCAGACCGCGTCCCCGAAGCTGCGGATGCTGGCGTCCGGCGCTGACGACTCCGCCGCGAGCAGCAGCAGGAGCAGCACCAGATACACCACAAGCGCGGAGAGTATCAGCCTGACGTGCTTTTTCATTTAGCCTTCACTTCCTCTTCGGCTCTCAGCAGACGTGGCAGGCTCAGCACATTGTCGATATCCGTCTGCTTATAGTTGACCCGCCGGTTGGTAACCGCGTTCTCTCTGTCGGAGAGCTCGTCCAGCTCCTCCCAGGATACCAGGCAGGCGTGGGTGCGCTTCTCGCTGTTCTTTGCGATCTTCAGGCTGCAGGGCACGCCCTCGGCCTTGCAGCGCATCCAGGTCTTGGCATTGGACTCAAATTCCTCCCTGCTCATAAGGGTGTAGCCCATGGCGAAGTGGAAGGCGTTCCAGCGCAGATGCTCGGTTTCGCCCAGATTCTGCAGCATTTCCTCGGAGGGCTTCCACTCTCCGGCCAGCATCTCCTCCCGGGTAGTGCCCGCCGCCCGGATCACCGCGGGCGCAAATTCCGCCGAGGCGCGGGAGGACATCTTGCTGAAGCTGTCGCAGTCCATCCACTTCTCCCAGTCGCTGCGGTCGGAGTGGTCGTAGCCCGCGTTGAGCAGAATGGCCCGGCGGTCGGCATCCTCCGCGGAGAGGAAGGCGCGGGTGTAGATGTTGACGGTCTGAATGGGGCTGCCCACACGCTCCTGATAGCGTACGGACTTGTCACCGACGCGGACCACCGCGATGTTCTCCGCCCGTCTCCGCTGGAGGAAGAGCATCAGGTTGTCGGAAATCTCACGGTTGGTCTCCGCGTCGCCGGTGCAGACGGCAATGAGCTTGAGAGTGGAGAGCCGGCTGCCGATGTAGTTATAGAACTCACTGCCGCGGGCGTCGCCCTCGAAGCTCTGGATATCATAGTTTTTCAGCAGTTCGGGGCTGTCGGCGCGCAGGTACCCGGCCTCCCGCTTGAAGTGATTGGAAAAGACGGCGGCATGGAACCGGGAACCGGCAAACTGCCCGTTCATCACCAGTTCCTTCAGGACCGCCTGGCCGTGGTCGCCGAAGCCCACGATGACGCACTCGTAGTCCTCCTTGGCCCGGCCGTCCTCCCCGAAGGTGACAGCCTCCCAGGGCGGGCAGATGCGGATCAGCGCCCGGGCGGTCAGCAGGCTCGCGTCAAAGACGTTGACGTAGCCGAAGCCGTAGCGCTCCGGGGACGCCTGCAGCATGGAGGCGACGATGTCCTCCACCCCGGGCAGGGTTACCCGGGTGTTCCTGGCCGGGACGCCCAGCTTCTCCAGTCCGTCCCGCAGGCGCAGGGCAAAGAAGAGGTCCTTGTCCTCAGCCTCGTCCAGGGCGTAGACCGTGAGCTTGCGGGAGCCGATGTGCAGTCTGCGCATGGCTTTCTCGTCACAGGCCACGGCGGACAGCCCCTGCACCACCGCCATGCCGGCGCGGTTGAGCTGATTGGTCAGTTCCGCAGGTACACTCTCCGCGATGAACACCACGGAGCCGTCCCCCGCCGCCAGGCACTCCGTGCCCAGGGCGATGCTGTCGTCGTTGATGCCGTAGATCAGGGTCAGATTTCCCCGGTGGGACATCAGAAAGCGCATGCGGCGGACAGCCTCGGCCCCCAGGGAGCTCAGAGCGGCGCTGGCGATGGAGGTGAAGGCCATCAGATGGAGGATCCAGAAGACGATCAGGCCCACATGCGTGGACACAAAGCGGCTGCCCTGGATGGCGGCGAGCTCATTGACGCCCACAAACATACGCAGCACAAACATGGGCGTGCGGATCACGGTCAAAAGCAGATCCCCGCTGACCTCCATGAATCCTGTACTGTAAATAATCAGCCCGCCGATGGCGGCGATGACCATAAAGGAAGTGGTGAGCCTTGCATAGAAATCGGGTCTCAAGGCGAGAGACAGGATCAGCGCCAGCAGAAACGCGGCGGAGAAAAAGAGCGCGGGAGTGACAGTCAGCATAGGTGTTTCCTCTTCTTTCGGTTCCGCATCCGGCATGCGGACAGCGGAGCAAAGGTCTGCCAGAATATGCAGAGCAAAATCTCCATATCTGGTCGATTCTATTATAAAGTATCTCCCCTCCCCTTTCAACTGGCTTTTGCGAAAATGCTTTCGCTTTTATGCGGTTTTTATACGAAAATTGAAAACACCCCGGACGTAAAGTCCGGGGTGTGGAGCTGTGCTTCCGATGAGGGATCAGGCGAAGAGCTTGACGATGCCGGGGATGATGGTCTTCTGGAAGGCGGAGACCGTCATGATCAGCACGAACACGTAGCTGATGGTCATGCAGATGCGCAGGGCGGTGGGGGCCTTGTAGCCCTCGTTGACGTCCTTGCGCCAGATGAGCAGCAGCACGAACAGGCCGCCGACGGGAGTGGCGATGGAGGTGGCGATGTTGGCGATGAGGATCAGCTGCGTGGGAGAGCCGTTGAAGCTGTAGCAGATGGCCATGGCGAACACCAGGCAGGCAAGGCAGCCGTAACGGATGAACTTGCTCTCCAGGCCGAACTCCTTCTCGATGCCGGCGCCCAGCAGCACCATGCCGCGCTGGGTGTTGGCAAGCAGGGAGGAGAAGCCGGCGCCCAGCAGGGCAAAGCCCATGATGTACTTGGCGGCAGGGCCCATGATGGGCTCCAGCATCTGCGCCAGCTGGGCCGGGGCCTTGATGGCGAGGCCCTGGGGATGCAGGACGACAGCGCCGACCAGGATGATGGCGCCGGAAATCAGCACCACGCTGATCATGTGCACCAGGGCGTCGGTGAGCATGACGCCGTTGAAGAGGTCGTCGGTCTTCCACTTCTTCTCTTTGCCCAGGTAGGTGTTGTAGATGCCGGTGGTGATGGCGGCGTTGGTGGAGATGAAGGCCAGGGCGGTGCCCAGGCTGCCCGCGGGCACCTTGAAGCCGAAGAGGCCCTTGCCGAACTCCGCGCCGTCAGGGCCGCCCACGCCCACCAGGGTGGCGTAGAAGGCCAGGATCATAATGATGATGCAGGCGGTGATGAGCTTTTCCACCTTGGAGTAGACGTTCCTGGCAAAATAGGTGTAGACGACAACGGCGATCATGATGGCGGAACCAATCTTCCAGTTGAGGCCGAAGATCAGGTTCATGCCGGCGCCGGTGCCGGAAATGTTGCCCATGGTGAAGAACAGACAGGCCAGGAACAGAGCGATGCCCACAACCGTGGCGCCGGCCTTGCCGTAGTACTTGCGGATGGCGTGAATGGTGGGCATGCCGGTGGTGATGGCCAGCCAGTTGGTGGTCATGACAAAGGTGATGCCCATGAAGATGATGGGGAACATGAGCCAGATGAGGGCGTAGCCGTAGTTGGCGCCCAGCATGGCGGCGGTGGTGACGGCGCCGGGGCCGATGACGATGCCGGTGGCGATCAGGCCCGGGCCGATGCGCTTGAGAAGCTGTCCCAGGGGGAGACGCTTGACGCCTTCGCCCACGAGGGTGCCGTTGCTTTTCTTTTCGTCCATGTAAAACTCCTTGCTCGTATTCTTCCGTTAACAGTTTCTTCCAATACTTTTCAGTTGGAAACGCCCTCCCTGTCGGGCGGATGCTGGGCAGGGAGGGCGATCGGATTTCTTACTTCTTGAACTGGGACATGTCGACTTCGGGCAGCTGGCTGCGCTTGAGGCCGAGGGAGATCCAATCCTTCTCCTCCTGGTTGAGGGGCAGGACGGGACGGCGCATGAGGCCGCTCTTGAAGATGCCGCGCTGGACAAGGGCTTCCTTCAGGCGGGC
>JBGUNL010000302.1:0-8072 GCA_045117295.1 Candidatus Limivicinus sp.
CTTGTACTGAGCGGTCAGGGAAGCGCCGATCCAGGAGCCCTGGGTCACGAAGGCGTACTTGCCGGCGGCAAAGCCGGAGACCTGCATATCGTAGTTGCCGGAGACCAGCAGAGCGGGGTCGGAGTACTGGTTGAACAGACCGACCATCTCGGCGAAGGGAGTGAAGCGGTCGAGATCCAGCTTGCCCTCGTTCATCATGAGATCGAAGTAGGTGGAGTCGTCACGGGCGAGGCCGGCGTCCAGATAGTTGGAGAACATGTGATTGCCGGTGGACCAGTACAGCTCCTTGGCGTTGGTGCACCAGCCGACGACGGCGGTGATGCCCAGCTCATCCTTCATGGAGTCGAGCTTTTCGAAGGCGGCCTTCATGGACTCGGGCCCGGTGATGGAGGCGGGGTCAATGTCGGCCTTGTCCAGGATGGACTTGTTGTAGGCCAGACCGATGGCCTCGGTGGTGTAGGGGAAGCCGATGACAGCGCCAGTGGGTTCATAGATGAACGCGGCATCCGTGTCAGCGACCCAGGGCTGGTCGGACATATCCACAACCAGCATCTCATTGTCAGTCCAGTTGGAGAAGTCGGGCGTGCCCTCGCAGGTGAAAATGTCGGGCATGTTGCCGGCCTGGTAGCGCTGCTTCAGCTCAGACTGAAGATCGACGCCGCCGCCAACGGAGTTGACTTCGACATGCTTGCCGGTGGCTGCTTCATAGACCTGAGCAGCGTGGTCAAGCGCCTCGGCAATCTCAATCTTGCCGTTGAAGAGGGTGATGCCGCCGGCAGCGGGAGCAGCCTCGGCAGCGGGGGCGGCCTCACCGGCGGGAGCGGCTGCGGGAGCCGCAGATTCCGTGCTGACGCCGCAGGCGGCCAGAGCGATGACCATGGTCAGCGCCAGCACCAGTGCAAGAAACTTTTTCATGCTTTTTTTCCTCACTTTGTTAAATTTTACCGGGAGAGATTCACCTCTCTCGGCTTTAAAGATTCTAACATTTTAAGGGTTCAAAATCAATCATTTTTGTAGGAAGTGCCCAATCTGGGCGTTTTGTACGAATTGAGATTGTGAAAGTTGGGCTATTTGCCAATTGACAACGCGGGATTTTCCGTTCTCAAGTTCCTCTTGCAAGATGCGCGGGACTTCGATAGAATAGGCGCGACGCGACAACAAGGAGGCTGATCCATGGAACGCAAATGGTGGCACGGCAAGACCGCCTATCAGATCTACCCCAAGAGCTTCTGCGACACAAACGGCGACGGCGTGGGCGATCTGCGGGGCGTGATCTCCAGGCTGGATTATCTGCAGGAGCTGGGGGTGGAGATCGTCTGGCTCTCCCCGGTGTACTGCTCGCCCCTGGCGGACCAGGGCTATGATATCTCCGACTACTATAAGATTGACCCCCGCTTCGGCACCATGGCGGACATGGACGAGCTGATCGCCGAGGGGAAAAAGCGCGGCATCTCCATTGTAATGGATCTGGTGGTCAACCACTGCTCCGACGAGCACGAGTGGTTCCGCAGGGCCTGCGCCGACCCCAACGGCCCTTACGGCCGGTTCTTCTATATCCGGGACTGGCACGAGGGGGAGAAGCTGCCCTGCAACTGGCGCAGCTACTTCGGCGGCCCCTGCTGGGATCTGCTGCCGGGACACACGGATAAAATCTACTTCCACGCCTTCCACCGCAAGCAGCCGGATCTCAACTGGGAAAACCCCGCCCTGCGCCGGGAGATCTACAGGATGATCAACTGGTGGCTGGACAAGGGGCTGGGAGGCTTCCGCATCGACGCCATCATCAACATCAAGAAACTGCTGCCCTTCTGCGATTTTCCTGCCGACCGGGACGACGGCCTCTGCGACATCCGCACCATGCTGGCCCGGGCCGAGGGCGTCAACGTCTTCCTGCGGGAGATGGCGGAGGAGACCTTCCACAAATACGACGCCTTCTCCGTGGGCGAGGTCTTCAACGAGAAGACGGAGGACCTGCCCAAAATCATCGGCGACGACGGGTTCTTTTCCTCCATGTTCGATTTCTCCGAAAAGCTCATCGGCATGGACCGCCGGGGCTGGTATCTCTGGCGGCGGCCCACGGCGGAGGAGTACAAGGAGGCGGCCTTCACCGCCCAGGCCCGCAGCCGGGGCGTGGGCTTCCTCTCCAACATCATCGAAAACCACGACGAGCCCCGGGGCGTCTCCCACTACCTCCCGGAGAGGGAGCGGAGCGAGGCCGCCAAGAAGCTGCTGGGCGGGCTGAACTTCATGCTCTGCGGCCTGCCCTTCCTCTACCAGGGGCAGGAGATCGGCATGGAAAACACCGAGAAATGGCGGCTTGAGGATTTCAACGATATCAACACCCTGGACGAATACCGGGTGGCCCTGCGTGCGGGACTGACGCCGGAGGAGGCGCTGGCCGCCGTCTCCCCCTACTCCCGGGACAACGCCCGCACTCCCTTCCAGTGGGACGGGAGCCCCAACGCGGGCTTTACTTCCGGTACGCCCTGGCTGCCGGTCAACCCCAATTACCCGCGCCTCAACCTGGCCGAGCAGCGGGGGAGGGCTGATTCGGTCTACGAGTTTTACCGGAAGCTCATCGCCCTGCGGAAGAACCCCCTCTACGCGCAAGCCGTGGTCTACGGCGAGACCGTTCCCTACCGCCGGGAGCAGAAAAACCTGATGGCCTACTTCCGCCGGGGGGAGAAGACCCTGCTGGTCGTGGGCAACTTCCAGCCGGAGGCCCAGGACATGCCCCTGCCGGGGCAGGTGAAGCAAATCCTGCTGAACAATCTGGACGCGCTGGATGTCTGCTGCGATACCCTGAAGCTGCGTGGCTGGCAGTTTGCGGTGCTGGAGCTGTAAGAAAAAGATCGCGGGAACCACGGTTCCCGCGATCTTTTTCAGCCCTCCATCTGCTTGCCCAGAAAGGAGGCCACGGTCTGGGCCAGCTTGACCTCCACCTCGCCGGCGGGCGGGGCGCTCTTCTCCGCCACAAAGAGCACGCAGCCCAGCACGTCTCCGGCGGAGATCACCGGCGCTGCCACGGAGACGGCGTAGCTCTCCGAGGCGGCGCTCACCGGCAGGAAGCTGCCGACGCCCCGGCGATAGACGGAGCGCTCCTCCATCAGCTCGCCCAGCTCCTGGCTGATGGGCTTGTCCAGCAGCTCGCGCCGGGCGCCGCCTGCCACGGCGATCACCGCGTCCCGGTCGCAGACGGCGGCGATGCCGTCGGTGGACTTGCGCAGACTGTCACAGATCTGGGCGGCGAAGTCCCCCAGCTCCCCCAGAGGGGAGTATTTCTTGAAAATCAGCTCCCCGTCCTTGTCGGTGAAAATCTCCAGCGGGTCACCGTCACAGATAACATTGGCACGAAAAACCTTGTCCGGACGCTTCTCAGTTTCCTGGACTATTGTGACATTTAAGCTATCTTTCGTGCCAAAATTAAAAGTTTCGGCGCTCTTTTCTGACGTTTCGGGCTCTTTTGCTTCTTCCGGGAGCATCCCGCAGCGCAAAATGCTGTCGATGTCGTCCTTGAGCTTGATATCGACGTGATCTTCATAGACGTAGATCTTGTCGATGATCAGATGCAGATCCTTCGGATCGAGCTTGTCCTTCTCCAAAATCTCATCAAAGACCTCAATGGCGGTCTTGGCGGCTCTATTGACCCGAATGATCGTATTTTCGCGATTTTTGGTCAATTCTATCTGTTTTTCCAGGCTGGAAATTCTATTTTCGATATCCGCCTCCATCTCGTCGTAGGTTCGGTTGATGATGGCTTCGTTCTGCGGACGCTTCAAAAGATCGCGCACACGCTGCCGTTTTGCGATCTGAAGCTCCTCCTGGAGCTCCTCGAGAACCGCTTCCATGTTGTCAGCAGCGGTCTCTTTCTCGGCCAGGTCTTCATCCTGCTTTTGAATGTCATTTTGCAGGATTTGGATCATATCTGCCGAGGTTTCCCGCACTTTTCGAAGATATTCCTTCAGCAGCTTGTCCAGAACGTCCACCCGGATGTAATGGCTGGTGCAGCCCTTCAAGCCCTGCCGATGATAGGTGCCGCAGCGGTAGGCGTCCCGCAGATCGGGGCGGCTCATAGAGAACATGGGGCTTCCGCAGTCCCCGCATACGAGAAAACCGGTATAGGTGTTCTCGTATTTTTTTACGCCCCGGTAGTCGCTCTTGGAGCGGGACTTCCGCAGCTCCTGCGCGATCCGGAAGTCTCGATAGCTGATGATCGCCTGGTGATGGTTTTCGATGACGATCTGCTCGTCTTCGTCTTTCTTGACGTCCTTGCCGTTGATCTTCTTTCGGGTGTACTTGCTCTGACGCATGGTGCCGATGTAAAAGTCGTTGTCCAGGATCCCCTGCACGGTGACAATGGCCCAGACCTGCTTGACCGGACGCTTGTACTCTTTGCCCTCGGCCTCCTTGCGCTCCCGCTCGGACATGCGCGGCGTGGGAATACCCTCGTCGGTCAGATAATTTGCGATCCGCTTATAGCCCCAACCGTCAATGTAGAGTTCAAAAATCTGGCGGACGACCTCGGCCTCGGTGGGCACAACTTCGAATTCCTGGCGGGCGTTGACCTTGTAGCCGTAGGGCGCGGCGGTGATCCACTTGCCGTCCTTCTGCCGGCGCTTGACCACGGCGCGCACTTTCTTTGAGGCGTCTGTGACCGGCATCTCATTGATCAGAAACTGGAACTGGATCTTCAGCCAGTCGTCATCGTTGGGAAAGTCGATCCCGTCTCCGATGGAGATGATGCGCACCCCGGCATCGCGCAGATCCTCCAGCTCCACCAGGCCGCGGCTGTTGCGGCGGGAGAAACGGGAGAAATCCTTGACCACCAGAATGTCGTATGTGTGATTGAGCAGTCCCTTGCGCAGCTTCTGATACCCTTCCCGCTGCTCAAAGGTGTACCCGGAGCGGTCGCGGTCTTCAAAGAAGGTTAGGCTGCTGCCGGGGAATTTTTCTTTGACAAAGTCCTCGATGATCGCCTTCTGGTTTTCAATCGAGGTGTTGTCCCGATCCAGTTCTTCATCGACGGAGATTCGGCAGTATCCCGCAATATCGAAGGTTTCTATCACAATAATCACCAACTTTCTATTTAGCTTGTTGATAGTATTGTAACATATTTCTGGGAGATTGCAAGAGAAATTTTTGAAAACGGGAAATGGCGCCCGTTTTTATAGCGCCATTTCCCGCTTGACTGTCCGCTGTTTTTGCTCAACGGCCTGCTTCTCCTTCTCCAGTTCCAACTCCCGGATCCGTGTTTTGTTGTAGAGCAGAAGATCCCGGATCGATTCCTTCATGTTTCCGTTCCCGGAATGAAAGACCGCCACCAGATACTTCTTGGCCTTATACTCCTTGTAGAGCGGCTTCAAGGAGTCCAGCAGCGCCTGGTCCTGGCTCTCCGCACGGGTGAGCCAGATGTTCACACGTTTTTCCTTGTCTTTGACTTCAATTTCCATGTGCTCACCTCACTTTTTATTCTTCCAAATCTTTCCGTTGTCTATGCACGGTTTCTCAAATTGTGTTTGTGTTAGCTCAACGCTCTTGCTCATGGTTTCTCTCTCTTCTCGGTTTCAGATAGCTTTCCAAGGTTCCTTGGATGCCGCGCAGCTTGAGCATCTCGTCGCGGGCCACTTTCACTTGGGGCGCTTCCTTTTCCAAGCTCGCTTTCAATTCGGCGACTTCTTCCCGCCATGCAGCCACCGTGGCATCTGTCACCTTTTTGCCGGGGCTGAACTCATTGAGAACTCTCCGCGCCCGTTCGAACAGGATCAGTTCGGAGTCGTGTTCTGCCCGGTATTTCTCCTTTGCCTTTTTGAATTGATGCTCATTCAGAGCTTGTTTGACCGGAAGATACTTTTTGTAAATCGCAGCCTGCTTGATCACTTCGTTCAGTTTTTTGACCCGAGCCTCGTTGTTTTTCACACGCTCTGTCAGTTCATCGTAGAATTTGCTGGTCTCTGTAACTTTGGCATCGAGCTCGTCCGCATTGGTGATCCCCATCTCCTGCAGATCGATCAGCGCCTGCGATGCTTCCTGAACGTGGCGGAGAGATTTGCTGCGGGACGGAAGATTGTTCAATTGCTCCTGCACGACCCAAGCCAGCGATGGCTCTTCCGGTGTGGGCAGCCGATTCAATTCTTCGCGCGCAGTGCGCAGCCATTCCCGAAGCTGTTTGAGCTGACGTTCCGTCTCGCGGATCACAGCGTTGAGCTGACGAACAAAGCGATTGTAGTCGCCGATCTCGGTGCGGATCCCCTTCTTTTCCATCGCATGTACCGCGGGACCTTCGTGGATCTGCGCGAGCAGTTCCACGCCCTGCCGCTCATAGGAGCGATTGTCCAGGTGTATGTCCAAGCCCTTTTCCGCAAACTTTTCGTTGCAGAGCCTTGCCCAACTTTCCCGCAATTCTTCCAAAGCGCCGTGCTTGTCGAGGCCGTTGCAGCTGCGGCTTTCGGTTTTGTATCTCCCACGTTTTTCATCCCAGATGCAATCACCGTTTTCATCCAGGACGAAAACCTGCTCCTGCTTTTTGCCGAATAGTCCGTTGGGTTCGATGGCCCGCATGGGGATCAGAACGTGCATGTGCGGATTGGGCGTGCCGCCCGGTTCGCGCTCGGGATCATGCACCGCATAATCGCAGATCAAACCTTTCGAGACGAAATTCTCCTGCAGGAATCGCAGTGCCAGCTCCATGTTTTCTTCAAGCGAGAATTCGTTTTGGAAAGAAAACTCGTCGCTGTAGGCCAGCTGCGCGTCGCGCCGTCGCTCGTTTTTCTCCACGGCATTCCATAAGGTTTGGCGATCTGCGTATTCGGGCGGCGCGTGTGCGGGAAGCAAAATCCCGCTGCACACGACGCCGCGCTTTCGTGTGTAGTCGCTGGTTTCGCCGTAGCGTTCACTGTAGAGTTTTTCGCCGGCGCGGTAGGCGGCCGATGCCATCACGCTTGCTCCTTTGGCGCGGGAGATCACATCGCGGTGATAATGATAGAGGGCGATCAGGGATCACCTTCTTCCAAAAGAAAGTCGAGCGCGTCATTTACCTCCGGCATGTCGAGCAGGAATCCGATCGTGTCGTAGATTTTCGGAATGCTCAGCTGCTTCATTTTCGGCACGCGGCTTTCGAAGGCCGCGCCGTATTGGATCAGACGATGCGTGCGTGCACGGTCGCATTTCTTACGCAGGTATCTTTCTTTTTGCCGATCCCGTTCCAGACTGTTCGTCAGGATCTCGAGCTCGGTTTCCCGCTTTTTGATCTGATCGCGTTTTTCATCCAGCTGGTCGCTGAGCCATTCTTGATATTTCTTTTCTGTCATTTGTGTATCCTCCTAAAGTTTTTTTGATGAGTTAATGCCCTCACTGTACGAGGCAGTGGGAAAGGCGTTTTTACAACCTGCCGGGGAATTTTATTAGCAAACGAACAATAGTCCCTTCACTATACGAGGCAGTGAGAACGGCGATTTTATGACATGGAGAAGAAATTTTTTGAAAAATCTCCTCACTACCCTATTCCATAATTTTTTCGTTTTTAGCAACCCTTGCTGCAAAAAAGTTCCCTCACTTCCCTATTCCACAATTTTTTCGGATTTGTCCCACTTTTTTTAAAAGAAAAACCGAGCAGGGGCATCAGGATATGTTGATCCTGTGACACCGCTCGGCTGTTCGGAGCCCGCGTTATACGCGCGCTGTTTTTTCGTTTGTTTTTACGGGATAGCTGCCAACGGCAGCGAAAGGGCAGCGCCCTTTCCGGAACAAAGTTCCGCAGTTTTTTCAAAAAAAGTATTTGAAAAAACTGTGAATCACGCACGTATCACCGGAGTGATACATAAGTGCGCCCTTAGATTCCTAAGGGATTTTTTGAAAAGAAAAAGTGAACGCGTCCTGCGCAATTCTGTTTGATATAACAGCGTAAGCATGGTAAAATGTTTTTGTTAAATCTCAGTGGGAAGGAGTTGAAGTTCATGCCGGAGCAGGACAGATGGCAGCTCGAATTAAGTGAATACATCCGCCAGGGCGAGCCGGAGCGCGCCGAAAAAAGTGCTGCCTGGCAAACGGCCATCGGGCTCCAGGCCGTGGATGGA
>JBGUNL010000303.1:0-8660 GCA_045117295.1 Candidatus Limivicinus sp.
AAGGAGAAGCCCTCTGTGGCGGAGGTAATCGCCGTGGGCCCCGGCGGCACCGTGGACGGCAAGACCGTGACCATGGCTGTGAAGCCCGGCGATAAGGTGATCACCGACAAGTACTCCGGCACCAAGGTGACCCTGGACGAGGTGGAGTACATCGTGGTCAAGCAGAGCGATATTCTGGCCATCGTGGAGTAAGTTACTCAAAGAGGGAGCTTCGCTCCCCCTTTAGATTCCCCACCACCAGTCTGCGGACTGGTGAACGCGCCCAGGGCGCTTGGGTCGTGGTATTTTTGCCACGTACACGCCGCGGCAAAAATGGTTAAAATGTTTGCTGCGGGAAGGATTTTCGGATTAAAATTGCAACTTTAGGAGGCAATACGTATGTCTAAGATGATTCTGCGGGGCGAGGAAGCCCGCAAGGCACTGGAGGCCGGCGTCAACCAGCTGGCCGATACCGTGAAGGTCACCCTGGGGCCCAAGGGCCGCAACGTGGTGCTGGACAAGAAGTTCGGCACGCCCCTGATTACCAATGACGGCGTGACCATCGCCAAGGAAATCGAGCTGGAGGACCCCTTTGAGAACATGGGCGCCCAGCTTGTCCGCGAGGTCAGCACCAAGACCAACGACGTGGCCGGTGACGGCACCACCACCGCTACCCTGCTGGCCCAGGCCATGGTGCGGGAGGGTCTGAAGAACCTGGCCGCCGGCGCCAACCCCGTGGTGATGAAGAAGGGCATGGCCAAGGCGGTGAACGCCGCCGTGGAGGCCATTCGCGCCCAGAGCAAGCCCGTCAACGGCACCGAGGACATCGCCCGGGTAGGCACCGTGTCCTCCGGCGACGAGGCCATCGGCAAGCTGATCGCCGAGGCTATGGAGAAGGTGTCCGCCGACGGCGTGATCACTATTGAGGAGTCCAAGACCGCGGAGACGTACAGTGAAGTGGTGGAGGGCATGATGTTCGACCGGGGCTACATCACCCCCTACATGGCCACCGATATGGAGAAGATGGAGGCCATTGTGGATGACCCCTACATTCTGATTACCGACAAGAAGATCTCCGTCATCTCCGACATTCTGCCCCTGCTGGAGCAGATGCTGCAGAGCGGCAAGAAGCTGTTCATCATCGCCGAGGACGTGGAGGGCGAGGCCCTCAGCACGTTGCTGGTGAACCGCCTCAAGGGCGTGCTGAACGTGGTGTGCGTCAAGGCCCCCGGCTTCGGCGACCGCCGCAAGGAGATGCTGCAGGATATCGCCATCCTCACCGGCGGCCAGGTCATCAGCGAGGAGCTGGGCCTGACGCTGAAGGACGCCACCCTTGACATGCTGGGCCGCGCCCGCCAGATCAAGGTCACCAAGGAGAACACCATCATCGTGGACGGCATGGGCGACGCCCAGGCCATCCGTGACCGTGTGGCCCAGATCCGCGCCCAGATCGGCGTGACCACCAGCGACTACGACAAGGAGAAGCTGCAGGAGCGGCTGGCCAAGCTGGCCGGCGGCGTGGCCGTCATCAAGGTGGGCGCTGCCACCGAGACCGAGATGAAGGAGAAGAAGCTCCGCATTGAGGACGCGCTGAACGCCACCAAGGCCGCCGTGGAAGAGGGCATCGTGGCCGGCGGCGGCACCATCTTCGTCAACGTGATTCCCGCCATCAACGCCCTGCTGAAGGACGTGGAGGGCGATGAGAAGACCGGCGTGCAGATCGTGGCCAAGGCCCTGGAGGAGCCCATCCGCCAGATTGCCGCCAACGCCGGGCTGGATGGCTCCGTGATTCTGGAGAAGGTACGCTCCAGCGGCAAGGTGGGCTACGGCTTCGACGCCTACCGGGAGGAGTACTGCGACATGATCGCCGGCGGCATCGTGGATCCCGCCAAGGTGACCCGCAGCGCCCTGGAGAACGCCGCCTCCGTCAGCGGCATGGTGTTGACCACAGAGAGCCTGGTGGCCGACAAGCCCCAGCCCCCCGCTCCCGCCCCCGCCCCCGGCATGGGCGACATGGGCGGCATGTACTAAGATGTAACTTTCGATTGAGAAAGCAAGCAAATTAGTACCCATTCTTCATGAAAACGCAAACTTTTAAATGTGAAAAGTTCGAGCTTACGCAGACCTTACGCAGAAAGCTTTGCGCCTAATGAGTAACTATGAAGAAGCCTCTGAATCATCGAATGGTTCAGAGGCTTTTTCATTACTGGATCTCAAACGCTGCAAAGTCCAGGCTTCCGCCGCCCTCGTAGACGAAATATAGATCCCCCAGGGAATGAGCTTTCGCTCGTCCCCTGGGGGATTTTCGATCAAAGCGTATTGCTCAAGAGCAGCAGCTTCTTCCCTTCTCTCGATCCACAGTCAGCGTTTCCAGCATCAGAGCAAACCTACCAGGTTGAAAGCCAGGATCAGGCCAGAAAACACGATTGAGACCGTGGAGCAGAGCTTGATCAGAATGTTCAGGCTTGGGCCAGCGGTGTCCTTCAGCGGGTCGCCCACCGTGTCGCCCACAACAGCAGCCCTGTGCTGCTCGCTGCCCTTGCCTCCGTGGTGCCCCGCTTCGATATACTTTTTGGCGTTATCCCAGGCGCCGCCGGCGTTGGACATAAACACCGCCATGGCAAAGCCGGATACGGAGACGCCGCCCAGCATCCCCACCACGCCGACCGGGCCCAGCAGCAGGCCTGTCACGATGGGCACAATCACTGCCACCAGAGCGGGAGCGATCATCTCATGCAGTGCCCCCTTGGTGCACAGCGCAACACACTTGGCGTATTCGGGATCCGCCTGATAGACCATGATTCCCTGGATCTCCTTGAATTGGCGGCGGACCTCCAGAACAATGGACTGGGCCGCCCGTTCCACGCCGTCCATGGTGAGGGAGGAGAAGAGGAAGGCCAGCAGCGTACCAATAAACAGCCCCACCAGCATCAGGGGATTGGTAAGGGACAGGTCCAGCACCTCCTCGGTCTTGGCCTGCACTATGTCCACATAGCTCACCAGCAGCGCCAGCGCGGTAAGAGAGGCGGAGCCGATGGCAAAGCCCTTGCCGGTGGCGGCAGTGGTGTTCCCCAGGGAGTCCAGCGCGTCGGTGCGCTCCCGCACTTCTTCAGACAGCTCCGCCATCTGGGCGATGCCCCCGGCGTTGTCGGCAACAGGGCCATAGGCGTCGGTTGCCAGCGTAACGCCCAGAGTAGAGAGCATACCCACGCCTGCGATGCCGATGCCATAGAGCCCCTGGTCAAAGGATTCTGCCCCGCCTGCCGCGAAAAAGCTCAGCAGTACCGCTGCCGCCACCACCAGGATCGATACCATAGTGGAGCGCATGCCCAGGGACAGGCCCCCGATGATGATGGTCGCGCTGCCGGTCTCGCTCTCCTGGGCCAGCTCCCGGGTGGGCCTGTAGGTATCCGAGGTGTAGTACTCGGTAAAATAGCCGATCACGCAGCCCCCCACCAGGCCGCTGAGGATGGCGATATACACGCCCCAGCTGCCGATCAGGAGCTTGGTCAGCGGCGCTGCCAGGACGGCCGCCAGAATGGCCGCGGAATAGGTGCCGATGCGCAGGCTGCGCAGAAGCGCCTCCTGGCTGGCATTTTCCTTGGTTCGGATCAGAAAGGACCCCAGGATCGAGCACAGTATGCCGCACACCGCAAGCAGCAGCGGCAGCAGCATTCCCCGAAAGCCATAGCCAGCGATTCCGCCCAGGGCAAAGGTAGCCAGGATCGAGCCCACGTAGCTTTCGTAAAGGTCAGCGCCCATGCCTGCCACGTCGCCCACATTGTCGCCCACATTGTCCGCAATGGTGGCGGGGTTGCGCGGGTCATCCTCGGGGATCCCCGCCTCCACCTTGCCGACCAGGTCAGCGCCAACGTCGGCAGCCTTGGTATAGATGCCGCCGCCTACGCGGGCAAACAGCGCCATAAAGCTGGCGCCCATGCCGTTCATGACCATGACGGATCCGATCTTCTCCGGCTCGATATAGCCCAGGCCGTAGCGCAGCAGGAAAAACCACATGGTCACATCCAGCATGCCCAGGCCCACCACGGAAAACCCCATCACGCTGCCGGAGGAGAAGGCTACCTTCAGCCCTTTGTTCAGGCTTTCACTGGCAGCGTTGGCGGTGCGTGCGTTCGCAGAGGTTGCGATACGCATGCCGATAAAGCCCGCCAGCATGGAGAAGATCCCGCCGGTGAGGAACGCGAAGGGCGTCACCCGGGAGAGCATTTGCCCGCCGGAGGCGAAGGCCAGCACCAGAAGCAGCAGGAATACGATGGCAAAAACCTTAAACACCGTGGTATACTGATGCTTCAGATAGGCATTCGCGCCAGCCCGGATGGCCGCTGCGATCTTCTGCATGCGCTCATTGCCTTCGGAGACCGAAAGCACCCTCCGTCTCTGCAGAGCAGCAAAGCCCAAAGCCAGAGCAGAGCCCAAAAAACCAAGCAAGAAATATCGTTCCATTCCGTTTCTTCCTTTCTCTCAATAGAATTCCCGGATATATGCCTTCACGTCGGCAAGGCTGCCCCGAAACACACCGGGAGTCTCCATTTTCAGGGAGACGCAGGCTGTTGCGTAGAGCAGCGCCTCCTCCATATCGTGCCCAGTCATCCGCATGGCCAAATACGCACCGAAGGTAGTATCCCCCCGGCCAGTTCGCCCGGAGAGATTGCGCGCCTTCACCGGACAGCGGAACACCCTCTCCCCGTTGCATACCAGCATTTCCGCATTGTGGGAGACCATGACCTCTCCGGCGCCCCAGGCCACCAGCTGTCTGGCAGCGGCTTCTCGGTCACGCAGGCCCGTGAGCATCTCCGCCTCGGCGGCGTCGGTTTTGAAATAGTTCATCCAGGGCAGGAAGCGCAGCTTCTCCTGCCAATCATGCAGCGCCATGGGGCCGCCCTCGTTGTGCCGCAAAAAGCCCTGGGCATCCGCTGAAAGCAGCCCTCGCCTGTGCAGCTCCTCCAACAGCTCCTCAGGGAAATCGCCGTACAGCAGTCCCGCCAGATGGCAGAGCTTCCAGGAGATCGCCGGCAGCTCTGCCGGCAAAATGGGGTCAGACTGGGCGGCGCAGCCGGATCTGCGGCGCTCCCGGTCCGGTGTGAAATACTCATTGCGCATTAGCGTTGTCTTTGCCGACGGAAGAAGGGCTTTGTCCTCCTCAGGCATCTGGAATACGTCCAGAATGTCCCGGTCCTCCGGGGCGATCTTCACCGCCGCGAAGACGCTGGCTCCCATAGCCCGTGCTGCCGGCGTGCAGAAGGTCACGGCACCCCCGGCACTCCGATCCTCTGCGCCGGTATAGTCGATGTTCACGTCTCTCGTGGCAGGGCCCAGGATCATCAAATCATATGGTTTCATATTGTATCCCCTCAAAAAAGCTTCCCGTCCGCTCCTGTCGGAGCGGGCGGCGGCTTTGCGCCGAAGTGTCAGGCCCGGTATTCGGTCCCTGTGCCAATGGTCATGGCATCATAGGCCCGCCTGACCTTGGCATAGTTCTTGTCCCGGTCCAAGGCAACCCCCCGTCCAACGCCGTCCACGATCACGCCTCTGCCGATTTTGGCCAGCTTCTTGTCAAGTGTCCGGAGCATGGCCGGGGCTGATCCCGGCTCGGTGCTGCGCCCGTCGAAGATGATGTGCAGATAGACCTGCTCCACCCCCTCGGCCATCTCCGTCAGCATCAGGGGGTAGTCGATGCAGCCATGGCTGGATTTCTCCGTCAAGTAGGCCAGCAGATGCAGAGCGGTCCCCTCTTCCCTGGCTGCGTCTATGGCATGAAGGAAAACGGGGTTACGTTTGAAAGAGCCGTCCTGAATGGCCTGATCCATGCGCACGTCATCCTGTGCTACGATCCGGCCGGCACCAAGGTTGTTGTGTCCGGCCTCGGAGTTGCCGGCCTTGCCCGCTTTCAGGCCTACGTCCTCGCCGGAAGCGCGCAGCTTGCTGCGGGGGTATTTAGCCAGCATCTCATCCCACTCGGGGGTATGAGCCAAATAGATGGCGTCGCCCTCGTCCCCGGTTCCGAAGCCCCAGCCATCCAGGATGATGAGCATCATCCTATCGTTTTTGAAGTCCGGCGTCTCCATGAGGCTCCGTCCCGTCATCTCCGCCGGCTGCTCCAGCCCCAGCACCGAGAGGATGGTGGGGGCCACATCGCCCAGGCGGCCATCCCGCAGCCGTACTTCCCTGCCCTTGGGGTCCAGGATCAGGAAGGGCACCAGATTGGTGGTGTGGGCCACATGGGGCTTGCCCTCCTTGGTGTAGAGGGCTTCGATATTGCCGTGGTCCGCCGTCACCGCCACCACATAGCCCTTGTCCCTGGCATAGTGGGCAACCCGACTTACATAGCGGCTGATGGCCGCAGCGGCTTCCAGCTTGGCGTCCTTATTGGCGGTATGGCCAATGACGTCGCCGTTTGCAAAGTTTGTGACGATAAAGTCATAGCCTTCGTCCACGGCCTGCTCCACTTTCTCGGCTACGGTGGGCAGACTCAACTCCGGTTTCTGGTCGAAGGGAATCCCCTTGGGTGAGGGAATGCACAGATCCGTCTCTCCCGGGAAGGGCTGGTTATAGCCGCCGTTGAAGAAGAAGGTCACGTGGGCAAACTTCTCCGATTCCGAGCAGTGGAACTGCCGCAGCCCCGCCTCACTGAGAACCTGAGCCAACGGTTTCTCTACCCGCTCAGGAGCAAAGGCGATGGGAAGACTCTTGAACTTTTCGTGATACATAGTCATGATCGCGAAATCCAGCTTATCCAGATACTCACGGTCAAAATGGGGGAAATCCTCTTCCGTAAAGGCTTCGGTCAGCTCGATCTCCCGCTCGCCCCGGCGGCAGCAGAATACCACGTGGTCGCCGTTTTGGATCTTGCCCACAGGCTCGCCCTTCTCATCCACGAGGACCATAGGCTCCAGGGAGTAATCGGTCTGCCCCTGAGTATAGGCTTTCTCCACTGCCCTGGCCAGTGCCTCGCCTCCGTGAAAGCTTTTGTCAAACATACTGTCTTCCTCCTTCAACGCAGCGGCGGGAAAATTTCCAGCAGCTGTGAAAAATGCGTAATAAACCGGTCCGGCCGGTTCTCGTCGGTGACGGTCTGCGGTTTCTTGCCGGGGTACTGCACTGCCACCGTCATGCCCAGGCCTGCGGCCTTGGCACCGACAATATCCCGGTTCAGATTGTCCCCCACGTAACAGGTGCGCTTGGGGTCTGAGCCGCATTCCTCCAAAGCGTAGTAATAGATAGCGGGGTGAGGCTTTCGGATCAGACACACAGAGGACTGCTGCACACTCTTGAAATAGGGGCGCAAGCCGTCACGATCCAGCCACTCATCGACCTCATGCGTGCCCACCAGATCACTGACAATGGCAAGCGTATAGCCGCGGGCGAATAGCTCCTTCACGGTTTCGATGCCGCCGTCGGTGACCACCCGCTCGCCCTTGGTGCGGCGATAGGCATAGGTCATCTCGTCCGCCGCGGCCTCCACCCGCTCCCGCGGGAAGTCATAGGCCAGCCAGCGTGTCCAGAGCTCCTTCACCGGCGCCTCGCAGTAGAAATGCAAGGCCCACTCCCGATACTTGTCATAGCGGGGCTCAATGACCCGGTGATAGAACTCTGTAGGGTCCTCGTCGGTGCCCAGGCACTTTGTGATCACAGTCTTGGCCTCCAGCTCATAGGCCGGATCTTTACGAATGACCCGGAAGGTATCCCCAAGATCCACAAATATCGTATTGATGTTCTGTTCCATCAGGTACCTCCCTGCAAAATCGGCAGCTCCAGAATATCCAGGAAGCGATGTACAATATAATCGGGACGATTGGCGTCGGTGATGATCTTTTTCTTCAGCTTTTCCGGGCTGATGAAGAGGATGTTGGCCCCGATGCCCGCCGCTATGGCGCCGGTGATGTCCCGATCCAGATTGTCAGCCACAGAGGCGCATTCGCCGGGTTCCAGGCCGAGCTGCTCACAGCCCAGCAGGTACATCCGCGGATCAGGCTTGCGCAGACCCGTCACCGGAGAAAGGATCACCGCGTCGAAATACTCGTCCAGCCCGTCGGCCTTCAGCCACTCAGGAATCTCGTACTCGCCGATGAGGTTGGAGATGATGCCAAGCTTGTAGCCCCTGGCGTGGAGCGTCTTGATGACTTCCCGTCCGCCCTCCACCACATGTCGCAGGCCCTTGACCTGGCGGTACTGGAAGGTGATCTCGTGGCATATCTCCCGCACCTTCTCCTCGCCCATCTCCGGCAGGAGCCACTTGTGCCAGAGCTCGAAATCGCTGCTCTCCTTCATCTCGCCCAGGGCCCAATCCCGATAGGGCAGATAGCGCTGCTCCACCATGTCGATGAAGGCGTCTGCGTCCTCGTAGCCCGCCAATTCCGCCATGCGCCGTTTGGCCTTTTCCTGGTGCTCGGGCACGTTTTCCGCAATGCGGAGGGTGCCGCCCAGGTCAAAAAATACACCTTTGATCTTCTTCACGGTCGTCTCCTCATGCTCTGTGCGGGAACAGATCCAGCAGCTCAGGAATGGACTTGATGGTGTAGTCCGGCAGTACTGTGGGCGCCTTGCCTTCCCGGTCGGCAGTGCCGGCGTCTTCAAACAGCACCATAGCGCCGAAGTTTGCGGCCTTGGCTCCCTCCACGTCCCGAACCGGGTTATCGCCAACATAGGCGCAGTTTTCCGGG
>JBGUNL010000304.1:0-4252 GCA_045117295.1 Candidatus Limivicinus sp.
ACGAGCGCGATCACCGTCAAAATCTTAGACATCGTTTTCATAGTGTCCGTCTCCTTATATCGCTAGAATTTTACAAACAGACTGAAATCCACCACGAGCAAAGAGCCTGCAGTTCTCCCCGTTCTGCGGTGCAGCTATAATGTAACACGAGATTATGTAAAATGCAAGTGTTTTTTTACATTTTTTGCGATAAAATTTTTCCCGCTTTGTAACTCTTTTGAAAATCTCTTCGATCCCGCTTTTTCTTTTTGGTTACCGGTTCGGGGTTCTCGGTGCTTTTCCCAGGGATTTCCGGGGCCTCCCGCCGCAGGTCCGGGCTGCCCGGAAATTTTTCTGTAACATTTCTGTTTCCGCTCCCTGTGTTTGGTATGACGGCGCCTTGGGCTCCTTTGTTCCCGCTTTGTGTAAAATTTCTTTTTTGCGGCAGCCTTCCCTATAGAGGAACGCGGCTTTCCCCAAGACCCGTGGAGGCGCCCCAGCCCCTCTCGCCTGGCGCTTCTTCCTTTTATACACCGCGCACGCGCGCGAAAGAGCCGCCGGATCTCCCGCGCCGGCGGCTCTTTTTTTGTGGATTCTGCCTGTTCCTCCCGGTTCCTGTCAGATGAATTCAGCACTTTGTATAAAATTGGTCATTGTGCACCAAAACAAATTCCTTTCGACTTGCATTTGCCGCAGTTATCGGTTAAAATACACAAACAGAGGGAGCTTGTACTCCCTTATGATTCGTTTAGGAGTGTAAGGCATTATGAGTGTATTTGTCTGGATTACACCTGTCCTCGCCGTATGCGCACTGCTCTTTGCCGCCAGCAAGGCCGCCTTTGTCAACAGGGCCGACCCCGGCGACGACCGCATGCAGGAAATTGCCGCCGCCATCGCGGAGGGCGCTTCCGCTTTCCTGACCTCGGAATATAAGATCCTGGCCATTTTCATCACGGCTCTGTTCCTCTTGATCGGCTTCTTCATTGACTGGGGCACCGCCGTCTGCTTTGTCACCGGCGCCATCTTCTCCATTCTGGCGGGCTTCTTCGGCATGCGCGTGGCCACCAAGGCCAACGTCCGCACCGCCCAGGCCGCCAAGGAGAGCGGCATGAACCGCGCCCTGGCCGTGGCCTTCTCCGGCGGCTCCGTCATGGGCATGAGCGTGGTGGGTCTGGGCCTGCTGGGCTGCAGTCTGTTCTACCTCATCACCAAAAACGCCGGCATCCTCTTCGGCTTCTCCCTGGGCGCCTCCTCCATCGCGCTGTTTGCGCGCGTGGGCGGCGGCATCTACACCAAGGCCGCCGACGTGGGCGCCGACCTGGTGGGCAAGGTGGAGGTCGGTATTCCCGAGGACGACCCCCGCAACCCCGCCGTCATCGCTGACAACGTGGGCGACAACGTGGGCGACGTGGCCGGCATGGGCGCCGATCTGTTCGAGAGCTACGTGGGCGCGGTGGTCTCCGCCCTGTCCCTGGGCCTCGTCTCCAAGAGCCTGCAGCAGTTCACCGTGGGCGGCTTCTCCCTGGGCGCGCTCTACCCGCTGGTGGTGGCCGCGCTGGGCATCGCCGCCTCCATCGCCGCCACCTTCTTCGTCCGCGGCAAGGACGACTCCAACCCCCACAAGGCGCTGAACATGGGCTCCTACGTGGCTGCGGGCATCGTGGCCGTCGGCTCCTTGGCGCTGAGCCTGCTGTTCTTCCACAGCGTCTATTACGCCATGGCCATCATCGCGGGCCTGCTGGTGGGCCTCATTATCGGCAAGGTCACCGAGATCTACACCTCGGAGGACTACTCCTTTGTCAAGCGCATCGCCGATCAGGCCGAGACCGGCTCCGCCACCACCATCATCACCGGCATCGCCGTGGGCATGATGAGCACCTGGGTGCCCATCCTCCTGATCTGCGTGGGCATCTTCCTCTCCTATAAGTTCACCGACGACCTCTACGGCATCGCCCTGGCCGCCGTGGGCATGCTCTCCACCACCGGCATCACCGTCGCGGTGGACGCCTACGGCCCCATCGCCGACAACTCCGGCGGCATCGCCGAGATGAGCGGTCTGGACCCCCACGTGCGCGAGATCACCGACAAACTGGACGCCGTGGGCAATACCACCGCCGCCATGGGCAAGGGCTTTGCCATCGGCTCCGCCGCGCTGACCGCCCTGGCTCTGTTCGTCTCCTACGCCCAGGCCGTGGGTCTGGAGGGCATCAACATCCTCACCGACCGGGTGGTCATCGGCCTGCTGATCGGCGGTATGCTGCCCTTCGTCTTCTCCGCGATCACCATGGACTCCGTGTCCAAGGCGGCCTACAAGATGATCGAGGAGGTCCGCCGCCAGTTCCGCGAGATCCCCGGCATTCTCGAGGGCACCGGCAAGCCAGAGTACGGCTCCTGCGTCTCTATCTCCACCCGTGCCGCCCTGCATGAGATGATTGTCCCCGGCATCATGGCCGTGGCGGTTCCCCTCATCGTGGGCCTGCTCTTCGGCACCGAGGCGCTGGGCGGTCTGCTGGCCGGCTCCCTGGTCACCGGCGTGCTGCTGGCCATCTTCATGTCCAACTCCGGCGGCGCCTGGGACAACGCCAAGAAGTACATCGAGGAAGGCCACCACGGCGGCAAGGGCTCCTCTGCCCACAAATCCGCCGTCGTCGGCGACACCGTGGGCGACCCCTTCAAGGACACCTCCGGCCCCTCCATCAACATCCTGATCAAGCTGATGACCGTCGTGTCCCTGGTCTTCGCGCCGCTCTTCAGCTCCATCGGCCCCCTGCTCTGATTCCTCTTCTTTCTATTTTCATCCATCTCCACGCGAAAGGCGCTGCGGAAAACCGCAGCGCCTGTTTTTTTATTCCTCCCGGCGGCTCCGGATCCAGTCCACCGTGAAGGTCTTCAGGGCCGAGAGCCCCGCCATCAGCGCGCCCATCAGCGCCGCCTTGTCCAGCTCTCCCCCGCCCAGGGGCAGCGCCACCAGGAAGCCCTCCACAAAGGTCCAGGCCGCCCGTTCCAGAATGTTCGTCCAGTCCATTATAATCTCCTTCCTTACAGGCTCCCCTGAAAGGGGAGCTGGCGCGGAGCGCCTGAGGGGTCTCCCCCTCACCGGCTCTCCTTCTCCAGATCCGCCAGCCGGTGATTGATCACCCGGATCTGTTCCTCCACCACGGGCATGCGCCGGGCAAAGCCGTTGTGCTCCCGCACCTCCCGCGTCAGCTCCTCCAGCCGGGTCTCCGTCACCGCCTGGGAGCGCCCGTTGGAAATCAGAACGCCCACCAGCGTCAGCACGCCCGTGATCAGCGCGCCCGCCACCGTCTCCAGCATATCTGTCACCTATCCCTTCAGCAGGGCGGTCCAGCTCCGCTCTCCGCAGATTCCGTCTGCCTCCAGCCCCCGGACCGTCTGAAAGCGCCGCAGGGCTGTCTCGGTGCGCGCGCCCAGTTCTCCGTCGATCTCCCCGGGGTCAAAGCCCCGCTGCCGCAGGGCCGCCTGCAGGGCCGCCGCCGCTGCGCCGACGGCGCCGCGGCACAGTTCCGGGATCTCGGGCCTGCACAGGGCGGCGGGCGGCGTCTGTTCCGCGGGCGCTTCCTCGCCGCCCTCATAGCGCAGCACGCAGTCCCAGGGGTAATTGCGGTAGGGCCGGATCAGCAGCTCCCGCCCGGTCTGGTCCCCCGGCCTGCCGCCGGTGACGCCGCCGTTTTCGTTGATGGAGGCCTCTGCCTCCATGCCGTCTCCGCAGTAGATCGCCGTGTGGTGCCGCAGATTCAGCAGCACGTCGCCGCGGACAAGCCCCGTCCCTGCGGCCAGGGAAACCCCGCCTGTCACGTCCCGGAAGCCGCAGCGCAGAAACACGCCCCGCATATTCCCGGTGTAGGTGGCGCCCCGGTCCTTCACCGGGACGCCGGCAGCCTGCCAGGCGGAGATCACCGCCGCGGAGCAGTCGAAGTCGCCCCGCTCGCCCCAGCGATGCTGCTGGTCATAGCCGTGGCTGTCGTCCCTGGCCAGCCGCTCCAGAAACGCCGCCGCGGCCTCGCGTCTCTCCGCCGCCGTCATGCCGCGTAGACCGCCTCACACAGTGCCGCCAGCTCCGCGTAGGCGTCCCCGTTCAGCCTGCCCACGGCAAAGAACACGTCAATCCTCTCCTGCGCCTCGGCCATGGTCTTGTAAAACTTTCTCTCAATCAGCCTCTTCATGATGCTGTACATCGCCGATTTCCTCCCTGTCTCCGTGATAGATTTCCTCGATCAGCGCCGCCAGTTCCGCGGTGTGCGCTTCCTCGTCC
>JBGUNL010000305.1:0-6509 GCA_045117295.1 Candidatus Limivicinus sp.
AGGGAGGAGGGCGGCAAACCCAAGTCCAACCGCCGCCGCTACTACCGCGGCAAGCCCAAAAACAAGGGCGGCGAGGGACAGTCATAAGAAACCGGGCAGGCGCCATGCGCCTGCCCTTTTGACATGTTTCGACATAATTATGCATAAGTGGGGAATAATCTCCCCCACAATCCGGGTCGTTTCCCCTCCCGGTGGGGGGCGAGAACAGGTTTTTTCTGCATAAAAACAGCAAAAGATTGACATAACGCCGAATATGTGGTAGAATACAACGCGAATCTTCCGGCACCATTTTTTTCGGAAAGAAAGGTGTAAAACATGATCTGCTTAAATTGCGGCAAGACCATCGACGACGATCTCAAGGTCTGCCCCTTCTGCGGCAGCCTGACCGAGGCGTACGAGGAGGTCCCCCCCTACTATGAAACTCCCGCCGCCGAGGAGCCCGCCGTGGATATTCCCGACGCCGCCCCCGACGCCGAGGACGACTCCCAGGATTTCTTTGATCCCGACCCCGTCTACCCCGCGGCCAAGCCCGCCCCCGAGGGCAAGTCGCCCCGCTTCCCCGCGGCCTCCCTGGCCACTGTCGCGCTGGCCGGCGTCAGCTGCCTGCTCAGCCTGATCTGCCTCATCACGATGCTCTCCCTGCGCAGCAGCATCAAGGAGCAGGAGGCCAGCCTCACCTCCAGCGTCAACGCCCTCAACGCCGCCGTCGCCGGCATCGACGGCCGCCTGGGCCAGCTGGACACCACCCTCTCCGGCGTGCAGTCCGAGGCCTACAACCAGTACGCCAGCCAGGCCATCGCCATCACCAAGGACATTACGCCCCTCACCGGCCCTGTGGACGCGGGCAAATACAACCGCATGTTCATCGTCACGGCCAAGGGCAACCTTTCCGTCAACACCTCTTTTGACTGGCAGCGCTACAACGAGGCCACCGGCGGCTGGGTCTCCGTGGTCTTCACCGGCGACGCCACCGACAACGCCCAGTACGGTCTGCGTCTGGAGAACACCTTCGACAAAAACGAGAACGCCTACACCTCCATCCTCTGGGCAAACGGCATCACCGAAGAGGCCGAGGGCACCTACCGCTGCGTCATCACCGACGCCACCGGTGTCACCAAGACCAGCGCCGAGGCCACCGTCACCGTCAACTGATTTTCCCATTGGACAAAAGCGGGAGCGCAGACGCGCTCCCGCTGTCTTTTAAATTTATCCCCCCGGGGGGGTTGAGCTTTCCGGCGTTTGTATGGTAAAGTAAACAAAGTAACGCAGGGCAGGTGAACCGCTTTGGAAAACGAACATCCCGTCTATTATCACGACCACGGCGACGGGCACGTCCACGCCCACGAGCTGGAGCCGGAGCACGTGTACGGCCACGATCACGACCATCCCCACACGCACACCCACGACCATACCCAGACCAAGGCGGTGGTCAACCGGCTGGCCCGGGCCATCGGACATCTGGAGTCCGTCAAGCGCATGGTGGAGGACGGGCGGGACTGCACCGAGGTGCTGGTGCAGCTGGCCGCGGTGCGCTCGGCCCTGAACAACACCGCCAAGATCATCCTCAAGGACCACATCGAGCACTGCATCTCCGGCGCCGAGGGGGACAGCCAGGCCCTGGAGGAGCTCAACGCCGCCATCGACAAATTCATCTGATCCTCCCCCCGCCCGCCGATCATGACGGGCGGTTCTTTTTTCATGCGGGGAAAAGCATTGCAGTTTTGTCCCGCGTATGCTAAACTGGATAAAATTTTTGGGTTCGGAAAGAAGGCATCACCATGGGCGAACTGGACAAACGCACCTGGGCGGAAGTGAGTCTGGAAAACATCCGGCACAACTACGCGGCCATCCGCGCCGCCATTCCCGCCGGGTGCAAGTTCCTCGGCGTGGTCAAGGCCAACGCCTACGGCCACGGGGCGCTGGAGGTGTCGCGCACGCTGGAGGAATGCGGCGCGGACTACCTGGCCGTCTCCTGTCTGGACGAGGCCATGGAGCTGCGGGACGGGGGCATCACCCTGCCCCTGCTGATCCTGGGCCACACCCCCTGCGAGTACACCCGCATGCTCATCGACAACAACATCACCCAGACCATCACCTGCCTTGCCAAGGCGGTGGAGTTCTCCGCCGAGGCCCAGCGCGTGGGCAGATCCCTCAAGGTCCACATCGCGCTGGACACCGGCATGTCCCGCCTGGGCGTCCTCTGTCGGGACGAGCGCTTTGACGGCGGCGTGGAGAACATCATCAAGGCCTGCCGCATGCCGGGGCTGATCCCCGAGGGGGCTTTCACCCACTTCGCGGTCTCCGACGAGCCCGGGGAGGACAATGAGGCCTACACCAGGGAGCAGTTTCGCCTGTTCTGTGAGGTGCTGGACGAGGTGGAGGAGAAGGGCGGCATCCGCTTTACCATCCGCCACTGCGCCAACACCGGCGCCGTGGTAAAGTACCCGGAGATGTGCCTGGACATGGTGCGCCCGGGTCTGCTGCTCTACGGCTACGGGGACACGACGGGGCGCCTGGGGCTCAAGCCCTGCATGCGCTTCATGACCCGGGTCACCACCATCAAGCACTACCCCGCCGGCACTTCCGTGAGCTACGGCCGGCGCTTCACCACCGAGCGCACCACCCGCATGGGCGTGCTGGGCGTGGGATATGCCGACGGGCTGCCGCGCCCGGCCTCCAACAAATGCGCCTTCGCGGCGGGCGGCGGCATGGCCCCCCAGCGGGGCAGCATCTGCATGGACATGTGCATGATCGACCTGACGGATCTGCCGGAGGTCGCCGTGGGCAGCGAGGTGGAGATCTTCGGCGCCAATGCCGGCGTGGAGGCCCTGGCCGCCGCGGCGGGCACCATCTCCTATGAGCTGCTGTGCGCCCTTTCCAAGCGGGTGCCGAGAGTTTATAAAAATTTCTGATCGCAACGGAGGATTTCGGATATGAAGATTGTGGTTTTGGGCGGCGGCATCAGCACCGAGCGCCATGTGGCTCTGGTCACCGGCACCTCGGTGTGCAGGGCGCTGCGCTCTCTCGGCCATCAGGCCATCTTTGTGGATATGTACATGGGGCTGGAGGATTACGACGGCCCCCTGGAGGCCGCCTTTGACGCGCCGGACGGCTTCATCGGCAGCGTGGCCATCGAAAAGAAGGCCCCGGATCTGGAGCAGGTGAAGGCCTCCCGGAAGCTGCAGGGCCCCAGTCACCTGGGCAAAAACGTGCTGGAGATCTGCCAGTTGGCCGACTGCGTCTTCCTCGGCCTCCACGGCGCCGACGGCGAGGACGGCAAGATCCAGGCCACCCTGGATCTGCTGGGCGTGCCCTACACGGGCTCGGCCTCCCTGCCCAGCGCCATGGCCATGGACAAGGCCGTGGCCAAGCGCGTCATGGAGAGCGCCGGGATCCGCACTCCCGCCTGGCGGGAGCTGTGGTACACCGAGGAGGATATCCCCCGCCTGGTCGACGAACTGCCCGTGCCCTGCGCGGTAAAGGTGGTCAACGGCGGCTCCTCCATCGGCGTGGCCCTGCCCGACACCCGGGAGGAACTGGAGGCGGCCCTGCACGATCTGGTCCGCTTCCACAGCCGCGTGGTGGTGGAGGAGAAAATCATCGGCCGGGAGATCACCCAGCCCATCTTTGACGGGCAGTATCTCAGCGCCATCGAGATCGTCCCCCCCGAGGGCTCCAGCTTCGACTACGTGGCCAAGTACCAGAGCGGCGACGAAGGCGCCAAGGAGATCTGCCCCGCCCGCATCACGGAGGAGGAGCAGAAGCAGATCGGCGAGGCGGCCCTCCGCTTCCACGAGGCTCTGGGCCTCTCGGTCTACTCGCGGTCGGACTTCATTCTGGACAGGGATGGCCGGGCCTGGTGCCTGGAGGTCAACACCCTGCCGGGCATGACGCCCAACTCCCTCATCCCCAAGGCCGCCAAGGTGGCGGGCATGACCTACGCCGAGCTCTGCGAGCGGATCGTCCTGCTCTCCCTGGCCGAGCGGAAAATGGGCAGATAAGCCATTCAAGTTCGCCGCGCGGAAAAATTCCGCGCGGCGATTTTTTTGGCAAAAATCCCTTGACAAGTCCGGAAAAATGGATATAATTATAAAGCCTGTCCATGGGACAGGGATTCCTTGCTCCCGCCGCGAGCGGGGGCCAAATGACCAAAAGGAGGTGCAACCATGGCAAAAGCAAGCGAAAAGTACGAAGTGATGTACATCATCAATCCCAACTTCACGGAGGAAGAGACCGCCGCTGTCGTTGAGAAGTTCAAGGCACTTGTGGAAGCAAATGGTACGCTGGAAGAGATGGAGGAGATGGGTAAGCGCAAGCTCGCTTACGAGATCAACTACATTTCCGAGGGCTACTATGTGCTCATGAAGTTCACGAGCGGCCCCGAGCTGCCCGCAGAGCTTGACCGTATCCTCGGCATTACCGACGGTATTCTGCGTCGCCTGATCACCAGACGTCCTGAATAAGGGGTACGGGTTATGCTGAACCACATTGTGATTATGGGTCGCTTGACCCGGGATCCGGAGCTGCGCACCACGCAGGCCGGCGTCAGCGTGACCAGCTTTACCGTTGCGGTGGACCGCGATTTCGGCGGCCGCGACGGGGGCGAACGCCAGACCGATTTCATCGACTGCGTCGCCTGGCGCTCCACTGGCGAGTTCGTGTCCAAGTATTTCCACAAGGGCAGCATGATTGTTGTCTCCGGCAGACTCCAGTCCAGAAAGTGGCAGGATCGCGAGGGCAACAACCGCACCAGCTGGGAAATCAACGCGGACAACGTCTACTTCGGCGAGAGCCGCCGCGACGGCGACTCCAGCCGCGACAGCTACTCCAACAACACCTACTCCAGCAACTATGACTCTGGCAGAAGCAGCGCCCCCGCGCCCGCTTCCAACACCTTTGTCGAGCTGGACGACGGCGACGGCGAGCTGCCGTTCTAACGATAATAGAAGGAGGAACTAGCTTTGGCTTTCGATAAAAACAATCCCAAGAACCGCAAGCGCAGAAAAGTTTGCCAGTTCTGCGTCGATAAGGCCACCTTCATCGACTACAAGGACACCGCCAAGCTGCGCCGGTTCATGTCCGAGCGGAGCAAGATCCTGCCCCGCCGCACCACCGGCGTCTGCGCCATGCATCAGCGTGAGCTCACCGAGGCCATCAAGAGAGCCCGTCAGATCGCTCTCCTGCCCTACGTGACCGACTGATTGAACGTACACAAAAGGCAAGCGGAAACCCGCTTGCCTTTTCTCTTTCCGCCGGGAGAAAGCGCAGCCCTGCCGACCAGCGGCCCGGATCGGTTTTCCCTGCCGAAAAGATCCTTCGTCATGGCACGCCAGTGCGCACACTGGCGCGGCAATCCGTCAACCGCGTCCGGCTTGACGAATCCTGACTCCCGTGGTAAATTATGAGCGCACGCCGGTGTGGTGGAACGGTAGACACCGGGGACTTAAAATCCCCTGGGAGCAATCCCGTGCCGGTTCGAGTCCGGCCACCGGCACCAAAAAGGCGCCCCCGAAAGGGGGTGCCTTTTTGGTGCCTGCGGCCCATCCTCGAGCCGGTCCGCCGCAGGCGGATTCCGGCGACGGCGGCGGGCGCAGCCTGCCGCCTAGTCCCCGAAGGGGATTCGAGTCCGGCCACGTCAGAAGAACTCAGCTCTGTTCCGTTTCCACGGTTTGCGTAAGAGCCGCGAAAACTGCGCATCCGCTCAGCGCTTCCCTACGTACCGGGCGCCGCCGAGGCCGAGAACGACGCGGGCAAATCTGTCAAAGAAGAAGAGAAACAGGCCGTACAGAAAACCTTTCCCGAACGAACGGGCGAGCTTCTGACTCTCAACCCAGTGGAGGATCAAGACGATGATGCCCGCTACCCCGGCAGGTGCCGTCTGATCCGCTCCGGCGCAGTAGTTCGCGCCGCCTGCGAGCAGCAAGAAGATCAGTCCGAAAAGCCAGCTCCAGCAGATCGAATACTCCACGATCAGATTCACGCCGGGGATCAGGCTCAGGATACCCGGCCGGCCCGCTTTGCGAAACAGCAGCCAGCTGCCGATGATCGACAGAACGAGCCATAGAATGGGGACTGCAAAGATAAGCATAGATTGGTCCATACAGATTTTCCTTTATCGTATATTCCTTGGATCCGACTGTTGTTTCTGCAACGTGCGGATGCGGTTCGTCAAAATCCAGGGTTGTCAACGGAAAAAGTATAAAACAAAAATTGCGAAAAAGAAACAGTTTTTTCTATCTTCTGCACATTTCTGTTGAAATAGAGAGAATGCTCATAGGGGCGATTCCCAATAGAAAAAGGAGCAGGTTTGGCCGGCAGGCCGGAACGGACATGGTACGGAAAGAAATCGCCTCTTTCGGTGGAGTCGGGGCTTCGATTCGGTTTTGCTGTGAGTCGGAGGCCGTTATGAACCCTCGGGCCAGGAGCAGAGCGGGCAAGGCCGCTGTTTCAGATCCACATCTTCTGCATCTCGCGCGCTTTGCAGCCCTCCAGGTACTCCTCCAGATACA
>JBGUNL010000306.1:0-6583 GCA_045117295.1 Candidatus Limivicinus sp.
CCCGGATCGCCCGGTGGTGTTATACACAGTACGCGAAACGCTGAACATACAAGGAGGAGACTCTCATGCCCAGTCATCACAGCTCCAGTTCCCATTCGAGCCATTCGTCGAGCTCACATTCCTCCAGCTCGCGCTCGTCGAGTTCCCGTTCTTCCTACTCTTCGCATTCGTCCAGCTCGCGCTCTTCCTACAGCAGTCGGCCCAGCGGCCATTCCGCCTCCAGCCACAGCAGCCGGCCCCTCTTCGGCGGCTCCGCGCCCGCCAGCCGCCCCCAGAGCAGGCCCGCGTCGAGGCCGGTCTCCCAGCCGGTGGGCAGGCCGCGCTTTAACCAGCCTGTGGGCTTTCTCATCTCCCAGACCCTGCGGCCCACCATGTACTACGGCCGCCGCCACGACTATGTCTACTATCCCGAGTCCTGGACGGACGCGGCCTCCGGCACCCACTACGAGAAGGGCTACTACGACGAAAACGGCAAGTACTACGACAGCGTGGCCTTTCAGAAAAACGGCCGCTATGAAAACGTGGTCTGCTACTGCCCCTACTGCGAAAACAGGATGCTGCTGAATCTGAACAATACCGCGGGCGCAAAGGAGAGCATGCAGTGTCCCAACTGCGGCGCCCCGATGGAGATCCGCAGCGAGCTGGACGAGATTACGGGCCAGCCTGCGGAAAACACCCATGTTTATCAGTCGGAGGAGTCGCTGAAAAACGCCTTCGGAACGGCGAAGAAAAAGCGCGGGCGCTGGCTTCCCGTCGCGGTCATCCTGGCGGTGTTCCTGATGGTCTCGCAGGCGGCCAGGAACCTTGCCCAGACCGGCAGCCAGAGCGTTCAGCCCGCCCCCTATCAGCAGCTGCAGCTCACCGATCAAAAGGCTGAGCACCTGTACCTGGAGCGGCAGGCCGACGGGAGCTATCACACGGTCACGGACCCGATCCGGGCCGACCGCATCCTGGATTACGACACCTACGAGGACAGCTACTACGACGCGGAAAGCGACTGCTGGCTCTGGTACAACACCGAGGTGGACCCGCCCGTCTGGCAGTACTGGGTGGAGGGGATCTCCTCCGATTTTGGCGAGTGCGGCTGGATGGAGCACGACGAGGACGGCTGGTGGATTGAGGCGTCAGACGGCGACTGGATCCAGCTGCCGGCGGAATACAGCACCGACGGACTCTGGTACATCGACTAGAAAGGGGAGAGAGGCATGCTGACCTGGAACGTGACCTACCACTGCAGACCCGGGCAGAGGGAGACCTTCTACGAGGCCCTGTGTGAGCTTGGCATCCGGGCCAATTCCCGGGCGGAGGCGGGCAACCTGGGCTACGACTACTACTTTGCGGCGGAGGCGCCGGACGATCTGCTGCTGGTGGAGAGCTGGGAAAGCCCCGCGCACCAGCAGGCCCACGTGGAGACGGAGCTGTTTCAGAAGCTGCAGACCCTCAAGGCCCGCTTCTGCGACGGCGTGGAGATCGCCCGGTTTCCCTGCTGAAGGGAAAGCGCGCCGACGCAAGAAAAGAAAAAGATGTGACGATGAAACATGAGGAAGGAACCGAGAGAGTTTTGCACCTGCGGGGATCTGAAATGTCCCTTCCATCCGACAAACCACGACCGGGGCTGCAGCCTGTGCATCCTGAAAAATCTCAAGGCGAAGGAGATTCCCAGCTGCTTCTTCCATGATATCGACTGCGAGAAGCCCACGGAGAACTGGCATTATGAGGATTTTGCCGCCCTGGTGCAGAAGGCAAAGACCTGCGGAAAGCTCTGATCCGGAAGACCGCCCGAAAAAGGAAGACGCTTCCCAAAAAGGATATTGACACGATGTCAGAACAGCGCTATACTATGTTCTGACATCGTGTCAATTTGCTTTGGAAAGGGAGCATTGGCATGAAGCTGAACGGAAGCGCTGCTGTACGCCTGCGGCGGCGGGACGATCCCGCTCCTGCAGGAGTGGCTCTGGCAGGGCATGAGCATGGGCAGCGCCGCGGCCTTCATGCTCACCGGGCCCGGCACCAAGATCACAAACCTGGGCGCGCTGAAGATCGTGCTGGGGGGAAAGCGCTTTGCCCTGTACCTGGCCTTTGTGATGGCCTTTTCCGTCCTGACGGGAATCACCACAAATCTGATTGGATAACAGGAGAACAACACTATGCCGAAAGGATCTGCGGAACTGACCCAGGCGCGGCGGGAGGAGATCCTCGCCGCCTGCCGGACCCTCTATGAAACCAGAAGCTTCAAGGAGATCACGCTCAAGGACATCGGACAGCAGACCTCCTTTACCCGCACGTCGATCTACAACTATTTCGAGACCAAGGAGGAAATCTTCCTGGCCCTGTTCCAGCGGGAATATGAGCTCTTTGCCGGCGAGCTGGACGCTCTCTGCCGGCGGGAGGAGCAGCTGGACGTGGACGCGCTGGCCGCGGAGCTGTCCCGGGCGCTGGAGCGGCGGCCCCTGATGCTCAAGCTATTGAGCATGAACCTCTATGACATGGAGGCCAACTCCCGCATGGAGCGCCTGGTGGAATTCAAGGCGGCCTATGGGGAGTCCAAGGAGGCGCTGGACCGCTGCCTCATCCGCTTTGTCCCCGACCTGGACGCGGGCGGCCGCCAGACCTTCCTGTATGCCTTCCTGCCCTTTGTCTACGGTCTGTACCCCTACACGGTGGTAACGGAAAAGCAGCGGGAGGCCATGCGGGAGGCGGGAATTCACTATGTCTATATGAGCACCTATGAGATGGCCTATGCCTTTATCAAAACCATACTGGGAGGACTGCAATGATCACGATTCATCTCTATTACACCGGTGTAAACGGCGCTGCCCGCGCCTTCGCGGAGGAGATGGTGCAGAGCGGCACCGCCGCGGCCATCCGCGCCGAGGACGGCAACCTGCGCTACGCGTACTTTTTCCCCATGGACGACCCGGAGACCGTGCTGCTCATCGACCAGTGGCGGGACCAGGCGGCCATCGACGCCCACCATGCCTCCCCCATGATGGGGCGGATCGCGGCCCTGCGGGAGAAGTACGACCTGCACATGAGGGTTGAGCGCTTCCTGGCCGACGAGAGCGGTCTGCCGGAGAAGGACAAACAGTATATCAAGCCTTGAAGGAGGATTCTATATGAGCAAGAAGATCACACAGACCGCCGGTCGGATGCAGCTGGGGGAGTTTGCCCCGATGTTCGCCCATCTCAACGACGACGTGCTCTTTGGCGAGGTGTGGAACCAGGAGGCTCTGGACACAAAGACCAAGTGCATCATCACCGTGGTGTCCCTGATGGCGTCGGGCATTACGGATTCGTCCCTGGGCTACCACCTGCAGAACGCCAAGGCAAACGGCGTGACGAAGGAGGAGATCGCCGCCATCATCACCCACGCCGCCATGTATGTGGGCTGGCCCAAGGGCTGGGCGGTCTTCCGCCAGGCCAGGGAGATCTGGAACGAGTAAAGCAAGGGCAAGAAGAAAATTTCGATCGGGTGTCCGCCGGGCTGACCGGCAAGGCGACCATCAAGCGTCACACCGGCGAAGCCCAAGGCCCCAACATCATTCGCCGCCCCCGGGTCAAGGAGCTGATCGACGCCCGCCTTCCGCACGCCGCCGTCAAAGACGTGCAGTCCTGGTGGAAGCCCGACCGCTGCAACACCTTCCGGGGCGGCAACAAGCACAAGTAAGGAGGAAACATCATGAACAAACTGGTTGCCTATTTTTCCGCCAGCGGCAGCACCGCAAGACTGGCAAAGACCCTGGCCGCCGCGGCTGACGCGGCGCTCTGGGAGATCAGACCCGAGACGCCCTACGAGCGGCGGGATCTGAACTGGATGGACAAGAAGTCCCGCAGCACCGTGGAGATGCAGGATCCCAGCAGCCGCCCGGCTCTGGCCGGTGCCGACGCCCCCGTCGGGGAGGCTGACGTGGTCTTCCTGGGCTTTCCCATCTGGTGGTACCGGGAGCCCAGCATCATCGACAGCTTCCTGGACGCCTGCGACCTCTCCGGCAAGACCGTGGTGCCCTTTTTCACCTCCGGCGGCAGCGGCTTCGGCGAGGGCCAGGGGCGCATCGAGAAGCTGGCAAAGGGCGCGAAGGTGCTCCCCGGCAAGCGCTTTTCCGCCCGCGCCGACGAGCGGGAACTCAAGGCCTGGATCGCCGGGCTGAAGCTGGACTGAGGGGGAACTGCCATGAAAAAGCTGATTTCCCTGTTTCTGGCGCTGGCGCTGATGATTGTGTGCATCGGATGCGGCAGTGCGCCCGCCCCGGCGGCGTCCACGCCCGCGCCCACCCCGGCGCCCGAACAGGCGCCCGCACAGGTCCCCGCCGAGACGGAGGAGGCCGAGCCCCAGCCGGAGGCGGAGCCCGCGGAAGCACCGGCCCCGGAGAACAAAATCATGGTGGTCTATTTCTCCGCCACCGGGACCACCCGGGGCGTGGCGGAGAAGATCGCGGCGCTCACCGGCGGCGAGCTTGCGGAGATCGTCCCGGCGCAGCCCTATACCGCGGAGGACCTGAATTACAACGACCGTTCCACCCGCGCCACCGTGGAGCAGAACACCCCGGAGGCCCGCCCGGAGATCGCGGAGGAGATCTCCCTGGACGGCTGCGTCACCGTGTACCTGGGCTACCCCATCTGGTGGGGCCAGGCCCCGCGCATTATGAGCAGCTTTGTGGAGAGCCACGACTTTACCGGCATGACCGTGATTCCATTCTGCACCTCTGGCGGCAGCGGGGCCGGGCGCACCGGAGAGACTCTGGGCGAGCAGGCCGGGACGGGGACTTTCCTCTCCTCCACCCGCCTGAGCGGGGGGATCTCCGACGGCGAGCTGCAGAAGTGGATCGACAGCGTGAACTGATTGAAATGCTTTCCAGGAGGACAGCCCCATGCGGAAAAGCGGGAAAAAGAATATCCGGATGATCGTGGACGCCCTGCTGCTTGTCCTCCTGCTCTGCCTGATGTCCTATCAGGTGACGGGGGAAGCGCTGCACGAGTGGACCGGGGTGGGCATGACACTCACTGTGATCATCCACCAGATCCTGAACCGGCGTTGGTACGCTGCCCTGTTCAGGGGGCGGTACAACCCCTATCGAGCGCTGACGACGGCGGTAAACGGGCTGCTCCTGCTGTCGATGCTGCTGACGGCCTGCTGCGGCATGGCCATGAGCGGCTACGCTGTCCCGTTTCTCTACTGGCCCCGGGGCGTATATCTGGTGCGTCCGGCGCACCTGGCCATGAGCCACTGGTCCTTTCTGCTGATGGGGGCGCACCTGGGCCTCCATCTGCCGCTGATGCTGGGCAGGTGCAAAGCGGGGACAAAGAAGGTCCTCACGGCTTTGGGCGCGGTCCTCGGCGGCGTGGGCTTCTGGCTGTTTGGGAAAAACGGGATGCCGGACTATCTCTTCTTCCGGGTGCCCTTTGCCTTCCTGGACTATGATAAGGCCGGATGGCTGGTTTTCCTGGAAAACGCGCTGATGCTGATTTCCTGGGCCTTTCTGGGCGCGCTGCTCGCCGCGCTCTGCCTGCGGGCCAATCGGCGCGGCAGCGCCGCCGAAACGAAATGGCGAGGGGGAAAAAGCAAATGAAAGCCGTCTATCACCTCCCGGGCCTGTTTGAGTTCTACGATTTTTACATCGCCTTTCTGCCGCTGGTCCGGGAACACCGGGAGTACTTCTACGACTGGTGTGAGATCGGCTCCGTCTACGGCGCGCCGGCGGACTGCCTCTGGGGCGGGGGCCGCGCGGGCTTCGGGGAGGACCGGCCGGCGGAGGCCGCGGCGCTGCTGCGGGAATACGGGATTTCCGCCCGGCTCACCTTCAGCAACTCCCTGCTGCGGCAGGAGCATCTGGCGGACGCCCGGTGCAACGCCCTCTGCGCCCTGTTTGAAAAGAGCGGGTCGGTCCCGAACGGCGTGATCCTCGCCTCGGATCTGCTGCTGAGCTATCTGCGGGACCGGTACCCCGGGTTTTACTTCGTCTCCTCCACCACCAAGGTGCTGACGGCGTTTACGCAGTTGGAGGCGGAGCTGAAGCGGGAGGAGTTTCGATATGTGGTGCCGGACTTCCGCTTGAACCGCGCCTTCGACCGTTTGGCCGTCCTGCCGGAAGAGCAGAAGCGGAAGGTGGAGTTTCTGTGCAATGAGTGCTGCTGGTTTGCCTGCCCGGACCGGAAGGCGTGCTACGAAAGCGTCAGCCGCAAAAACCTGGGGGAGGAGGGCCCGGAGCACGTCTGCGCTTCCCCGACGGCCGCCAGGGGCTACCGCTTTTCCGACGCCATGCAGAACCCCGGCTTTATCGGCATCGACGATATCCAGAGGATCTATCTGCCCATGGGCTTTTCCCAGTTCAAGATCGAGGGGCGGAGCCTGGGCAGCGCCCTGATCCTGGAATTTCTGCTGTACTACATGACAAAGCCGGAGTGCCGGCTGAAGGTACGGGAGGAGCTCTATCTGGACAGCACGCTGGATCTGTTTTAGAAAAGGATTAGAAAAGGAAAAGAGAGCAGCGGGGGGGCGGGGGGGGGGGGGGGGGGGGGGGGGGGGGGGGGTGGGGGGGGGGGGGGGGGGGGGTGGGGGGGGGGGGGGGGGGGGGGGGGGGGGGGT
>JBGUNL010000307.1:0-32533 GCA_045117295.1 Candidatus Limivicinus sp.
GGAAACGGAACGTAACATGAAGCTGTACCTGTACGGACATGAGTATCAATACGCGGTGGAGCAGATGCTGCTGACCCTGTTTCCCGGGGAGCGGCCGGAGTACCCGGAGGGGGAACCCGCCGGAAACCGGATGGAGATCCGGCTGAGCCGGGGGGAGAAGAACACCACGGCCACCTGCGCCCTCTACCAGGGGCGCAGCGTCTGGCGCGGCTCGGCCCGGGCGGCAAACGAGGGGATGACCGACGCCCTCGGCACCGACCGCATCTGCCAGCGCCTGGTGAAAAACGCCATGTACCGCGCCGCCCTCAAGTCCGGCGTGCCAAAGCCCGCCTGGGGCGCCCTCACGGGCGTGCGCCCGGGCAAGCTGATGGCGGGGCTGGTGACCGCTTCCCCGGATGAGAAGACAGCCCTGCGTCGCTTCATTGCGGAATATGACGTGAGTCCCGAGCGGGCGGGCCTGTGCCTGACCACCACCCGCCAGACCCTGCGCTGCGAGAAGCTGCTGGGGGAAAAGGACGTGTGCCTGTACGTGGGCATCCCCTTCTGCCCCACCCGCTGCGCCTACTGCAGCTTTGTCAGCCAGTCGGTGGAAAAGAGCATGAAGCTCATCGAACCCTTCCTGGACGCCCTGGAGAAGGAGATCGCCGCCACGGCCGCGCAGGTGCGGGCCCTGGGCCTGCGGCCCGTGTCCCTCTACATGGGCGGCGGCACCCCCACTACCCTGTCCGCTTCGCAGCTGGAGCGGCTCTGCGCGGTTCTGGAGGAACAGTTTGACCTCTCGGCCCTGATGGAGTACACCGTGGAGGCCGGCAGGCCGGACACCATCACGGAGGAGAAGCTCCGGGTACTGCAGCGCCGCGGGGTCAACCGGGTCAGCGTCAACCCCCAGACCATGAGCGACAGGGTCCTGGAGAACATCGGCCGAAAGCACACGGCGGCGGACATCGTCTCTGCCCTGGACAAGGTGCGCGCCGTGGGGGGCTTCGCGGTGAACATGGACCTGATCGCGGGCCTGCCCGGGGACAGCGCCGCGGGCTTCCGGGACACCCTGGAAAAGGTGCTGACTCTGGGGGCGGACAACGTCACCGTCCACACCCTGTCGCTGAAAAAGGGCTCCAACATCACCGTCAGCCAGACGCCCATCCCCTCCGCCCGGGAGGTGGGGGCCATGCTGGACTATGCCTCCGCCCGGCTCACGGCGGCGGGCTACGCCCCGTACTATCTCTACCGGCAGAAGTTCATGTCCGGCGGCTTTGAGAACGTGGGCTGGCAGAAGGGCGGCACGGTGAACATTTACAACATCTGCATCATGGAGGAGCTGCGGAGTATCCTCGCCATGGGCGGCGGGGGCTCCACCAAGCTCATCCGGCCGGACGGCGGGCGCAACATCCGCCTGATGGCGCCCAAGTACCCGCTGGAATATGTGGAGAGCATCGAAAAAACCTGCGCGGAGAAGGAGAAGATCTCCGCCTTTTACCGGGATTTTCTAAAGGAGGAATGAGCCATGGCGTATCAGCTCAGCGAGATCAACTTCAAAACCGTCTCCGACCCCGCCGGCTTCATGGCCGAGTGTGACGAGCGCTACAACACCCTGGTACGGGAGGCCGCCGACCGCATCCTGGCCAACCGCAGCCGCAGCCCCATCGTGCTGCTGTCCGGCCCCTCGGGCTCGGGCAAGACCACCAGTTCCATGAAGATTGCCGAGGAGCTCAACAAGCGGGGCATCGGCACCCACTACGTGGGCATGGACGACTACTTCAAGACCGTGGATCACACCACCCCCCGGACCGAAGAGGGGGAGCTGGATCTGGAGTCGCCCCTGTGCCTGGACATGGAGCTTCTCAACAAGCACTTTTCCCAGCTGTCCAGGGGGGAGCGGGTCTACATCCCCAAGTATGAGTTCTCACGCCGCATGCGGATCCAGGAGCCCTCCAAGTCCATCAAGCTCAAGAAGGACGAGGTGGTGATCTTCGAGGGCATCCACGCCCTGAACAACATGATCACCGACGTGCACCCGGAGGCCTTCAAGCTCTACATCTCCGCCAGAAGCGATGTGGAGTTCGGCGGGGAGATCGTCTTCAAGCGCACCTGGTTCCGCCTGGTGCGGCGTATGGTGCGGGACTACAAGTTCCGCGGCTCCGACCCCAAGGAGACCATGAGCATGTGGGCCAACGTCCGCCGGGGCGAGGTGCTGTACATCTCCCCCTTCAAGAACAAGGCGGACTTCCAGTTCGACACCTCCCTGGCCTACGAGCTGACGGTGTACAACCGCACGGCCACCCAGCTCTTCCGCTCTGTGCCGGAGGGGATCGAGCGCTTTGAGGAGCTGCGCCGGGTGCTGCCGGCCCTGCAGCTGTTCGGGGACATCGACGAGGAGCTGGTTCCCGCGGATTCCCTGATCCGGGAATTCATCGGCGGCGGCATCTACGAATACTGATCCCCTCGCAAGGGGCACCCCCCAACCATATCATGCGCTTTCGCTTATGCAAACGAATCGCCCGCGTTTCAAAACTCTTGCGGCGTCCTGCCTTTCCGGGCAAAAAAACGAAACAGGAGGCTGACATCTTGCATCAATCTCCTGTTTCTGAGCTGGTGACCCGTACGGGACTCCCCGCCTGTGGGCGGGCCGGGGCGCGGCTCTGGAGTGCCCCCGGCACTCCATTCACTCCCGCGCCCTTCGAGTCCCGCGGGAGATATGCAAAAGAAAGCAGCCCACCTGACGGCGGACTGCTTTCTTTTGGTGACCCGTACGGGACTCGAACCCATGTTACCGCCGTGAAAGGGCGGTGTCTTAACCACTTGACCAACGGGCCATATAAAAGGCGCAGCAGAAAATGCTGCGCCTTTTCTTGGTAGCGGCACCTGGATTTGAACCGGGGACACTCCGGGTATGAACCGAATGCTCTAGCCAGCTGAGCTATGCCGCCATGTGTTCCTAGAACAGCATAAGAAATATAACAGAACGCCGCCGAATTGTCAACACCCATTTTAAGAAAAACCAATCTTTTTTCAAAAAGCGAAAAGTTTTTCTTGCAATGCGCGTCTGCTTGTGGTAGACTGTAAAAGCTCTGGAGGGTTAGCTCAGCTGGTTAGAGCGTCCGCCTCACACGCGGAAGGTCGACGGTTCGAGTCCGCCACTCTCCACCACAATTGAGAAATCCGAACTTCGTTCTGATTGGGACGGCGTTCGGATTTCTCGTTTTTCTGGAAAACATCGAAAACCTGTAAACTACAAAGCCCGGAAGGTCTCACAATATGGAGATCTCCCGGGCTTTTTCTTTTTCGCACATTCGACTTTCTGATATAGACTCGCTGCAAAGATCTCAATTGTGTTCCAAATGGCAGTTTGCACTGGCACTGCATACTGCCCAGGTCATTTGCCTTGATCCAGATCTGCACGCCTCGTGCGGCGAGTCCGTGCACGCGGAGACGATGATCAACATCCTGTGAGAGCTCCAGCATCAGCTTGAAAACTTCTTCCTCGTTTTCGAGATCAGCAGGCGTTTTTATACGCACCGCCGTCAGTTCCCGCTGTCCTGCCATCCGCTTCCGAACCGCGTTGACGCAGAACGGACAAGAATGCTGTGCTGTGGCGGAACGACTGGTCTCACCCACAACTGTGCTCCCTCAGGAAGGCCTCCGGATCCGGGCTGCCGAAAACAGCCCTGCCCATGACGATCATGTCGGCGCCGGCCTCCACAGCGATCTCCATGATTTCTGGGTCAACACCGCCGTCGACCAGGATATGTATCCTCCCATTGAGTTTCCGGATCCTGCGGATTTTCTCCAGAACCCTTTTTTGGAACAGCTCGCCCGCGCCATCCGGTTCCGAGGCCATAACCAAAATCCGGTCGACTGCTGAAAGGTATTCGCTGACCGCCTCCGCCGGTGTAGCGGGATTCAGGGCAATGCCCGCCTTCATTCCGTATTTTTTGATTTCGTGGATGATCCGCATCGGGTACATCGTGGACTCCCAGTGGAACGACACGCTTTGGAAGCACAGCTCCGCCAGAGGCTTGATATACTTGAGCGGATCCGTAACCATGAGATGCGCATCGAAGTCCGCATCTGACAGCTTTCTGACGGCGCTGATCGTCTTGAGGCCGAAGGTGATGTTATCGACGAAATTCCCGTCCTCGATATCAAAATGAAGATAAGGGTACCCGCCGAGCCTTGTGATCTCGCCTTTCAGGTCGGCGGTATTTGCGGATGCCAGGGATGGCAGGATAACAGCCATAAACAACCCCCATTTCAAAACAGAGAGATGCCCTGAGGCATCTCTCTGTATCTTGTCCCGTGCCGGTCAGATCAGGCTGGGATCCAGGAAATCCTCGGGTCTAGCGGAGAAGGTCTCCACGCCGCCGAAGAGCTGGCCCATAACAGCGACCTGTGCCGCGTGCTCCAGATATCTGGACAGTTCGAAAACCTCGGCGAAGCTGTTTCCGATCACGACAGAGCCGTGGTTGCGCATCAGCGCCGTGCGCTTGTCCTGGCCGAGAGCCTCCACGATATAGTCGCCCAGCTGCTTGCTGCCCACGAGCGCGTAGGGCGTGCATTTGGTGCCGCCGCCCAAATACAGGGCCTGCTCCGCCAGACAGCAGGGAACGTCCTTGCCTGTCGCGGCAAAAACGGAGGACCAGAGGGGATGCGTGTGGAGGATTACATGGCAGTCGGGACGGGCTTTGTAGATGGCAAGATGCATAGGCAGTTCCACCGTGGCCAGATAGCCGTTATCCTCCATGAGGTTGCCGTCGTCGTCCACAACAACGATATCCTCCGGTTTGAGGTCTGCCCAGCTGGTGATCTCAAACCCCTCGTGGGGACGGGGGTAGATGTAAATGAGGCCATTTTCAACATCCCGGATGCTCATGTCCCCGGAGTCCATGGCGGGACCGCATTCATCGTAGCGGAAACGCTTGGCGGAATTGGCAAGCATCTCTTTGTACTCATACTTGATCATAGGCTTGTTCATGGAAGTTCTCCTTTCAGGTTCAGGATATGATTACTCTTCTCTTGTGATGGTGACCGTGCCGTCGTCTCCGTTTACCACAACATAATCGCCGTCGTGGATTACCTCGCAGGGGTCGACGTCCTTGAAGTCCGCCACCATAGGGCGGTTGACGATCACAGCCGCTGTGCCGATCTTGGAGTCGATCTGGGTCACGACCCAGCCCGCCGGGCGCATGCCCAGATTGTCCAGGGGCCCGTGGAACTGGCAGGACCAGCCGCAGGAGCCGCGTGAGCAGGGAACTACAAGGATTTTCCCGTCATAGGTCTCGCCCTCGTGGATGTGGCCCTTTTCCAGAATTTTGCCGGATCTGGGATCGATTCCCGCCCAACCCTGAATGCTGTTGGGACAAACCATCGCGTATCCTTCCGCAATGCCTGCAAGCGCGGGACGGCCTTTGATAACTATCGTCTTTTTCATTCTCACTTTTCCTCCCAGACACCGGTCACGGCGGCGTCAACACACTGCTCCATCGTGCCGTAGAACATATGTCCATTCTTCAGATAGGAGCGGTTATAATGAGCCTGCTTTGCAGCATCAACAGCCATGCCGGTAACACCTTCATAGCAGTTGGGCCCCTGGACCAGCGGGCATCCGTTCGTGCCGATCGTGGCGCCGGCGGCTTCGATCGTATCCAGATATCCGGAGAGTCTGGCAGCTTCGCGGATCGAGGAGTTGGTCCAGAAGATCAGGGTCACGCCATCCTTCACTTTCTTGCCCTTGATGTAGTTGGCACAGTCGCGGATCTCCTGAAGCGTATAGTGCGGGCAGCCGCAGGAAACCAACTGTACAGGAGCGCTGCCCTTGTCGCAGAGTCTGCTGAAGGATTCGTCATAGTCGGCCTGGGTAATGTGATACACGGGGTAGTCGGTTTTCCCGTTCAGGGCGATTTCCTTTGTCGGCGCTTCGGCGGTGATGCCCTCGATATGGAGCATCTCCAGGCCGGAAGTGGTCGCGATGGCGGAGAACATCCTCTTGAGCCGGATAATGTCCACTCCATGGAAATTGCCGGTGATGACAGGGATCCTGTTAAGCTTGCTCATCCTGCCCAGGGTGTAGCCGATCACGTCCCAGTCCTGGGGCGTCTCGCACTGGCACTCCACCTTGAACTCACACTGCGCATAGCGGTTCTCTTTGATATGCAGTCCCCACTTGGGGCCTCTGCCGGTGATGGCGGCCCATGCGCAGGAGGCGGTGCCGTTTGCATTTCCCATTGCCCCAAAAACCGCGTTGGAGAACAGCACATTGCTGGACTCGGTGGTTACAAAGTGTTCCCCGCGCATCGGAAGCCAGCCGGCCAGATACGGCGTACAGGAGCCGACGATGCTTGTTCCGCCCTCTGCGGAGATCAGTTCTCTCTTCCGGTTCAGTGCACAGAATTCCTGTGAAAGCCTCATGGGTCTTGGATCGTACTGGTCAACCGCGCCGCCGTCCGTCTGGACATAGCATTCGGGGGAAAATCCCTCAAACTTCACCTTCTCGTCAACAGCCAGGTATACGCGGCGGAACGCTTCATTGAAGTCTTCATCCACACCGTAGTCCAGAGGCGGGATGCCCATGTTCAAATGCACCTTTGTGATCGGGATCAGTTCCTCAGCGCCAAGAACCTTTGCGTACTTGACCGTCTGCTCCATGGCCAGCTGTTTGAACCGGCCATATTTACCGTCGAGCATATCCTGCTCATAAGGGGTTAATTTCAGCATTGTTTTGTTTCGTCCTTTCAAACAAGAAAGTTCCTGTTATACCTTGATTTCTTCCCGGATGCCTCTCAGAACTCTTGAGGTATTGGCAAGCAGAAGCTCCGGATCCCTGTAGTTTTCGCTGTAGAGTTCCGTAGTAACATAGCCCTCATAGCGGTGATGTTTGAAGACGTTTATCACGTCGGGAATCGGGTACACCCCGGTCTCAAGCCTTATGTGTGCGTCTGTGACCCCGTCTGTGTTGCAAATATGGATATAGGAGAGCCTGTCGCCCAGAAGCTCGAAGTACTGGGAGAAGGGCTCATGCACGACAACCGGGGGCACAATGTCAAGCATCGCGTAGAGCGCCGGGCTGTTCACGTCCCGGATCAGCCTGCTGCAATCCTGAGAAGTCGTCACAACCGGGCTCTCCATCGGGGTTACCGGCTCCATGACGACCCGGACGCCCTTGCCGCAGGCATAGTCACAGATCTCCGCCATGCTCTCGACAAGCACGGACCATATTTTCTCCCTCTCCCTGAAGTATCCGGGATGGTCCGCCGTCACCAGCATCTGGGGCGCCTCAATCATTTCCGCCGCGTCGATGCCCTGCTTCAGCAGCGTGATCCCATCCCTTCTCTCTTCGGGGTCGGAGGAGCATATGTTGACCTCCTTTCCCAGGGTGTTGGGAGTGAGCATAGGGGTCTCAAGATCGTATTTCTTTTTCAACTCCCGGATTGCTCTTGCCTTTTCCGCGGTGAACCCGGGCAGAAAGAGATGGTTCCTGTTGCAGAAAATCTCGACCCCGTCAAATCCGTATTCCCTGCCGAGCTTGAAAACATGTTCCAGAGGAAGTCTCTTGAAATCAAGAGTCATAAAACCGAATTTCATGGCTTACTCCCCGCCTTAAAAGACGCTTTACTTGGACTGCATGTAATCGACAACCTTGTCAATCTGCTCCGAGAAAGTCCCGTCAAACTTGTTTTCAAAGAATGCGCTGCCGATGGTGAAGGTCCAGGCTCCGGCAAAGGCGACCTCATCGAGTCTTTGGTAGCTGGAAACGCTGCCCGCCAGACAGACCGGCGCGTACGGCTGAACAGCCTCAACGAAGTCGTGGTTGAGCTTGACGGCATCGCCTACGAAACGGTAGCCAAGAAGGTCAATGCCGTCCACCTTGCCCGCTTTGACCAGTTCAAGACCCTCGCTGACCGTATCCTCAATGGTGCCGTACACCACGCTGGGACGCTCTCTCACGTCGCCGACAAAGGGCATGTACTTGATTCCGTGCCCGCGGACCAGATCCCGTACGGAGTCGTAATACATGGTGCCCATGAGGTAGTCAAAACCGCAGTCAACCGCATACTGCGCGCCCGCGAGGCATTCCTCCTCCGTATAGGCAACAATCTCCAGGAAAGTGGTTTTGCCGTCGGCCTTCATCATGCTGCAAAGCTCTTTCATCTTCTCAAGGGGAAGGCCTTCCTCCTTGAAGCCCCAGAACTTGGCTTTGCTGCCGCGGCAGGACTCATAGACATCAATGGCGTTTTCGACGGTTCGGTCGTGATGGGTAAGCATTACGATGAGCTCAGGTTTCATGTCTTTTCTCCTTATTCTTGATAAAATTCATTGAAATCAATATTGGTCAAAGACCTTGTCAAGGCTTTTGAACAAATCCTTGTATGCGGCAAAGCACCTGTCGTAAACCGCCTTGTTGTCGGGATTGGCGTAAAACTCGTTCTTGACGTGGCTCATGCTGTCAACAGCCTCGTCCAGGCTGGGGAACAGGCCGACGGCCTTTCCGGCCAGGATGGCGGCGCCGAGACAGGCGGCTTCCTTGGTGGTCATCGTCATCAGCTTGCAGCCGAGCACATCCGCCTTGATCTGGTTCCATACGGCGCTCTTGGAACCGCCGCCCAGGGAACGGATCTCGCTGACGGTGATGCCCATGCTCTCAAGCGCCTCCAGGTTCCTCCTGACGATGTATGCGAGGCTCTCCATGATGGCCCTGGCGAAATGCGCCTTCCTGTGCAGCAGCGTAAAGCCGTAAAAGACGCCCTTTGCGTTGGACTTCACGTCGGGGGCGTTGGAACCGGCCAGGTGCGGCAGCATGATGAGGCCGTCGCTGCCGGGCGCCACCTGCATGACCTCCCTGCCAATGATGTCATAGGCGTCCTCGCCGTCAATGCCGGCAACGCCCATTTCCATCTGGCAGAAAGCGTCCCTGAACCACCGCAGTGTCATGCCGCCGTTGGTGAAGGTGTGGATCATATAGGTATCGGGAATCGGGAAATAATGGAGGGGCATCTGCCTGTTGGGGTCAAATACCGGCTTGTTGACCGGCACGCAGATTGCCAGCGCGGCGCCGATATTCTCGGAAATCATACCCTCATGGATGTTTCCCACGCCCATCGCCCCGGCTGCCTGGTCGAGAGCGCCCGTGCATACCGTCAGGTTGGTTGTCAGGCCAAGCTCTCGGGCCACGTCGGGTAGAAGCTGTCCGACCGGCTCACCGGATTCCATGATCTCCGGAAGCATATCCTCGGTGATGCCGAGAACTTCCAGCATCTCCGGCCAGTATTTCTTCGTGTTGATATCCCAGTATGTGGTGGAGCAGAGCAGCGAGCCCTCCGCAACATATCTGCCGCACATGCGGTGAATGAAGTAATCCTCAAGGAGAATGATCTTGTCAATCTTGGCAAAGATCTCAGGCTCGTTCTCCCTGACCCACAGCACTTTGGATGCGGGCCAGCAGGCCTCAAAGCTCACCTGACCGGTGACCCTGTAGCAAACCTCATCTCCGCCGAGGGCGGCCCGGAGTTCATCCGCCTGCTTCTGGGCTCTGTTGTCAAGCCAGACGATCGCGTTCCGGAGCGGCTTGCCGTCCTTGCCCATAAAAGCCAGAGTTTCGCCCTGGGCACTGAAGGACAGGGAGACGATATCCTCCGGGGGGAGGCTGTTCTTTGTGAGCAGTTCGTTGAGACCTGTCCGGAAGGAATTCCAGTAGACCTCCAGATCTTCCTCAACATAGTTGACCTGAGGCGTGATCAGCTGATACTCCTGGGTGGATACGCCCACCAGTTCCCCATTCTGGTCAAAAATGCCGATCTTCAGGGCGGTTGTGCCCAGGTCAAGGCCGATGATGTATTGTTTTTTCATGCCGTGCTTCCTTTCAGGGATGCGGCGCGCAGGAGCAGACAATTACCGCGTTCTCCTCGCCGATGTTGAAGAGCTTGTGCCCGGTGGCCGGCGGAATGAGAAGGGCGTCACCCGCAAGCAGCTCATAGTACGTGTCGTCCTCGGGGAAGTAGCAGAGGACGTGGCCTGCCGCGCAGTAGAACACCTCGTCTGCAACGGCGTGCCCGGTATCAAGGCCGCCCACCGCGCCCGGTCTGAGTGTGGAAACGCCGACCGTGATCTTCTCCGTGTGGAAATACTCTCTAAAAAGCTCCTGCTCATCCATGATGGTCTTCGCTTCGATTGCCCTGACGATTTTCCCGAGTTTTTCCATTTTCGCTACTCCTTCTTTCCTTTCAGATTCTCACCTGGTTTTTTGAACACACATTCCGGGTTTCCGACGATCTCCGTCTGGACAACGGTCTCATCCCATTTTTCCTTCTCCACGTCCTGAATCGAAACGCTTACGGCCGTCTCGGGGATCCCGAGGGCATTTACCAGCGCTTTTGTCAGCTCATCGCTGACCCTCTGCTTCAGTTCCTTTCCCCTTCCGGGGTACATCTTTACGGTTATATGCGGCATGATTTCACCCCTTCACCAGACTCAGCCCGCCGTCCACCAGCAGGGTCTGCCCGGTAACATATTTTGAATACTCCGAGGCCATGTACATCACGGCATCGGCTATTTCCTGCGCGGTTCCCCTTCTCTTCAGGGGCAGTTTGTCACACATCGCCTGATGCACGCGGATATCCGCGTAATGGGCTTTGTTCATCTGCGTGGGAACGCTTCCGGGGGCGATGCAGTTTACCCGGATGCCCAAGGGGCCCCATTCTCTGGCCAGGCTCTCCGTCATCTTTGAGACCCCGGCCTTCGTGGCCGCGTATACGGCTTCACCGATATTTGTGATCGCATAGTTTACCGAGCCGATGTTCACAACGCAGCCCGGCAGGCCGGCCCTGACCATCTCCCGTACGGCGCACTGGGCGCCGAAGAAATAACCCTTCAGGTTAGTATCAACAGTTCTGTCCCAGTCCTCCTCGCTTACCTCAAGGCTGGGCTTCGGGAAACTGATGCCGGCGTTGTTCACCCAGACGTCGATTTTCCCGTATTTTTCTATGACCTTTTCCGTAAATGCCCTCAGCTGGCAAACGCTTGTGGTATCCGCGACGCCCCAGAGCATTCTCTCTCTGTCGCCGGGAGCAATCTCCTCTGCGGAAACTCTGATTTTCTCCTCATTCCTGCTGCAGATGGCAATTTTTGCCCCCGCCTCATAGAATGACTTCGCGATCGTGATGCCCATGCTGATTCCGGACGCGCCGGTCACCACCACGACCTTGTCTGTAAAGTCGAACATGCTGATCTTCTCCTCTTCCTTTTCAGATCGGATTCAGGCATCGCCCAACGGCCTCGTACACTTCCCCGTAGTACTTGACCAAGGCGGCGCACGTGACACAAAGGCCACTGTTTTTTGCCTTCAGACCCAGCTTTCCGCACAGGTAATCGGCCATATCCCCGATCCTGTAGCTGCCGGCTGTCTCTCGCAGATAGGCAGCTGACAGATCCCGCAGTTCCCCGCATCTTGCGAGCCCTTCCTCCAGAACCCGGTGAAAGACCGCGTTGCTCATGCCGCCGGTCATGTGGGAAGCACAGGCGGTATCCACATCCATCCGCCGGAGACTTTCCAAAGAGGACATATAGCGGGGGAAATCCTCGATCTGCGGCACTCCGCCGAAAAAGCCGCGGCCGCATACGGTGTCTCCCGTATAGCTTATTCCGCTGTTCTTATGCTGCACAAACAGGCTGCCCTCGGTATGGCCGGGGATGGGCAGGAGGGTGAATTCTTCACCGCCGGCCTCGATCGACCGCGCGTCCCGGGGGATCGCTTCCGGCTCGAAGCTGTCGCAGGTTTCCGTGTCAAACACTGTTTTTCTCTCCGGCGGGATGGAAAAATCGTTCTGAAAGTCCGTATACATGGTTTTCCACTGGACGGACATATCTGTCAGCAGGCCGATATCCCCTTCCCCCGCGAGCACCCGGACGCCCTCCTTCCGGAACAGGCTGTGGCAGCCGGTGTGATCCCAGTGGCCGTGGGTGCTCAGCACTGCATCAGGCCGCGGGCAGATCGCCCTGAGTTTTTCGTATCCGCTCTTCAGACCCGTGTCCACGAAAATGCAGCGTTCCGCGTTTTTGATGACGAAGCTGTTTGTGAACTGACCCAGATAGGGGTGTTCAACCGTAATGAATTCCATGGCGCTTACAGCGGGCTTACCGCCAGGGGGAAGGCAACCTCTCTGTTGCCTTTTATTTCCGCGATGCAGAGCTCTCCGTTGCAGACGTCTATCAGCTTTTTGAGCAGTCTGTCCGCGCCGCTCTCCATCGTCTCATCGCCCATCGTGACGTCTGTAAGTTCCACGTCTATATGGGCGGAAAACAGTTTTTTCGAGGTGGGGGATGCTGTCAGCTTGATCGAAGGTGCAACCGGCGTACCAACCGGCGAGCCTCTGCCTGTGCTGTACAGCAGGATGTTGGCGCCGGAGGAGGTCAGACAGAGGAGGGAAATCGGATCCAGCCCCGGGTTCTCGGCGATATAGAGACCTGCCCTGCGCGGCGGGTACTCTCCGATTCGGATGGTTTTCTCGATCGGGGCGTTTCCGCCCTTCTTTACATTACCCAGGGCTTTCTCCGCCAGCGTCGTGATGCCGCCTTCTATATTGCCCGGCGTAGGATTGCCTTCTTCCACATGTCTGCCCACGCTCTCGCATTTTTGATAGGTCTCTTCCATCAGGTTCAGGATACTCTGGGCGACCTCGGCAGTCCTGGCGTGCTTGAGAAGAAAGTCCTCCCCGCCAAACCAGCCGGTAGTTTCGCCCTGCATGGAGATGCCGCCGTTTTTGACAATGATGTCAGACACCGCGCCGATCTCAGGGTTGGCAACCGCCGCTGTCGTCCAGTCCGAGCCGCCGCACTTGGTACCCAGCCTGACGGCTTCGAAGCCAACTTCTTCCCGCTTTTGTCCTGCAAGCAGTCCCTTCATATCCAAAACCAGACGATTCAGCTTCTCATAGGCCGCGTCGCAGGAACCTTCATTCTGAATGATTACACAGGCTGCAGGCTTCTCGTCCTTGATCTGCTCGTAGTACCAGTCTGCGTTCACGGCTTCACAGCCGAGACCGCAGAAAACTACCGCGCCCACATTGGGGTTGCGCGCCAATCCCAGCAGCAGCGCCTTCAGACGCGCCACATCATTGGGTAAAATGACACAGCCGGTGGGGTTGGAGATGGTGATTACATCCCGATATTCCCGGCCAATATCCTCAACCGGCGTATTGGCGCACACGACGGTTGAGATTACAAGCACATGGTTCCTGAAGCCTACAAGACCATCCTTCCGCCTGTAGCCGTAGAGCTTCGGAGGATTGGGGATGAGGAGGCTGTCAGGCAGCTCCTTCACAGCCTCGCTGCTGAACGAATGCCCCTCGGCAGTCCATTTCTTGACGGCATCCCGCACATTGTGAACATGAACGTAGGCACCCTTGACAATGTTTTCTTCGGCGTAGCCGATCACATGGCTAAATTTATACACGGGACCGTTCCGGGGAATGTCTGCGCAGGCGAACTTGTGTCCCACGGGGATATGCTCTTTTACCAAAACTGTCTCTCCGCTGCCGACCCTAGCTTCGTCCCCGGGAAACAATTCCTCAAGGGCGGTAAAGACGTTGTCGGAGTCCGTATATTTCAGTGCCTTTTTCATGTTTTTGGCCTCCTCGGTCGATATCAGTTCAGCGCCGCCAACCCGTGCATAAGGTCCGCGTTGCTCTCATAGAGCCGGTTATAAAGGGGAAAAAGCCTGTTATATTTCTCGTTTTTCAAGTCGTCTGGCTCGTAGACCCTGTCCACATGGACGAAGGACTCCACGCTTTCATAGCCGGGTATCGCTCCGGCGCAGAGCATAGCCAGCAGTCCGTCTCCGAAAGCCGCTCCGCCGCCTTCGGCACAGGTATAGAGCCGTTTGCCAAGAACGTCCGCCATGATCTGCATCCAAAGGCTGTTCTTTGTTCCTCCGCCGGAAACGAAAATCTTCTCCACCGCGAGCCCGTGCTCCTCGATTGCTCCGATGATCTGCCTGGCGGAGAATGCCACTGACTCCAGTGCCGCATGGTAGATATGCTCTCTCTTGTGGCCCAGCTTAAGGCCCAGCAGCATACCGAGAGCCTTCGGATCTTGAATGGGATCGCGCTCTCCGGCAATATAGGGCAGCATCAAAAGGCCATTGCTCCCTGCGCCGATAAGCTCCGCAGCATTTGCCATCGCAGCATAGGCATTGGCGCCGCCTCGGGCTTCCGCTTCCTTCAGATCTTCAAATAACGAATCGCGTATAAACTGCGTGAGCAGCCCGGCGGCATTTGTGCCCGCAGATACCTTGTAGGTATCCGGCACCACGAAATGCCCGCCGTGGATCTTCTCGCTGACAAGATACTTGTTGGAGCAGTAATACATATACATGGTGGAACCGAGCTGGAGCATCATGGCGCCGGGCGCTGTGATGCCGCAGCTGATGGCCTCTGCTGCCGAATCTCCGCTGCCGACAGTCACCTTCGTATTGACGGAAAGCCCGGTCTTCTCAGCTGCCTCCGGCGTGATACAGCCGGCGGAGCAGTGGGCCCACTCTGCGGCGGCAAGCTGATCCGGACGGCAGTAGCGCCGACATTCGTTTGAAATCCGGGCGTGGTCGTCATACAGGGGCTTGAAGTCAGCCCTTGCCAAGAACTTGTCTATGTAATAGTTCCCTGTCAGCTTTGCGCAGGTGAAGGATGTACCCGTTAGGAACTTATAGGTCTTTTCATAAATCTCCGGCTCGTTGTTCTTGATCCAGAGAATCTTCGGTGCGCCATCGTCGGAGCATATCACATGGCCATAAAGCTCCTTTGCCCTTTCCGTACCGTAGTAAGCGTTCAACGCTTCTATTTCCCTTACCGCTCTCGCATCTATGCCATAGAGAATGGCTTTTCGGAGGGGGTTGCAATTTTCGTCCACGCAGATGACGTCCGGACCCATCACGCTGATTCCAAGTGCCGCCACCTGTTCACCGGCGACGCCGGATTCGGAGAGAAGCCGGCGGGATACCGTGCACAGATCCTCCCACATGACCTTGTTGGCGTCACATTCAAAATAGTTTTCCTGCGGGTTTTCGATCTCGTGGGGGACTGAAGCAGAACAAACGATCCCGCCTCCTCCATCCAGCAGGACGCCCTTGGTCTCGTGCGTACCGGTGTCGATGCCCATGTAATAGTGTGAGAGATCAGCTTTCATACTGTGCCCGTATCTCCTTCACCTTTGCCATAAAAGCAAGCACTCTCGCGAGCTCAACATCGCCACGGAGTTTGCCGTCTGTCTTAAATGTCGTGCCCACACAGGCGCCATCGCTGATGGAAAGCTTCTTCTCAACCGTACGGATGTTGCAGCCGGTGTTGCAGAATACAGGAATCTCCCGCGGCAGGCTAAAAATACTGTTGAGCAGTTCGTCCGAGGTGTCTGCGCCGGCACTGGCGCCGGATACGCACAGTGCGTCCGCATAGCAGGAACCCATGATGGACTTCGCGATTGCCCGGAAGTCTCGCGGGACGATATAGCTGTCTGACTCGGGATTGAGTTTGAACAGGAGTTTCAGGTCTCCGATGCCCAGTTCCACTTTCCTTCTGATCACGGCGGCCGGGTCCGTATTCATCAGTCCGTATTCTCCGGAATAGCAGCCGCTGAAAGCGCTGCGGGCAAAACTTGCGCCCGTGGCGGCCGCCAGGTCGACCGTGGCCATTGGGTTATAGACCACATTTACTCCGAAGGGTCTGTCAATCATGTATCCCAGCCTTCCGATCACCCAAGCCATAGCGCTGGGCAAAGCATAGGGGGCCTGAAGCTGGAAAGGTGTACTGAACTCATTGGCAAAAAGGATCCCATCGACGCCGCCGGTCTGCAGTGCGTCCAAATCTCTTTTGGCGCTTTCCAGCACGTTTTCCATACCGCCGTTTTTATCGTAGCCCGGATCGCCGGGCAGGGCCTTGATATGCAGCAGCGCAATGATCGGTTTCTTTACGCCAAACATTTCGTCAGTCCACATAGTTCCACCACCGTTTGTTTTTCATTTTGCCGGACCTGCATTGGAATTGCAGGTCCGGTCTTTTGCTGCCGCACCGTTCTCTTCAGACAGGGGCGGCTTATTCGAACTCGACGATCATCTCGATCTCTACCGGCAGATCGCCGGGAAGAACTTTGGTCCCGATAGCGGCTCTCGCATGCCGCCCCTTCTCTCCGAAAACCTCTACCATCAAATCAGAGGCGCCGTTCATCACGGCCGGCTGACGGGAAAAGTCATCTGCGCTGGCAATAAAGCCCAAAAGCTTCACCACGCTTGTAACGCGGTCCAGATCTCCCAGCTCGTATTTCAGGACGCTGATAAGGTTGATTGCCGCCTCTCTCGCCGCCTGATACCCCTGTTCGACAGTGAGGTCTCGGCCCAGCTTGCCGGTGTACAGGTTCTTGCCGTCCTTCATCGGCGCGCAGCCGGAAACATATAGGAATTTGCCAAATTGTTTCGCGTGCAGATAGTTGGCAACAGGCGCAGAGAGCGGTCTAAGCTCAATACCAAGCTCTTCCAGCCTTTTTTCAATAATCATCTGCGTTCTCTCCTAATCAAGGCTCACCGTGCCAAGCGCGGCATAACCGTTGATCGCCATCAAGTTTCTGACAGATTCATCGGTATGCATTGCCTGAACCTCAGCGATAAACATCCTGTGGTCACCGACGGCAAGCTGGTTTACCACCCGGCATTCCATCACGAGTCTGGATTCCTTGACATATTCGGGCGCAACTGTATCAGCCTTCACCATCTCCAGACCGAACTCTTTGACTTTATCGAGGTTCCTTCCGGTTGTGCAGCCGGCTTTGAAGGCAGGCTCGGAGATTTTGTTGCCGGGAAGGCAGAGAGTAAACTCTCCGTTCCTTTCGATGCAGTCGCCGCAGTAGCCCTTGGCCCCGATGCAAACGGCAACGGTGAGCGGGTGATTGCTGCAGTAGGTCCACCAGGAGATTGCCATGACATCCGTCTTGCTGCCGTCAAATGCCGTGAGAAGGGCGAAAGGGTTGGGAGAACTCAGCTTCTGCGCGAGGGCAGCGTTTACGGTATTTCCCATCTCAGCCTCCCAAATATGCTTTCTGTACCTCGGGGTTGGCAAGCAACTCTGCGCCTGTGCCGGTCATCAGGATCTCGCCAGTTGAGATGACGTAACCTCTGTTGGCAATACTCAGCGCCATGTTTGCATTCTGCTCCACGAGAAGGACGCTGACGCCATCGGCATTTACCTTCTGAATCGTCTCAAAAATCAGCTCCACCAGATTCGGTGCGAGACCCATAGACGGCTCATCGAGCATCAGAAGCTTAGGGTCGCTCATGAGTGCGCGGCTGACGGCCAGCATTTGCTGCTCGCCGCCGGAAAGCGTGCCGGCCTGCTGCTTGAGGCGTTCCTTGAGTCTGGGAAACAGTCCGAAGCAGCGTTCTTTGTGCTCATCCAGATACCGCTTGTCCTTTTTCAGATAGGCGCCCAGCCTGAGATTCTCTTCCACGGTGAGGCCGGGGAACAGGCCTCTGCCTTCCGGGGAAAGGGCGATGCCCAGAGGGGTGATCTCGTCGGCTCTCTTGCCGCTGATCACCTTGCCCTCAAACTCAATCGTACCGCTCCGGATGGCAAGCAAGCCGGAAACAGCGCCCATTGTGGTGGTTTTTCCCGCGCCGTTGGCGCCGATGAGGGTGACGATTTCGCCTTCGTTGACATCCAGGCTGATGCCCTTGAGGGCGTGGATGTTGCCATAGTATACATGGAGATCCCTAATCGAAAGCATCATGACTTTTTACCTCCCAAGTATGCTCTGATCACGTCGGCGTTGGTGCGGATTTCCTCGGGCAGGCCCTCGGCGATCAGCCTTCCGTAGTCAAGAACATAGATTCTTTCGGCAACATTCATGACAACATTCATGTCGTGTTCGATGAGAATCACCGTATAGCCGTCTTCCTTGGCGATCTTCCGGATAAACTCAACCAACTCGACCGATTCCTGCGGATTCATGCCCGCAGCGGGCTCGTCCAGAAGGAGAAGCTTCGCGCCGGAAGCCATGGCTCTGAGGATCTCAAGACGCCTGAGGTCGCCATAAGGGAGAGAGCCCGCGTACATGTTCGCTTTGTCACCGAACTGCATTTCGTCCAGAAAAGCCAGCGCCTGTGCGCACTTCTCCATCTCCTGCTTCTGGTAGCGCTTTGTTTTGAAAACAGCGTCAATGAGGTTGTAATCCGTGTTCACGTGGGAGCCGATCATGATGTTCTCAATGACTCTCAGCTTGGTATACACCTTGGTGTTCTGGAAGGTACGGGCAATACCCAGTTTGTAGATATCCTGGGAACGCATACCCTGAATTTCCCTGCCGTCGAAACTGATCGTTCCTGTTGTGGGGACATACAGGCCGGTGAGCAAGTTGAAGATTGTGGTCTTGCCAGCGCCGTTGGGTCCGATGATGCTGATAATCTCACCGGGCTCGACATGGAAGCTGACATGGTCAACGGCAACAAGTCCGCCGAACTGTATACTCAGATCTTTTACTTCAAGAAGCGACATATTCACTACCGCCTTTACTCTGCAGTTTGGGCGTCCTCCTTTCCGCTTTTTTCTGCTTCAATCTTTTGCTTAAATTCAAGGGTTCCCTTGGGGAGCTTATAGGGAAGGGTGTTGTCCCAGCCGAGGAGTCCGGCGGGACGCACGATCATCATAACAATAAGAATCACGCCGTAGAAAACAAAGCGGTAGGACTGCAGACCTCTGAAAATCTCCGGGACGGTAACCAGCAGCAGAGCGCCAAGTACGGGGCCTCTGAGCGTGGCGGCACCGCCGATGACGACACAGCCGACGATCATGACAGACATGTCCGCCACGAAGCTGTTGGAGTCAATGTACCGCTGCATCATGGCATAATAGCCGCCGAACAGGCCGCTGATAGCCGCGGAGATGATGAAGCCCATCACCTTGTATCTGGTGGTTTCAATGCCCATCATGGTGGCGGCGAGCTCATCCTGTTTGATGGTGGCCATTGCGCGGCCGTACTTTGAATCGTGGATGGCCTTGCACATAAGGCCCACGAGAAGCACGGTGATCAGAACCACAAAATAGAAGCCGCCGTTGGAAAGACCGAGCTGAAAGCCGAAGATGCTGGGACGGGGAATGTTCTTGATGCCGAGTGCGCCGCCTGTGACGCTTTTCCAGTTGAGGAAGATGGTCCTCATAATCTCGCCGAAGCCGATGGTGACGATCGCCAGATAAGGGCCGCGGAGTCTCAGCGTGGGCAGGCCGATGATCAGGCCTACGCACGCAGCGAGAATCGCGCCGGCCAGAACGGCGGGAATGAAGTTCCAGCCAAGCTTTGTGAGGCAGATAGCTGCCGTATAGGCGCCAACGCCCACAAAGCCTGCCTGGCCGAGGCTCATCAGTCCCATCTCGCCCAGAATCATGTTCAGGCCGAAGCCGAAGCCGATGTAGAGCATGATGATGATGAGAACACGCATGAGATAATCGTTCGGCATCAGGAACGGGAGGATGACCAGGCATACAGCAAGCACCAGGATGATCGGCAGCTTGTATTTGTCAATGAATGACTCAAGTGCGTTCAGGACACCTTTTGACTCGTTACTTTTCATGCCTTACACCTTCCTTATTTCTTTCTTACCAAACAGGCCAGACGGAAGGAAGATCAGAATAATAATCAGAATGACGAAAGAAACGGCGTCGCGGTACGTTGCACCGAAATAACCGGCAACGATACACTCGAGGATGCCGATAATGATACCGCCGATCAGTCCGCCTTCCATGGCGCCGAGACCTCCCAGAAGAGCAGTGGCCAGCGTCTTGTTACCCATGACGGTACCCATCGTGGGATAAGCGACCTGATAGTAGCCGGCCACCAGCACGCCGGCGACTGCTGCCGTAGCGCCGGCCATGAAGAACACGATAAAGATTACGCGGTTGACATTGATTCCCATCAGCTTCGCCGACTGGGTGTTCTGCTGGACAGCTCTGACGGCAAGGCCGAAGTGTGTCTTGTTGATAATATAGGTCATCAGCAGCATGAAGCCGCCGGAGATGACAAACAGGACGATCTTCGCAGAAGTGATCGAAAGATTTCCGATGTTAAAGGAAAAGCCGAAATCATAGAAGGGTACGAAAGTTTCACGGGCGGAGCCAAAGAGGATAATGCACATGTTCATCACGACATAGGAGAAGCCCTCTGTCGCAATCAGGGTGGACACGCCCGGGGAGTTTTTCTTGCGGAGAGGCTCGATACAGGTCTTGTCCATCACCATCTCCAGCAAGCCGTCAATAATCATCGCCAGCAGTGTGGCAAGCCAGGGGTTCATCCCCTGTTTAATAAAATAGAGACAAACCATTGCACCGCAGGCATAGATTGCGCCATGGGCAAAGTTGACGATTCTCAGTATACTGAAAATCAGAGAATAGCCGCAGGCGACCAATGCGTAGATCAGTCCGAGAACGATGCCGTCGGTAATGTATGCAAACAAAGTCGACATATTGTTTCTCGTTGCTATTCAGGATAACAACTTATCTCCTTCCTATAGAATACTTTCCCATAGAATCCATTCCTACAGAATCACCGTCTATAGGATTAGTCTCTATAGTCCGCCGCACGTTAATGCCTTTTAAGATCTATGGTGGGGTAAAGACCCCACCATAGAAAGGAATTGGTGTTATATCACCGCAGCCGGATTACTTGTTCCACTCAGTGTTCTGGTGCCAGGCGCTGTCGGCGGTATCCCAGTAGACGATGCCGTAGTCACGGGGGCAATCGCGGTTCTCATCGAAGTTCAGGTGGCCGGACAGGCCGTCGTACTCGATGGTGGCGAGCTCAGCACGGATGGCTTCACGGTCGGTGCTGCCCACGTTGGCGATGGCCTGGAGCAGAACGCCGACAGTGTCATAGTACTGGGCATAGTCGCCGATAGGAGTAGCGTCGTCCTTCTCAGCGTACTTCTCAACGTAGTACTTGGTGCCCTCATCGGTGAAAATGGGAGACCAGGCGCAGGAGCAGGAGAAATTGTCGCCCTGTTCGCCAAGGATGTCGGTCAGCTGGGAAACCTGGCAGTTGCCGTGGGCAATCAGGTTGATATCGGGGTTGGCTGTTCTCATCTGCTTGGCAAAGGGAGCAGACAGGGTGTAGGTGGCAGCGCAGATAACAGTCTCAACGCCGGCGGCCTGGAAGTTGGTAACAACGGAGGAGTAGTCGTCATTGCCCTCGGAGACAACCTCTTCGGTGAAGACCACATTGGGGTTGATCGCGGAGATGTACTCCTTCTCAAGATCAGCAACCTCAATGCCCCAGTCGGTGTTCATGGTGAGGATGCCGACCTTCTCAGACTTGAGGTAGTTGGCAACGTACTTGGAAACGGTCATGGCCTCGTCAGAGGTCAGGGGGGAGACACGCCAGATCCAGTCGCCGGTCTTGGTGTAGTCGGCGTGGGAGGAGCAGGGAGAAATCTCCAGCATGCCGTGATCCTGATAGACAGGGGAGGCCGCCATGGAGCAGGAGCTGGTGAAGTGACCGACAACAGCCACGATGCTCTTGTCAGCAACGATCTGCTCGGCAACGTTTGCAGCCTCTTCAGGAGATCCCTTGTCGTCGAATACGACGATCTCCACAGGTCTGCCAAGGCAGCCGCCTTCGGCGTTCCACTTCTCAGCCATGACCTCGGCAGAGCTTCTGAAGCCCAGGCCATACATGGCGTCGGCGCCGGTCATGGGGCCAACAACTGCAATGCGGATAGGTTCTGCGGCAGCTTCAGCGGGAGCGGCTTCGGCAGGAGCGGCGGGTGCTGCGGCAGGAGCGGCGGGTGCTGCGGACTGGCCGCATGCGCAAAGTGCAAAAACCATGGAAAGTGCGAGGATGAGTGCCAATGCTTTTTTCATTTTGGTTCCCCTTCTTTAATAAATTTATGTAAAATTAATTACATAGCCCTTTTATGAACGTCCACAGAGACTTTCTTCCTTTTCCGCCTCAATCCGGCAAAGGACATCCTCAATCCCGGACATTCCCTCTTTCTGGATCGTGAAGAAGCTGTTGATCGTATCCTCGATCTTCTCCCCAACAATGCCGTCCAGTCTGCCGGCAGCAAAGCCTCCGGACGCCAGAACAACACTCTGCATGGCGCCCTGAAGCGCCATGGAAACCTTGAGTGCGCAATTGCTCTTCGCGCCGTCGCAGAACAGGCCTGCAACTGCCCCCAGGATATTCTGAAGAACCATCTCCAGCTGCTTTACGTCAAAGCCCAGCATAAACGCAATCCCGGCGCCGGCGCCTCCCGCTGCAACAGCCGCACAGCACACGGGAGCCATTCTGCCGTAGTTTACATCGTAATGCGTCTTGACAAACACAGTCAGAAGATTGCTGACCGCAACCGCGCGAACTTTTTCCTCTTCGGTTCTGCCCAGATAGTCGGCCGCGGCTACGACAGGCATCGTGCATGTAACTCCCTGATTGCCGCTGCCGGAATTGCTCATCGCAGGGAAGCTGCTGCCGCCCATTCTGGCATCCACACCGGCCGCGCCCCACTGCACGGCAATATTGGCCAGGCTGTTGTCAATGATTCCCTTGCCCGCAGCATCGCGGAGGTTTCGGCCGACCTGAAGGCCGAATTCGTTCTCCATGCCGTCTCTGGAAAGGGCCACGGAGAGTTCGATTGCCTGCCTGAACCGGTCGAAATCCTCAAGGGGGGCATTCCTGCAGAAGTCGTAGATTGCGGGAACGCTCAGGACTGTATAGTCGGGCATGTCCTCCCGGATCCTGCCGGATTCCTCCTGCGGAACCCTGGTGTCCTTCACGACTTTGCCGTTAGCCTCGATATAGCAGATATTGTTGTGGGAATCCTGAATGACGGCGACACCGACGCCCTCTTCCGTAGTGACAGTGGCCTTCAGGTATAGTTTGCGGTCTGTATCGACTTTCTCTACTGCCACAATGCCGGACTCTGCGAGTTTAACGGCCTGCTCGACATGCTCGGCGGTGACCGACCGGAAAACCTCCATGTCCAGGCGGTAATCGCCGCCGACCGCACCGATGGCGGCTGCATATCTGCCGCCGTTCAGTCCTCCGGAATGGGGGATCTTCACATAGGCGACCCCCTTGATCATCGCAGGGGAGCCTTCCACAACAATCCTTCTGATCTCCCTGCCGCCCGCATAGCAGCGCGCTGTTGAAGATACGAGGCCGAAAGCCATGGGCTCCGTGCAGCCCAGCGCGGGGATCAGCTCACGCTCCGCAATGGCCTTTATTGTGCTGTAGAGTTCTGTTTTTTTCATGCTGTTCTCCTTGTGTGTCAGATGCTGCTCAGGCTTTGGAAAACCGCGCCAGCAGTTCTCTCCCCGTAGGCGTGTCGCACAGGCCTCCGCCGCAGCCCTTCAGCCCTGTCGGAAAGCATCTTCCGGAAGATTTCATGGCCTCGAAGGCATCCTGAAGGTGCATGACCCCGTCAAAGCCCAGCAGGGACATGTTGGCGCACACGACAGCATTGGCGATGCCGCCCATATTTCTTGAGAAGCAGGGCACCTGGACAAGGCCGCACACGGGGTCGCAGATCAGCCCGAGCATGTTCTGAAGGGCCATGGACGCCGCGTTCATCGCCTGCCCGGTAGTTCCTCCGGCAAGAACCGTCAGAGCGCCCGCAGCCATCGCCGAAGCACAACCGATCTCCGCCTGGCATCCATAAACGCCGCCGCAAAAATCATTGTCCTCGGAAATGGAAACGCCAATCGCACCTGCGGCTAAGAGCGCGTCAATCACCTGCTCCCTGCTGCTGCCGAGACTCTCGGCTGCCGCGGTGAGAACACCGCCTATCGTGCCCGAGGCGCCGGCTGTAGGCATACACACGACCACGCCGGAGGCGTTGCTGTATTCCATGATAGCCAGAGAATACAGGGCGGCGCGGGTTACGATCCCGTCGCTGATGGGAGAACCGTTCTCCCCGTATACACGAAACAGTTGACTGGCCAGCGGGGAGGTGATCCCGTCGTAGCGGAGCCGGGCATCCATACCGCCCCGGATCGCATTTTCCATCGCCTGAAAAGCACCGTCGACAAAAGCCTTTACCCGTTCCTCGGTCCAGCCGCCCACTTCCGTTTCGTAGTCGACAGCTGCGCGGCTGAGCGTTTTGCCGTTGCGCTCGCAGTAGGCTTCCAGATCCCTTGCGCCTCCGAACGGCGGCCGGGCGCCGGCTCTCACCACCAGAGGCATGATTGCGGGCAGGGCGCACACCCTGCTGACCCCGTCAAGCCCGCCGATCTCGGTCAGGAACTCTTTCTCCACCAGTCTGTACGTCGGGAAGAGGAGAAGCCGTCTGTCGCCGTCGGAGGCGACTGTGCAGGGATACTCGCGCAAAGCGGCGTATTTTTCTTTCAAAAGTTCGGCAATCACCGGGGCGTTCTTTTCGTCCGTCCACACCAGCAAGAGGTTCGTCTCTCCGCCGATGGAGACCTCAAAGCCGTCCAGCGAGATCAGTTCGATGACACCGCCGCCCTTTGACAGGCCGAGCATCTCCGTGGTTTCCCCGGCATCATCCGTAAGCCTCAGCTTCGCGATGAGATGCTCGCCCCGGCTGTCCATTTCCGGGTCAACGATAAAGCGGAGTCCGATTCCCCGATCCTTCATATCCGCGAAAGCGCTGAGCAGCGGAGCCCCGTCATCCGGCAGTCTGCCGAGAAGCCCGTGGGCGAACGCGTAATCCGAGCGCATCCCCGTGCCATTGCTGGAGGAAAAACCTCCGTCGGCGGGAAATACCACCTCTGCTTCCTTCAGATTCCCCCTGACCGTCTTCCCGCCGAGATAGGCAAGCCTGCACGGTCCACAGGTGTTGGATGTTGAGGGGCCAACGCCGATCGGGCCCATGACGTTGTTGAATATCGTGGCTATTTGGTGCTCAGTTTTCTTCATTATTATGTCCCAGCAAGATTATTGTTTTCCGTTCCCGTAAAACATTTATTACACATTACACAGTACAGTACTGTGTAATGTTTCCCGAATCTTTCCCAAAATGAGACCTTTCCTGTTTCCAAATTGAATTCTAAGTCAGCTTTGGCAAAAAGTCAACGAAAATTTGGACCTTTTTGGCGTAAATTGGTCTTTTTTCATTTTTGTACGAAAAGGTTGTCCCAGTTTTGTTCATTTTGTACATTTTTGTTTTTATTGGAATGAATAGCCATTTTCGCGCTTTTTCTCATTTCCTTTGCAATAAAATTGCTATTATGCAGATTCTCGGTCTATTTGTTCCCTTTTGGTCTGCTTTGGTTTTTTAATTGTATTATTGACTTATATGGTTTTTTGCTGTATAATATGAATCCACAGAGTGTCCATGCGGCTATATGTTGCAAGAAACGGTTCATTGAATGCAAAGAGAATGAGGGCTCGTTTATGATACCTGCTGAACGGCATAAAAGGATTATTGATATCGTAGATGAACGGCGGTTTATTTCTCTCAATGAAATCTCCGAATCGCTGAACATTCCCAAGTCCACTTTACGGCGCGACGTCCAGGAACTCGAGCTGGGAGGGCATCTCATACGTTCCAAGGGCGGGGTATCTCTTGTGGGGGAGGACAGTACACTTCATAATGTCTCTCACGAGGCATCGGTACACATCCGCAAGTCCAAGTGTCAGGAAGAGAAGGCCCGCATCGCCAGGGCGGCCATGAAATATGTGAATCCCAATGACACCATTTTCCTCGATTCGGGCACTACCACCTATGAGCTTGCCAGGGAGCTGTCCGCATATGACCAGTATCTCATGGTTGCCTGTAACGATCTCTCATCCGCACTAGAAATGAGCGAAAATGACAAGCTTGAGCTGGTTGTGATCGGAGGAAAACTCCGTAAGTATAACTATTCCATGATAGGGTATTTCAGTGACTCCATCATTTCCCAGATGCATGCGGATACCGCGTTCATATCTACGGACGCTGTGGATGGTCGTAAAGGGCTTATGGCTTTTTCTCTTGATGAGGTTACCGGCAAAAAAGCCATGATAAACGGAGCTCATCAGGTCATTCTGCTCTGTGATCACACCAAATTCAGCCGCATTGCTTTTGTCACCATCAGTGAGCTTGAGAAGATTGATCGCCTTATTACGGGCAAGGAAGTCGATTCCACCGCACTCAGACCGTTCTATGAACTGGGCATTGAGGTGGATCTGGTCTGAAATTCTGCTTCGTGTCCAAAGTTCGATCTGAAGCCGCAACCCCCGGCATCATATTGATGTGCCGGGGGTTGCAGCTGTTTTGTGAGGCCCTGCAGGGTCGTTCCCTTCCGGACTGGCTTTCATAGCAGCAAGCAGGTCGGAAGCACCGGGTTTACTAAAGCACAGAGATATCACTCTCAGTTATCACTGAAGGCCAGTCATCAATATTGACTCCATTGGAAAAAGTGTTATAATTATTATCATATATGTCTTATGTCGGCTGTTTATATGCTGATATGATTCGTCTGAACAACAACTGACTGGCAGCAAAAACAGAGGGTGAGGGTGTTTATGATACCTGCTGAACGGTATAGTCGGATTATTGACCTTGTGAATGAACGGCGGTTTATTTCTCTCAATGAGATCTCCGAATCGCTAAACATTCCCAAGTCCACTTTACGGCGCGACGTCCAGGAACTTGAACTGGAAGGGCATCTCATACGTTCCAGAGGCGGGGTATCTCTTGTGGGGGAGGATGGCACGCTGCATAATGTCTCCCATGAGGCATCGGTACACATCCGCAAGTCCGAGTGTCAGGAAGAGAAGGCCCGCATTGCCAGAGCGGCCATGAAATATGTGAATCCCAATGATACCATTTTCCTCGATTCGGGCACTACCACCTACGAGCTTGCCAGGGAACTATCTACATATGACCAGTATCTCATGGTTGCGAGCAACGATCTTTCCTCGGCCCTTTTGATGAGCGAAAATGACAAGCTTGAACTGGTTGTGATTGGAGGAAAGGTCCGCAAGCACAACTATTCCATGACAGGGTATTTCAGTGATTTCATCATTACCCAGATGCATGCGGATACCGCGTTCATATCTACGGATGCTGTGGATGGTCGTAAGGGGCTTATGGCTTTCTCGCTTGATAATGTTATGGGCACAAGGAACATGATAAATGGAGCACGTCAGGTTATCCTGCTCTGTGATCACACTAAATTCAGCCGTATCGCTTTTGTTACCATCAGCGAACTGGATGAGATAGACCGCCTTATTACGGGCAAGGAAGTCGATCCCGCTGCACTCAAGCCGTTCTATGAACTGGGTATCGAGGTAGATCTGGTGTAGTTCCCGGTTCCGTTTTATCGCAATCCCCCGGCATAGAAAAATGCCGGGGGATTGTCCTTTTATATGCCGGAATTCTGCATTGCTGCTTCAAGTCCTATACATTTATAGTACTGTTCCATATAATGATTGAAGCCTCTTACGTTTTCCTCCTCAGGGTACACCGTCAGGGATTCTCTGCCATTGAAGATATTTGCTTCGAGAAAGTGCTCAAGGCTTTCATTCTCTGCTTTACAGGCGGAAAATGCGCACAGCAGGGCCATGCCATATGGTCCTCCGTCCCCCGCGTTTTCCATGCAGGTTACCGCCGTATTGAAGGCAGCGGCCAGATAGCTTTGCCCCACTCCCTTTGTCTTGAATACGCCGCCGTGGGCCATCAGCCTGTCGATGCGGACATCCTCCTCCTGGATCAGGTCCAGTCCTATCCTCATAGTGGCAAAGAGGCCGTAAAGATTGGCTCTTATAAAATTGGAGAGACTCAGGTTGCTTTCGGGCCGGCGGATGACAAAAGGCCGCCCGTCATCAATATGCGTGATGCACTCTCCGGCCAGATAATTGATCACGCATACGCCGTCACAGTCCCTGTCACCTTCAAGGCTGATTTCATACAGTCTTGTAAACAGTTCGTTATCGCTCACCTCTTTGCCGAAAAGCTTCAACAGCTGAGAGAACAGCCTGACATACATGTTCATGTCATTTGTGCAGTTGTTCCCATGTATTTCAGCTACGGGAAGTCCCGTGGGAGTAGTGAGAATATCAATTTCAGGATATAGCTTATTCAGTGGTTTTTCGAGGACAATGTCTGCAAATATGGATGTTCCGGCTGACAGATTTCCTGTTCTGGGGGCAACGCTGTTTGTTGCAACCATTCCCGTGCCGCCGTCACCGGTAGCCGGGGCGAAAGGTACGCCGGCGGGTATGATTCCGTCAAGCAGTCTGCTTCCTTCCTCACTCATGGCACCTGCATAATCTCCGGCTTTCATAACCTGTGGCAGGATTTCCTTCAAAGTACACGAAAAGCCCTTGCCATGAAGAAGCCTTTCCGTTTTATCCATCATCCCGCTGTCATAGTCTTCTCCCCCGGCCGAAATGGGAAACATGCCGGAAGCCTCGTCCACGCACACCGCGTTCACGCCGGTAAGGAGATAGTGGAAGTATCCCGCCAGGGTGGTCACATGGCAGAGTTCAGGAAGGTGTTCCTCCCCGTTGAGCACCGCCTGATACAGATGGGCAATGCTCAGACGCTGGGGGATGTTGAATCCGAGAAGTTCGGTCAGTTCTTCCGCAGCCTGTCTGGTGGTTGTGTTCTGCCAGGTTCTGAACGGCACAAGAAGCCCCCAGTTCCGGTCGAAAGCGAGATAGCCGTGCATCATGCCTGAAAGTCCCATGCAGCACACATTCACATCTCTCTCCAGATTCTCCGTCAGGTCTCTGAGCGTTGCCTTCAGCCCGGTCTCAGCCTCCTCCATGGAATATGTCCAGAAACCGTTTTCAAAGGTGCTCTCCCACTGATAGCTGCCGGAGGCGATGACGTCGAAAGCCTCATTGATGAGTACAGCCTTGATTCTGGTGGAGCCGAGTTCAATTCCGAGAAAGCCGTTCTGATGTGCATTTTTATCCTGATAAAGCAGTCTGGCCATTTTTATCCCCCATTCTCATCATCATTCAGTCAGTATTTCTGTCAGATATCGGAAAACCTCCCCGATTCCTCCCTCTTCCGGTGGGGGGAAGAGCCTTTCCGCCACGTCCTTCACAGCTTCCGGGGCATTTTCCGGTGCAAAGAAAGCTTTGCTCTCTTCCCGCATCTGTATATCCGTCTGGGCATTCCCGGCGGAATAGACAGCCGCGGCCGGGTACAACTGCCTGATATAGCGCAGGGCCGTACCCTTATCGGCGCCCCTGGCCGTAAGTTCGCGGAAATATGTGCTGGCGGACAGATAGACATATTCCTCTCCGGAAAACCACCGCTCTCCTATACCTGCGAGCACATCCGTGTCGTCATCGGTAAAGAGGACTTTTACCGCATCCTTCACATCATCCGCGCTGGCCGGTCTTGCATGGGAATCCTCGTATACTCCCCGTCTGGCAAGCCTGTCGTTGATCCGCAGATTAACGGTCGATTCCGCGCCAGTCACCGTGACGCTCACGGTCGGACAGCACTCCATGATCTCCCGCAGCGTGTCCGCAATCCGGTCCTCAAGCCTGATCTGTCTGAGTATCTCCTTTCGCCCCGGATCATATATGACCGCTCCCCCGCAGAGGATACACGGCATGTTTACCGGCAGCCCCCGTAGCAGTTCAGCCGCCCCTTCCAGGCTCCTTCCGGAGGATATTCCGAACAAACCGCCTGCCCGGGTAAATGTCTCCGCTGCCTCCAGAGCTTTCGGGTGGACGGGCCTTCCCGTTTTCAGAAGAGTTCCATCCACGTCCGTCATAAACAGGAGGCTTCCGGCACGGTCACTGGCCATAGCTTTCCCAGCCCGCCTTCTCCCTCGCGATAAGCTTGGGGTCGAGGGAAGGGATTACTGCTCCCGCCGCCTTCGCGATCATCAGCGTTTTTGCGCTCTCTTCAAGGTATACCGCGGCGAAAAGGGCCTCGTCCATATCCTTTCCCACCGTGATCACCCCATGGTGCTTCAGAATCACGGCAGTGGAATCTCCAATGTATTCTGCCGCAAGTTTACCCATTCCCAATGCGGAGGACGGTGTGAAGGGCGCAACATTTACGGGATTGTGGCAGGCATCGATTACGGTCACGAGGAATTCAGGGATCTGATCCATGGCAAATCCTGCCGCCGTTGCCCAGGGCTGATGCGTGTGGATGATTGCCTTTATTCCCGGCAGGGCATGGAAAAGATAGAGAAGGGCTGCAGTATCTGACGAGGGCTTTCTCCTGCCCTCAAGGATCTTCCCTTCACCGTCCACAAGGCACACATCCTCGAATGTCATCCTTTCATAGATCATGCCGGAGGGTGTGACAAGGTATTTCCCCTCCTCCACCTTCAGACTCACATTGCCGCCGGACAGAGAGACCAGCCGGTTCTTCTTGATCTCCAGGGCCGTATCCAGCACCAGTTTCTTTTCTGTTTCAAACATTCCTTCACCCCACAGTTTGATTGCATCGCTTTTTATCGTCATGTTGTGGTCCAATTTGGCTTAATTCTAATATAGCACGGTCATATTTGCAATGGTTTTTTACTCTTTTGGCGCGATTTGCGCAATTCACTTCCGTTAATTTGGTTTAATTTAGTTCGTTTTTGCTTTTTTTGAGAGTTTCCCCCTTGTCTTTTCCCGGCATCCGTGATAGTATTCGCTTAGCTGAGATTCATCATTCATTTCGCTTACATTACTTTGAAAGGAAGTATCTGCATGAACTGGATGGAAGAGTTATTCGGAGTAAAAAAGCCTATCATCGCCATGTGCCACCTGCAGCCACTGCCAGGAGACCCTTATTATGATGCCGAAAAAGGCATGGATTTCGTCCTGGACTGTGCAAGGAAGGATCTTCATGCCCTCCAGAACGGCGGGGTTGACGGAATCATGTTCTCCAACGAGTTCAGCCTTCCTTATCTCACGAAAGTTGAACCGATCACCATTGCGGCCATGGGCTGGATCATCGGCGCCCTCAGAAATGAGATCACTGTTCCGTTCGGCGTGAACTGCCTCTGGGATCCGATCGCCTCCCTGGATCTCTGCGTCGCCGTGGGCGGCAAGTTTATCCGGGAGATCATCACCGGTGTTTATGCATCTGATTTCGGCCTATGGAACACAAACGTTGGCCAGACTGTCCGTCATAAGATGGCGATCGGAGCCAAAGATGTCCGCATGCTTTATAACATTGTGCCCGAAGCCGCCAGGTATCTCGCAGACAGACCCATTGAAGAGATCGCCAGATCCACCGAGTTCAACAACCGTCCGGACGCCATCTGTGTTTCCGGTCTTACCGCCGGCGCCGAGACGGATACACAGGTCCTCACGCGCGTCAAGTCCGCCGTGAAGCACACTCCCGTCCTGTGCAACACCGGCTGCAACATCAACAATATCACCCGTCAGCTTGCCAACTCCGACGGTGCCGTCTGCGCAACGACTTTCAAATATGACGGCGTCTTTGAGAATGCCGTTGATGAAAGCCGTGTAAGGGCCTTCATGGACGTTGTGAAGGACTTCAGAAAGACTCTCTGAGTGCTTCAGCGACAGGAAGAACCCGAATCCCAGATCCGGGTTCTTCCTGTTTTCGCTTCTCCTTCCTGATCGGATGGCTGCGAATCTCTCCGATATGCAGAAAGCCGGGATGATTCCCGGCTTTCGCTATACGCGTCTGATCACCTTCTGGAAACCACAGCGCTGGCACACCCCATACGTGACCGTTTCCGTTTTCCTGCAGAAGCATCTTCCGATGGCAGGCTCTTTGTGATATACGAAATTGAAAAAAACTGACGTTCGGATATCCACAGCCAGGGATGAAAACGGATTTGACGGGGAGCGATACAGGATGGAACAGAACAACCACCTTTTTCGGAGCGTGTTCTGCGGGAAATGAGTTCGGCGTAAGCGGAACGCTCCTGTGTCTGATCGACCATGGATGGGGCAGCATCTGCACAATCTTGCACCCCTGCCCGCATAAAACAGGGCGCCCCGGTTTTCACCGGAGCGCTCTCTGCACTTACGAAGTGTGAATCTGGAAAACCTTTGGAGGATGGATGGAGGACTCCGTTTTGAATGCACGGGAAGAATAGACGGAATTTACATGGCGCCTTTTCGGGTAAGCACAACCCATACAGTTTTGAAAAGAATATAGACAACGAAGACTGACAGATAAACCGGCCTGACGTATGTGCGGCAGGGTAACTATTATGTGCTTACCGGAGAAGACGAAGCTGAGCACCACCGGGTTGGCATACGGGGCCGGCGGCACCTGCGTTGGTTGAAGCAAAAGCGGCGCGTAACCTATACCAATCTGCTGACCTCCGGCAGGCTGTGCGATTATCGGAGGGACATTGAAATCCAAGCCAACCAACAGCTTGAACTGCAGATCCGACAGATGGCGGAAACTGAAAGCATCACGGAACAGATGAAAGCCGGGAATCAGATGGAATGGGTCAGAAGGATGAACAACATCCGGGTATGGGCAGAAACACTGATAAATAATGAATTGATTTACTGCTGAGTGATCAGGAGGGCGCAGCCGATGGCTGCGCCCGTTATCATTTAACCGCAGCTGCCGGCGCAACCCTGGGAGGATTATGGGACAACATTTTTGATAAAATATTTCCAC
>JBGUNL010000308.1:0-6040 GCA_045117295.1 Candidatus Limivicinus sp.
GAGCAGAGCGGGCAAGGCCGCTGTTTCAGATCCACATCTTCTGCATCTCGCGCGCTTTGCAGCCCTCCAGGTACTCCTCCAGATACAGCCTGCAGAGCTCTTCCAGCGTACAGTCCTCCTCGTTGTTCTCCAGCATGATGGAGATCACCCTTCTGGGGATCAGAACATCGGCCGTTATCATGGTGCTGCCGTTCAACCGGGCCATGGCGCTGACCGCTTTGCGGATGTCCTCCTTCCCGAAGGTCTCCTTGAAGTAGGCGGCCTCCTCTTCCTTGCGCCGCCGGAAGCAGCGGTTGTGCAGGAAGCGGATCAGGCTTGAAATCGCAAAGGTGAGCGGCATGATCAGGGTCACCGGGATCCACAGGGGGAGCCGCGTGGCAAAGCCGTAAAAGTCGTTCCAGCCCCCGTTTTCCTCCCCGATGACGACGACCATGACATAATACAAAACGGCGTAGATCAGCACCGGGACCAGGGCAATCAGTTGATCGGCAAAGCTCACGCGCTGCGCGCTCATGAAAAAGCAGAAGGCCACAAAGGCGAGGATCGGGCAGACGCCGTGCAGGAAGAAGCGCGAGCCCGAAAAGATCAGCCCGAAGCCCTTGACCGGTGAGAGGATGAACAGGGAGATCAGGAACGTGAGCGTGACGGCCGTGACGCCCGCAAAGGCAAAAACGGTGACCCACTTCGGCAGATGATAATTGTGCTTGCGAAGTCCGTCGATCGTATAGGGAATGGTCATGGAAACCGCGATCGCCGCCAGAATGTTGGAATTGACGGTAAACATGCAGAAGGTGCGGATCCCCATGTGATCAAAGTTCTCGTCATAGAGGGTCGTCAGATTCATGGTAATGCCGATGAAGACGCAGACCACAACGACCACCGCGCTGATCAGGGCAAGCCAACACTGTCTCCGGGTAACCTTCATAACTCTATCCATCTTTGAAGCCTTCCTTTCTGTCGTTTCTATCGTTGTCACTCTCAACTTTTACCGCCGACTTCCGCTGTCGCCGCAGGTCGGGCACTCCCATCGTCCGCCGCGCACGTCGGCCTTACTTCCGCAGCTGGGGCAGCGCATGGTCCCGGTTTGGGGCGCGGGCCGGGTTTTCGTCTTGTTTCCGGTGTTTCTGCCCGCCAGCAGCAGCACGGCGCAGACCGCGGCCAGCAGCGGCAGGGCAAGCAAAACAGACATAGGCGTTCGTCCTTTCTGATCAGGTTCAGCCGCGTCCGGAGGCCAGGGAGCGGAGAACCCCCTCCGCCTCCTCCAGCGGGCGGACGTAGCCCTCCAGGGTCCGGGCCTTGACGGCGAGGCCCCGGGCGCGGGGATTGAGGAAAATGCGGCACTTTTCCCTGCCGTTGCGGGCCTCCTGGATCAAATTCAGGGCGGCGGAGCTGCCGTCGAAGGCCAGCAGCACGGAGGGCGCGCGCTTGAAGATCTCATAGGCGAAGCTCTTGTACAGCCCCATGCCGGAGCTCTCAATGGAGACCAGCACCCCCACGCCCGCCTCGCGCAGGCGCGCGCACTCCGCAGACGTCAGTCGATTCGGCACGATGGCGTAGACCGGAAAGCGGCCCGCCGCTTTTCGGGCGAGGATCCCCTCCTGCCCGCTGAGCGTGTGGCCCACCACAAAGACCGTGTTTTCCGGCGCCGCCTCCAGCAGACGGTCAATGAGGGCCCGGTCCTCCTCCCGCACGCGGGTGCGGTGGCTGCTGTTGTTGAAGCTGCCGCCCGCCGCCACGATGGGGAGGCACCCCGCGGGCAGGGGGGCCAGCTGGTTCGCCAGAGCCTCGGCGGCGTCGATCTTCGCCGCGCCCTGCCACAGATCGGCGCTGACAGGGGCCGTCTCCTCCAGGCGCCTGCGGAAGAACTGTTCCAGATCGCCCCCGGGGAAGGCCGCGGCGAAGGCGCCGCTCTTCTCCGCAAAGACCCGCAGACTCTCCTCCCGGATCGCATCCTCCGCCCGGCGCATGGCGCAGAGCTCCTCGTGATTCAGCCCCAGCAGCTTCTCCAGGCTCAGCTCCTCGTCGATGGAGTTGGTGCCGTAGAGGGCGCAGCCGTCGGTGCCCTGGACGCAGGAGACCCCGGCGCTGAGATACTGGCGCAGGGGGTGCCGGTCCAGGGAGCTGAGATTGTTCAGCCGCACGTTGGAACTGAGCTGGAATTCCAGCGTGACGCCGTACCGCCGCATGTCCTCCAGCAGCTTTTTTCCCTTGGGGCTTTTCAGCTCGCAGGTGTAGAGCCCGTGGCCCAGGCGCAGGGGCGGGAAAGCCTGGCCCGGCTCCAGAGCCTCGGCCACACAGCGGATGGCGTTTGCCACGTTGTCCCGCAGGCTGTCGTTCTCCCCGGCGTGGATGCGGAGCACAAAGCCGGGATTGGCCCCCGCGATGCGCACCAGCTCCCGGATGACGCTTTTCAGCTCCAGGATGTCGTTGATCTCCTCGCCCACGATGTCGCAGCCCGCCACATAGGGGTCGGCCGCGATGGCCCGCAGGCAGCGCAGGTTTTCCGCCAGATAGTCGTTGGGCGTCACGTGATCCCGCACGATGGTCAGCGGAATGCGGCGCATGCCCGCCAGAAAGCGCAGCACCACCCCCGTCTCCCGGGTGACGGCGGGCATGCTCTCGTGGATCTGGCGCAGGCGGGCGGGGGCCTCCGCGCGATTGAGCAGCGCGGTGTCGGTGATCTCCACGTAAGAGATGCCGTGTCTCCGGTACTCCCGGGCGATCCACAGCAGAAGATCCTGGTAGAGGGTGTTGGCCCGATAGCGGTCGTCGGCCCGGTCCCGGAGGATCTGCCGGGCGCAGTCCCGCACCTCCCGGTCGGGCAGGCTCTCGATGTTCAGGCCGCTGAAGGGCGCGTCGGAGGGTTGGGCCTTGGTGAAGACGTAGCGGTAGAGATAGACCTTCTCCAGATCCGCGAACACCGCCTGCCCGTCCTTGGGGATGGTCAGGGAATTGCGGACGCGGTCCAGATTCCAGGCGGCGTCCGCGGGATTGCCCAGAATCAGCTCGGCAAAGTTGAGGAAGGTGTAGTCGTCGATGCGGCGCTCCCGGTGCTTGCCCGTGAGCTTCAGGTCCCCCAGGGTCTTCTCGGTCTCCCGGCGGCGCGCCTCCAGCCCGGCGATCTGGCCCGGGGTGCATCGCAGGCCCAGCTTCTTGATGTAGTAGTAGGGATAGCGGATCTGGCGGCAGATGCCCAGGGCCATCAGCACGTCCGGCGGCAGGATGCCGTTCATGTGGGTGTGCAGATCCGTGCGGAACTTGCAGTCGGCGCGGATGTAGGTCTTGACGATGGTCTTCTCCAGCCCCAGCTTATAGTCCTTGGTCTGACTCATGAGTGTCTTGGAGATGGCGGGGATGGAGGCCTTGAGCTCCACCCGCCCGTCGGGGTAGATGTTGGCCACCTTGGTGCTGCCCAGGCGGAGGATGTACATGCGGCGGTTGTCCCCGTCAAAGTAGCAGGGGATCTCCCCCCGGATGACCTTGAGGCCGTGCTCGTCCTCCTGGGTCTCCAGCGCGCAGAGCCGGGCCAGGTTCGTGATCAGGTTGCCCGTGTGGTGGTTCGGGGTGCGGATGGTGTGGAAGAGCCGATCCCCCTCCATGTTGAGATCCACCGCGATGTCCTTCTCCCGATCCAGATAAAACTGTCCGAATGCGATCATGGCCTTCCCTCCGAAGCAGCGCTTTTTTCCATTTTGGCATTCGGCGCCCGGCTTGTCAAGTCCGACGGGATTTGGCTTGCGGCCGGAGCCCGGCTCTGGTACAATCAAGAAAAAAAGAAGGGGGAACCGCCATGAACGAAATCTATACCCGCGTCAGCATCCGCCGCTTCACCGACGAGCCCGTGGAGGAGGAGAAGCTGCAGGCCATCCTCCGGGCCGCCATGCAGGCCCCGTCCGCCGGGAACCAGCAGCCCTGGGAGTTCTACATTGTGACCGATCCCGTCCTGCTGGAAAAGCTGTCCCGGGTAAGCCCCTACGCCGGCTGCACGAAGAACGCGCCCATGGCCGTCGTCACGGCCTACCGGGAAGCACTCTGGGCCCCGGCCTACGCCCAGATCGACATGTCCATCGCCATGGAGAACCTCTGGCTGGAGACCACGGCCCAGGGTCTGGGCGGCGTGTGGCTGGGCATCGCCCCGGTGGCCGAGCGCATGCGCGCGGTGGAGGAAATCGTCGGCATCCCGGAGGGACAGCGGGCCTTCGCCGTCTTTCCCCTGGGCCACCCGGCGGAGAGCAAACGGCAGCAGGACCGCTTCGACGAGAGCCGCATCCACCGGCTGTGAGCGAAAGAGCCAGGGCAAACGTCCTGGCTCTTTTCGTGTTTCGGTACCTGTAAAACGCACATTCTCCGTAGGAAAATCCAATTTCTTTCTGTTCGATTTTTGCAAAGCGCACAGGATTTTCGTGAATTCGCACAAAAACGCGGCTTCTGCTTCGGCCAAAATATCCAAGGAAATCCGGATCTTTTCTTGACTTGTTTTCGGCGGCTATGGTATCATAAAAGCGCAAAAGTGAAGAAGCCCCGTATGCTCTGACGGTTTGACCGGGCGCCCCTTTCGGCCCCGCGAGAGTGGAGTTCACCACGTGAACATGCGAGACTGAATCTGCCGACCGTCTGGGCGTACTTCAACAGGAGCAGCCTGCTGAACGTGCGCCCATTTTTCATTTACATTCGATTGTGAGACGCGTCTCACAATCGAGCACTCGCTTTTATCGCAGCGGGCAAAAGCCCGCTTTGGTCGAAGCGAGGCCTCGCGCAGCTCGGCTCAGGGTGTTTTTGAGACGGCAAAGCTGCCTCAAAAACGATTGCAAAAGCCTCCGGGCTGCAGATCGGGACCTCTTTCATCATCATTTCCCAAGGAGGAGCATGCATGAAAAAAGTCGGAATCATCATGGGCAGCGACAGCGATCTGCCTGTCGTGCAGAAGGCCGTGAACATCCTGCGGGAGTTTGAGGTGCCCTTTGAGGTGCACGTCTATTCCGCGCACCGGACCCCCGTCGAGGCCAGGGACTTTGCCGTGAACGCGCGGCGAAACGGCTTCGGCGCCATTCTTGCGGCCGCGGGGATGGCCGCGCACTTGGCCGGCGCCATGGCGGCGGGTACCACGCTGCCTGTCATCGGCATCCCCATCAAATCGGCTGGACTGGGCGGAATTGACGCTCTGCTCTCCACGGTACAGATGCCCACCGGGCTGCCTGTTGCCACCGTGGCGATCGACGGAGCTGCCAATGCCGCCCTTTTGGCTGTTCAGATCCTGGCGGTGGAGGACGCGGCGCTGGCCGAGAAGCTGGACAAAAAGCGCGCGGCCGACATGGCCAAGGTCCTGGACAAGGACGCACACATTCTGGAAAAACTTTAATCTGGAGGGAAAAACAATGGAACTGGTTTACACCGGAAAGACAAAAAACGTTTACGCGCTGGACAACGGCAACTACCTGCTGAAGTTCAAGGACGACTGCACCGGCAAGGACGGGGTATTCGACCCCGGCATGAACGAAGTCGGCCTGACCATCGAGGGCGTGGGCCGCGTCAACCTCCGGATGAGCATGTACTTCTTCGAGAAGCTGAAGGAGGCCGGCATCAAGACCCACTACGTCGCCGCCGATCTGGACGCGGTCACCATGGAGGTCCTGCCCGCCAAGGTCTTCGGCCACGGGCTGGAGGTCATCTGCCGCCGCCGCGCCGTGGGCAGCTTCCGCCGCCGCTACGGCGAGTACGTGGAAGAGGGCGCCATGCTCCCCTGCTACGTGGAGACCACCTTCAAAAACGACGCCCTGGGCGATCCCCTGGTCACCAAGGACGGCCTGGTGGTGCTGGGCATTATGTCCGAGGCTCAGTACGACTCCCTGAAGGAGCAGACCCAGAAGATCACCGAGATCGTCAATGACGAGATGGCGGAGCGCGGCATGGAGCTCTACGACATCAAGTTCGAGTTCGGCTACGTGGGCGACGAGGTCATCCTCATCGATGAGATCGCCTCCGGCAACATGCGCGTCTACAAGGACGGCCAGTACGTCGATCCCATGACGCTCTCCGAGCT
>JBGUNL010000309.1:0-21653 GCA_045117295.1 Candidatus Limivicinus sp.
GCTCAAACTCACGGGTGCGGAAGGTGAAGTTGCCCGGGGTGATCTCGTTGCGGAAGGCCTTGCCCACCTGGCAGACGCCGAAGGGCAGCTTCCGGCGGGTGGTGCGCTGGATGTTGGCGAAGTTGACAAAGATGCCCTGGGCGGTCTCGGGCCGCAGGTAGCAGATGGAGGAGGAGTCCTCCGTCACGCCGATGGCGGTCTTGAACATGAGGTTGAATTTGCGGATGGGGGTGAAGTCATGCTTGCCGCAGACGGGGCAGAGAATATCGCCGTGTTCGGCGATGAAGGCGTCCATCTCGTCGAAGTTCATGGCGTCGACCTCGACCTCGGGATGCACGTCGCCGATCAGCTTGTCCGCGCGGTGCCGGGCCTTGCAGGCTTTGCAGTCCAGCAGCGGGTCGGAGAAGCTGGAAACGTGGCCGGTGGTGACCCAGGTCTGGGGGTTCATCAGAATGGCGGCGTCGAGACCCACGTTGTAGGGGCTCTCCTGCACGAACTTCTTCAGCCATGCCTTCTTGACGTTGTTCTTGAACTCCACGCCCAGGGGGCCGTAGTCCCAGGTGTTGGCCAGGCCGCCGTAGATGTCGCTGCCGGCGTACACATAGCCGCGGTTTTTGCACAGGGCCACGATTTTGTCCATGGTTTTGTCTTGCTTGTTCATTTGTTCCGTCCTTTCCCACGGCTGGCAGCCGCAGAGATATTTTTTTTGCCGGTGTCCCGACAAATCTATAGTATACCAGAGAAAGGGCTTTCATTCAACAAAAATCCGCCCTTTCGCCCTGACAAATGTCAGACACAGTCCCCGCGGGGGAGGGGGAGCTTTTTAAAGTTTTTTCAGAATCGGGAAAAAGCATTCCTTTTGGCGGAAAAACGTGTATAATAAATAGTCAGCGGGGCGATATCTCCGCGCAAACGAGAAAGAAACAGACGGAGTTCATGGAGCGATGAGACAGACAGAGGGACAAGAACCGAAGAAAAAGCGCAGCCGCCGCGGCTGGGTGATCCTGGGGGCTGTGCTGGCCTGGATCCTCCTGCTGGGCTCGCTGATGCTGCTGGTGGACGGACGCTACGTGCGCTTTTACATGTACGGCGACGCGGAGCAGACCATCGAAGTCGGCACGCCCTACACCGATCCCGGCGTCTACGCCGTCACCGAGGGCCGCCTCTTCGGCGAGAGCGAGGAGCACCTGCCCCTGGAAACACAGGGCACGGTGGACCCCGGCCGCCTGGGCAGCTATGTGATCCGCTACACCACGCGCTTTGCCTTCTCCACATACAGCACCGAGCGGAAGATCACCGTTGTGGATACCACCCCGCCGGTCATCGAGCTCAAGCACATCGAGGGCTACGAGCCCACCTGGATGACGGGCTACGCCGAGGAGGGCTTCACCGCCACGGACAGCTATGACGGTGATCTCACCGGCAAGGTCAAGCGCGTGCCGGAAAAGGACCGCATCGTCTACACCGTGACCGACTCCTCCGGCAACACCACCACCGTGGAGCGGGAGCTGCCCAAGCTCAACTACCAGCCGCCCACCATCACCCTGCTGGGGGAGCGGGACATGCGCGTCCAGGCGGGACTGAGCTTCGAGGACCCGGGCTTTGAGGCGTACGACAGCCTGGGCAACGACGTCAGCGCCTATGTGGTGGTGGAAAACGAGGTGGTGCCCTATCTCAGCGGCGAGTATCAGATCTGGTACAGCATCGCCGGCGGGGACGACGAGATCGTCACCGAGATCCGCAACGTGACCGTGCTGCCCGCGGAGCTGCCAAAGGGCGTCATGCCGGAGGAGAAGACCATCTACCTGACCTTTGACGACGGCCCCGGCCCCTACACCGCCGAGCTTCTGGACATCCTCAAGGCCTATAACGTCAAGGCCACCTTCTTTGTCACCAATCAGCAGCCCAAGTATCTGGACATGATCGGCCGCGCCTTCCGGGAGGGCCACACCATCGGCGTGCACACCAGCTGCCACGATTACGACAGGATCTACGCCAGCGAGCAGGCGTATTTTGACGACTTCTTCGCCATGGAGGAGATCGTCAAAGAGCAGACCGGGGACTATACCCGCATCTTCCGCTTCCCCGGCGGCAGCTCAAACACCGTCAGCTCCTTCAACCCCGGCATCATGTCCCGGCTCACCAGGGCCATGACGGACATGGGCTACCAGTACTACGACTGGAACGTGGTCTCCGGCGACGCCGGCGGCACCAACAAGACCAAGCAGATCATCGAGAACATCGAGACCGGCTGCCAGGAGCAGAAGGTCTCCATGATCCTGCAGCACGACATCAAGGACTACAGCGTGGCCGCGGTGGAGGCGGTGATCAAGTGGGGCCAGGCCAACGGCTACAGCTTCAAGGCGCTGACGCTGGAGAGCCCCGCCATGCACCACGGGGTGAACAACTGATGAAAACAGCCGTTGTCCCCTCCCCGCTGGGGGAGATCCTGCTGGCCGCGGAAGGCGGGGCTCTGTGCGGGCTCTGGTTCGCGGGCCAGAAATACGAGGGCGCCGGTCTGCCGGAGGACGCGGAGCGGGTCGATGCCGCAGAGGACGAGCTCCTCTCCCGGGCGGCGCGCTGGCTCACGGCGTACTTTGCCGGAGAAGCCCCCGCCGTGGACTTTCCCCTGGCCCCCCGGGGCACGGTTTTTCAAAAACGGGTCTGGCGGGCGCTGACGGAGATCCCCTATGGCAGCACGAGCAGTTACGGCCTGCTCGCCGAAACGCTGGGCTGCAGAAGCGCCCGGGCGGTGGGGGCCGCGGTGGGCCGCAACCCCATCTCGATCCTGATCCCCTGCCATCGGGTGCTGGGGGCGGACGGCGGCCTCACCGGCTACGCCGGGGGGCTGGAGCGGAAGCAGGCGCTGCTGGCCCTGGAGGGCACCGGGACGGAAAGGAGAAAAGCATGATCCTCGCCATTGACGTGGGCAATACCCATATTGTGTTCGGCATGATCGAAGACGGCGTGATCCAGAACATCGTGCGCGTGCACACCGACCCGAGGGAGACCGCCACGGAGCACGCCATCAAGCTGCGGCAGATCACGGACTTTTACGGCCTGGACCCGAGGGACTTTGAGGGCTCCATCCTCTCCTCCGTGGTGCCGCGGGTGACCCAGTCGCTGAAGACCGCGGTGGAAAAGCTCACGGAAAAGCGCACCATGATCGTGGGCCCCGGCATGAAGACGGGGCTGAACCTGCGGGTGGACGAGCCGGGCAGCGTGGCGGCGGATCTGATCGTGGGCACGGTGGGCGCCCTGGCGCAGTACGGCGCGCCGGTGATCGTGATCGACATGGACACGGCCACCACCCTGGTGGTCGCGGACCAAAACGGCGCCTTTCGGGGCGGGGCCATCCTGCCGGGGGTGAAGCTGTCCTACGGGGCGCTCTCCGCCGGGACCAGCCTTTTGCCGGATATCTCCATCCTGCCGCCGAAGAAGGTGGTGGGCAGCAACACCGTGGACGCCATGCGCTCCGGCGCGGTCTACGGCACCGCCGCCATGATCGACGGGATGCTCTCCCGCATGGAGGCGGAGCTGGGCTATGCCTGTACGGCGGTGGCCACCGGCGGCCTGGCGGGAGAGGTGATCCCCTGCTGCGCGCGAAAGGACATCATCCAGGATCCGGATTTGATCCTCAAGGGCCTCTGGACCCTGTACCAGAAAAACAGATAAAGAAACAAAAGCAAAGAGCCTTCCCATCAGGGAAGGCTCTTTGCTTTCAAAGCTTCACGCTCGGCAGATTCCATGTGTGGTGTGTGGCCGGCAGCCGCAGGGCGACCACCAATTCCAGCGGGTTCATATATTGAAGCGGAACATGGTCACGTCGCCGTCCTGCATGACGTAGTCCTTGCCCTCCAGCCGGAAGTGGCCCTTCTCCTTGGCGGCGGCCATGCTGCCGCAGGCTTTGAGATCCTCAAAGGCCACGATCTCGGCCCGGATAAAGCCGCGCTCGATATCGGTGTGCACCTTGCCGGCGGCCTTGGGGGCCTTGGTGCCGCGGACGATGGTCCAGGCGTGCACGTCGTCCTCGCCTGCGGTGAGGAAGGAGATGTAGCCCAAAAGATCGTAGGAGGTGCGGATCAGCCGGTCAAGGCCGGTCTCTTTCAGCCCCAGATCCTCCATGAACATCTGCGCCTCCTCGGGGTCGAGGGAGGCGATGTCCTCCTCAAACTTGGCGGCCACGGGCAGCACCGCGGCGCCCCGGGCCTTGGCAAAGTCGGAGAGGGCCCGGAAGTTCTGGTTGTGCTCCACATCGCCCATGCCCGCCTCGTCCAGGTTTGCCACGTAGATGACGGGCTTGACCGTCAGCAGACCGCCGTCGACCAGGATGGCCTCGTCCTCCTCGGTGAAGGGGAAGTCCCGGGCGGGCTTCTCGGCCTCCAGGTGGGCGATGAGCTGCTCGCACATCTCCACCTCGCGCTTGTACTTCTTGTCGCCGCTCTTGGCGTTCTTCTTCGCCCGCTCCAGGCGGCGTTCGGTGATCTCCAGATCCGCCAGGATCAGCTCCAGATCGAAGGACTCCGCGTCCCGCAGCGCGTCGGCGGGCTCCAGAAAGACGCTGTCGTCGTCAAAGCAGCGCACCACCTCCACCAGCGCGTCCACCATGCGGATGGCCTGGAAGACCTCCCGGCCCTTGCCGCCAGCGGCCACGCCCGGCACGTCCACAAACTCGATGGTGGCGGGGGTGTATTTCTTGGGGTGGTAGTACTCGGCCAGCCAGTCCAGCCGCTCGTCGGGCACCTTGGCGGTGCCGATGTTGGGCTTGGCGGCGGCGTTGGTGTAGCTGCCGGTCTCGGCGTTCGAGCCGGTCAGCGCGTTGAAAAGAGTGGTCTTGCCCACGTTGGGCAGACCCACGATCCCTAATTTCATATATCTTCACATCTCCTTAAAAAGTCAGGTATTATCGAGGGATTCAGCGTTCTCCGCAGTTGGGCTTTACGCCTGTTTTACGCCCCCGCGCAAACAATGTTCCGCACGGAGGGCCGGGTCTGAATCGCTTTGCTCTGTATTTTAACACGATTCTCTTCTTTTCTCAATATGATTTGCCATTTATTCGCAGGGCCGGGGGACGGGGGACTGCCTGCCGGCGCGTCAGCGCGGCGAATGGGCATGCACGGAAGCGGATGGCGGCGGGAAGACCGACAGCATAAGCAACAAAAAAACCGCCTGAAAAGCAGACGGTCACAGAGCATAACAGGCATACGGAATTCTCCACCGGCAGAGCCGGTGGAGAATTCCAATAGAGGGTGAGAACTCAGGCCCAGGGGTTCTCGGTCGGGTAGGGCAGGCACTTGGGCTGATTGTAGCCGATATCCTTTACACCCAGGAACTTGAAGACCTCAAACAGTGCTTTGCCGTGGTGACCGAAAGCCACCGCACCGTGGTGCGGGAAGCGCTTCTCGATCAGCACATGACGATAGAAGCGGCCCATCTCATGGATGGCGAAGACGCCGATGCCGCCGAAGCTGGTGGTTGCCACCGGCAGGACCTCGCCCTCGGCAATGTAGGAGCGGAGATTCCCCTCGCTGTCGCACTGGAGGCGGAAGAAGGTGATCTCGCCGGGGGCGATGTCGCCCTCGAGGGTGCCGCGGGTGAAGTCGGGTTCCCCGCCGTTTTCGAGCAGGCGGTTCTGAATGAGCTGGTACTTGACGGCGCGGTCGGCGCACATCTTGCAGCTCGGCGTGTTGCCGCAGTGGAAGCCCATGAAAGTGTCGGTGAGACTGTAGTCGTACTTGCCCTTGATCTGTTCCACCCACATCTTCGCGGGTACGGAGTTGTTGATGTCAAGGATCGTGACGGCGTCGCCGGAAATGCAGGCCCCGATGTACTCACTCAGGGCGCCGTAGATATCCACCTCGCAGCTGACCGGGATACCGCGGGAGGCGAGACGGGAGTTGACAAAGCAGGGCTCAAAGCCGAACTGCTGCGGGAAGGCGGGCCAGCACTTGTCCGCAAAAGCCACGTACTTGCGCGCGCCCTTGTGCTCCTCCGCCCAGTCCAGCAGGGTCAGCTCAAACTGCGCCATACGCTCCAGCAGATCGGGGAAGTAGCGGCCTTCGCCCATCTCGGCGGCCATGTCGGCGCAGACTTCGGGGATGCGTTTGTCGCCGGCGTGGGCCTTGTAGGAGACCAGCAGGTCGAGTTCGGAGTTCTCCTCAACCTCGATGCCCAGCTCATAGAGCCCTTTGATGGGAGCATTGCAGGCGAAGAAATCCTGGGGCCGCGGGCCGAAGGTGATGATCTTCAGATTCTGCACACCGATCACCGCGCGGGCGATGGGGTAGAATTCCTTGATCATGCGGCCGATGTCCTCGGCGGTGCCGACAGGGTATGCGGGGATATAGCCCTTGAGGTGCCGCATGCCGAGGTTGTAGGAACAGTTAAGCATGCCGCAGTAGGCGTCGCCGCGGCCGTTGATGAGGTCGCCGTCCCCCTCGGCGGCGGCCACGAACATGCAGGGACCGTCAAAATATTTGGCGATGAGGGTCTCCGGCGTCTCAGGGCCGAAGTTGCCCAGAAACACTACCAGGGCGTTGCAGCCGGCGGCCTTGACGTCCTCGACCGCCTTGCACATGTCCTTCTCGTTTTCTACCGTGACGGGGCACTCATAGATGTTGCCGCCGCAGACCTTGACGATGGCTTCGCGCCTGGCCGCGGACAGACTGATGGGGAAGCAGTCACGGGAGACGGCGACGATGCCGAGCTTGACTTCGGGAATGTTTGTCATTTCAGAGATCCTCCTTGATATCGATATTGAGACCGGTAAGACCGATATGGGCGCCGTTCTTTGCCTCTTCGCTTTCCGGATGGGCAAGCAGCCATTTGTTGCGGGCGGTCATCCAGGTATCCTCCTCGCTGCCGGGGTCAAAGGCGGGCTTTGCGGTGTTTGTGCCCGCGGGCAGGACCACCGCCACGCGGAAGCCGCAGCTGGGGCAGGTGTGGCAGGGGGCATAGTGCAGCGTCGTGGCGTAGACTTCGACCGGCACGCCGGCCGGGACACGGAACGCTTTGACCTTCGCCGTGTCGAGGATGCCGTCGACGATTTCTTCCTGTCTGGCCAGCAGGAGGATGAAGTCCTTCCAGCCGATGTTGACCTCGCTGTCGCGGTGATACTCCAGACAATTGAGCTTTGTGTTGCGGCCCCAGCACATGCCGATCTGGATTGGCATGCCGCCGTAGGCGCGGTCGCGAAGCGGCGCGAAAACCGCGCAGGCTTCCAGGCTCTCGATCCCGGGGCTGTACGCCGTGCCGGCTTCGGGCATGGGGATGGCCTCCATGGCGGCGCGGAGCTCCGCCGTATCATAGCCCTGGAGGATCTTGCCGTAGGGCTTAAATTCCGGATCGGTGACGGAATAGATTTTCATACTTCCTCCTCGCTTTACTGGATCGCCGGAAACAGCTCTTTGAGCGCCGGGTAGATCTTTCTGAACTTCTGATATTGCGCCTCATAGCGGGCGGTGATCTCGGGATCGGGTTCGATGGTGCGGGCCAGTTCCACCAGGGCGTCGGCCGCATCCTGCACGCAGGCGAACACGCCGCAGCCCACCATGGCCAGCATTGCGCCGCCGTAGCCGGGGCCCTGCTCGGTCTTGACCATGTCCAGCGGGATGCCGAGGACGTTGGCGAAGATCTTCCGCCACAGGGGAGATTTCGCCCCGCCGCCGCAGATCCAGCTGCGCGGGATGCTGAGCCCCAGAGATTTTGCGACCTCGAAGCTGTCGCGTATGGCGAAGGCCACGCCTTCCAGCACGGCCTGCAGCAGATCTGTGCGCGTCGTGTCCATCGTCATGCCGATGAAGGTGCCGCGGGCGTTGACGTCATTGATGGGGCTGCGCTCACCCATGAGATAGGGCAGGAAGAAAACGCGGTTTCTGCCGAGTTTTTCATCCGTGATCTCCGCCTGCTCCGCGGCGTAGTCACTTGTCTTGAGGATATCATGGCACAGCCATTTGTTGCAGCTTGCGGCCGAGAGCATGCAGGCCATCAGGTGCCAGCCGCCGTCGGCATGGGCGAAAGCGTGCAGGGCGTTGTTGGGATCGACGCCGAAATGCGCCGAGGAGATGAACAGCGTCCCGGAGGTGCCGAGGGAGATGTTGCAGCCGCCCTCGCCCACTACGCCGGTACCGACCGCGGCGGCGGCGTTGTCGCCTGCGCCCGCCACAACCTTGACGTCGGCGCCGAGGCCGAGGCTGGCCGCAAGCTCGGGTCTGACACAGCCGACGACTTCATAGCTCTCAAAGAGCGCAGGCATCTGCGCCTCGGAAATGCCGCAGATATCCAGCATTTCCTTCGACCAGCGCCGGTGCTGCACATCGAGCAGAAGCATGCCGCTCGCGTCGGAATAGTCGCAGCAGTGCACGCCGGTCAGACGATAGTTGATGTAGTCCTTGGGCAGCATGATCTTTTGGATGCGCGCAAAGTTTTCAGGTTCGTTTTCACGCATCCAGAGGATCTTGGGCGCGGTGAAGCCGGCAAAGGCGATGTTGGCGGTCAGGGCGGAGAGCCTCTCCTTTCCGATGACGTCGTTGAGATACGAGACCTCCTTCTGCGTGCGCCCGTCATTCCATAAAATGGCACGGCGGATGACCTCGTCCTTCTCGTCGAGGACAACGAGTCCGTGCATTTGCCCGCCGCAGCCGATCCCGGCTACGGCGGCAGGGTCCGTATCCTTCAGCAGCTCGCCCATACCGTCAACGCAGGCAGCCCACCATGCGTCGGGATCCTGTTCCGACCAGCCGGGCTGCGGGAAGTAAAGCGGGTACTCTCGGCTGACCTCCCTGCAGATCCCACCCTTTTCGTCAACGAGGGACAGCTTGACCGCCGAGGTGCCGAGATCGATTCCGATAAACAGTTTCATAAAAACCACCTCTGATAAAGAGTCAGGCGCGAAAGAAACTTCACAACGGGGGACAGGCGCCTTTGGGAGAGACCGCATCCGACTGCCGAGTCCCGGCCCTTTCGGAAGACGCGCTGCGAGTTTCCGCCCGCAGCACGTTCCGGTTTATCTGTTCTTTTTCTTTGAGACGACGTCAAAGATAACGGCGGCCAAAAGGACCAGACCCTTGACGACCTTCTGGTAGTTGGCGTCGACGCCCATGATGCTCATGCCGATGTTGATCACGCCCATCAGCAGCGCGCCGATGATGACGCCCGGCACCGTGCCGACGCCGCCGTAGGCGGAGGCACCGCCGATGAAGCAGGAGCCGATGGCGTCCATCTCGTAGTTCTGGCCGTAGGTGGGCTGCGCGGAGGTCAGACGGGCAATTGTCAGGATGCCGGCCAGCCCGGCAAGCAGGCCCATGTTGGCGTAAGCGAAGAAGTAGATTTTTTTGGTGTTGATGCCGGAGAGCCTGGTGGCGACTTCGTTGCCGCCAACGGCGTAGAGATGGCGGCCCACGGTGGTTTTGGAGGTGATGTAGGTGTAGATCAGCACCACGGCCACGACCCACAGCAGCGCCATGGGCAGGCCCTTGTACTGCGCGAGGCGCAGCGTGAAGAACATCACGACGGCCACAATAATGACGGCCTTGATGGCAACCTTGTACAGAGCGTCGGACTCCAACCCTGCCCGCTTGCGGGAGTTGTAATTGCGCAGGGTGAAGAACAGGTACAGCGCACAGGCGAGAATGCCGACCACAAGACAGAAGAGGTTGATGCTGGTGCCGCCGAAGAAATCGGGCACGTAGCAGTTGGCGCCGCCGCCGAAGATCTGCACGAATTTGGCGTTGGTGACGGACATGGTTTTGCCCTGCAGCACGACGTTGGACAGGCCGCGGAAGATCAGCATGCCGGCCAGCGTGGTGATAAAGGGCGGAACCTTGATGTAGGCGATCCAGAATGCCTGCCAGGCGCCAATGGCCAGACCGACCAGCAGCATGACCAGCACGGCCAGCCACATGTTCAGCTCCCTGTGCATCAGCACCGCGCCGATCGTGCCGGCAAAGCAGACCACCGAGCCGACGGACAGATCGATGTTGCCGCCGGTCAGGATACACATCAGCATACCGGTTGCCAGCACAAACACATAGGCGTTCTGGGAAATGATGTTCGTGATGTTCTGGGGCAGGAGGATCTTGCCGTTGGTGTGTAAGGTGAAGAAGCCCGTAACCAGAACCAGGGCAATGATCATGGTGTACTTCTGAATGAAGCTCAGGACCTTGGTCTTTGTCGTCATGTCAGTTCTCCTTTGCTGCCGAATCGGTCGAGAGGATGCAGGCCATGATCTTTTCCTGGCTGGCATCCGCCTGTGTGAATTCACCTACGATGCGCCCCTCGTTGAGTACGTAGATCCTGTCGCACATGCCCAGGATCTCAGGCAACTCCGAGGAGATCATGATGACGGATTTGCCGGCCGCCACCAGGTCGTTGATGATGCAGTAGATCTCATACTTGGCACCCACGTCGATGCCGCGGGTGGGCTCGTCCAGAATCAGGATGTCGGGGTCGGCGTACATCCACTTGGCCAGCAGCACCTTCTGCTGGTTGCCGCCGGACAGATTGCCCACGTTCTGGAGGACGGAAGGTGTCTTGGTGCGCAGCTTGGTCCGGTATTCCTCCGCCACCGACATCTCTCTGTCGCGGTTGATGACGCCGTTTTTTGTGACGCCTTTGAGATTGGCGAGGGTGGTGTTGATCGTGATGGGATTCGAGAGGATCAGGCCGTTGCCCTTGCGGTCCTCCGTGACATAGGCCAGACCCGCGTCAATGGCCTGGCGGGGCGAGTGGAGCCGGACCTCTTTGCCGTGAATCAGGCAGGTGCCGGAGATCTCGGTTCCGTAGCTGCGGCCGAAGAGCGACATGGCAAGCTCCGTGCGCCCCGCGCCCATCAGCCCGGAGAAACCGACGACTTCCCCCCTGCGCACATGGAAGGAGACGTCGTCGATGACTTTCTTTTCCGTATAGATCGGATGGAAGACGTTCCAGTTTTTGACCTCGAGCGACACTTCCCCGATCTCCACGCCATGGCGCTTCGGGAAGCGGTCCTCGAGCTCACGGCCGACCATGCCGCGGATGATGCGGTCCTCGCTGAAATCATTCACGCCCTTGGTGAGCGTCTCGATTGTCTGCCCGTCGCGCAGGATCGTGATGTCGTCCGCCACATAGGAGACCTCGTTGATCTTGTGGGAAATGATGATGGAGGTCATCCCCTGCTTCTTGAACGCCAGAAGCAGATCCAGCAGGGCCTGGGAGTCCTCCTCGTTGAGGGAGGAGGTGGGCTCGTCCAGGATCAGAAGGCGCGCGTTTTTGGCCAGAGCCTTGGCAATTTCGACCATCTGCTGCTTGCCGACGCCGATATCCTTGATCAGCGTCTTGGACGACTCCGTCAGGCCGACGATCTTCAGGTACCTGGTGGCCTCGGCATGGGTCTTGTCCCAGTCAATCGCGAATTTCTTTCCCTGTTCGTTTCCCAGGAACATGTTTTCACCGATGCTCATGTAGGGCACAAGCGCCAGCTCCTGGTGGATGATGACAATGCCTTTGCTCTCGCTGTCCTTGATGTTGGAGAACTTGCATACTTCTCCTTCATATACAATGTCTCCCGAATAGCTGCCAAAGGGATACAGACCGCTGAGTACGTTCATCAGCGTGGACTTGCCGGCGCCGTTCTCACCCACCAGGGCGTGGATGCTGCCTCTCTTGACGACGAAGTTGACGTTGTCAAGCGCTTTGACGCCGGGGAATTCCTTCGTGATCCCCCGCATTTCCAGAATGTTGTCCGTCAAATGATCCCCTCCATATCCGGGCATTCTCGCCGCATACGGCGGAACGATGAAGCGCTTCCTCTCGAAAGAGATATCGAAGCAGTACCGTATCCCGCTTCTGCGCAGCGATGGAAGCAAACCCAAACTTCCATAAGATGATTTTACAAATATACCATACGACTGTCAAGGCGTATTTTCCTGCGTGCAGTTTTTCGTGAATAACGTGCGCGATTGCCCCACTTTTTTGTGCAGAATGCCGGAGGGACTTGGGGCTTAAATAAAATCATTTTAAGAAAGGTGCGCGGAGTACCTTCTCTCAAACTGCATAACGGAAGCCCTGCCCCGGTCACAGACAGATCAGGAAAGAATCTGCACCGTAGGGGGGCAGCGCGACCTCCGCCTCCCGATCCTCCAGGCGCACAACGGCAGCCTGCTCGGCGCCGCTGCGGTTGAGCAGAACCAGCGCAAGCGTTCCGTCCGGCCTGCGCCAGGCGGTGGCGTCGATTTCTTCCGAAAAACGGGTGTGGGCTATCCGAACGGAGCCGGGCTGAATGGCGCGGGCGAAGAGTTCATAGTAGCTCTGCAGCAGGGTGGGGCGGAGCTCTTTCGTCTGCCGGTCAAAGTGAAACGGCGCGAGACAGAAATTGCCCGCGTAGTTGGGCCCGCCCTGTTCGTCAAGCAGCATGTTCCAGTCGCAGAAGGCAGAGGTGCCGTGATTCAGATCTCCGATCAGCTCGTGCGAGAGCTTTTGGACAGAGCCGAGCACATCGTCTTTTTCATAAAAGCGGTACTCGATGCAACTCTCCGAGAGAAGCAGCTTTTTATGGGGGAACCGGCGTCTGCAGAGATCCAGCGCCTCGAAATGATCCCCGGAGTACCAGTGGAAGCACAGACCGGCAATCATGGGATCCGTCGTCTCGTCGACGATGTCGCGCATCCACTCATACGCTCGCTCCTTGTTGTGGTCCCAGATATACAGCTCCAGATCGGAAAGATCGTATCGGGCCAGCAGGGGGAAGAAATGATCACGGAGAAAACACTTTTCCTCCTCCGCCGTAAAGATGCAGCTGTCCCAGGTCTGTACGGCTTTTGCCTCGTTCTGAAGGCTCATGCGTGTCACCGTGAAGCCGAGATCGCGCATGCGGCGGGCATAGCGGCAGAGATAATCGGCATAGGCCCCGTAATACGCCGGCTCCAGTTTTCCGCCGCCCTCCCTGCGCCTGTTTGTTTTCATGAAGGCGGGCGGCGACCACGGGGAGAGCATGACCGGAATGCGGCGGCCGGCCAGTTCCTGCGCGTCCCGCAGCATGGGCAGAATGTACCGCTCCATGCGCGCAAAGTCCGGCGCGCCCGAAGCGGTGTATCCGTCGTACTGGTCTATACAGAAATCGCAGCTGTCGATGGGGATGCGGACAAACTGGTAGTTCATCCGGTCGGGGGCAAAGTAAGCTGTCAGAAGCTCCCGCTTCTGCCCGGGGCTCATCTGTGCGTAGGTGGAGGCTGCCGCCTCGGTCAAAGCGCCGCCGAAGCCATCAAAGGTCTGATCGTTGATCTCCGGATACAGGTTGACCACTCTGTTTTCTGTTTCACCGGGATGAAATGTCAGTGTTTTCATGGGAAGGGTTTCTCCTTTCATATTCTGTGGTCGGAACCGGCGTGCGGCGCGGGGAATAATCCCGGCAGCGGAATCGTTCTGCCACAAAGCCCTCTCTTCCGCATGACAGAGTGGAACAGAGGGCTTCAAAAATGGGTTTGGATGAAAGACGCTTTCCCGCCGGAACGGGAACGGAGGCGTCAGCCGGGACTTATACGCTGGTCACAAACTCGCGGATAAAGAACAGCGCCGCGCCCAGAGGCGTGATATGCCGGCGCAGGGAGCTGAACTGCACGAAGTCCGCGTTTTCTTCAAAGGGATTCCCCGCCAGCACGTAACGCCGCAGGACCGGCAGGAAAGGCTGCAGATACTCGGAGAAGAAGCCGCCGAGGATCACGTCGCAGTCGAGCGTCAGATGGATGCTGTTGACAGCGACGGCCAGATGACGGAGCATATCGTACAGCAGATCTTCATACTCGGGGCGGTGCTCCTCCACGCCGCGGAAAAACTCTTCCATCGACACCCCGAGCGTCGGCTCAATCCGCAGCGGAGAGCAGTAGGCCTCCAGGCAGCCGTGTTTGCCGCAGTTGCAGCGCAGCCCCCCGGGCTCGACGCAGATATGGCCGAACTCGCCGCTGCGACCTTTTGCGCCGCGATGCAGCTTGCCGTCGATCAGCACGGCGCCGCCGACCCCGTACTCCAGCGAGAGATATGCCATGGCCTGCTGCTCGCGCCGCACGTAGCACTCGGCATGTCCGCTGGCGGAGCCGTCGTTGTCTACATAGACCGGATAGGGGATCCTCCCGACAAGCCCGGAGATCGGCACGTCCCGCAGCCCAAGCGTCGGGGCGAACTGAATGCTGCTGCTGTCGGGGGAGAGCAGCGCCGGGACCGTGACACCCACGCCGAGCAGCTTCGCACGGTCGATTTCCGCCTCGTCCAGAAAACACTCCAGCTCCCCGGTGAGATCGGCGGTTCCGTCTCGGAGCCTTGCGGTGGTGTCAAAGGCGACGGTCTTGTAGGCCAGTTCCCGCAGACGCAGGTCTGCCGCCACAAAGCGCAGATTGTATTCCGTTACCGAGATGCCGACCGAAACGCGAGCATCCGTCACGATATCAAGTCCCTGCGCCCTGCGCCCGCCGGTGGAGCGGTTCTCTCCGGAGTAAAGGACAAGGCCTTCGTCCATCAATTCGTTGAGATTCAGGTAGAGTGTGGGCATACTGATTCTGCACATCTGCGCAAGGGTCTGCTTGGAGACAAAGTCGTGCGTGTCGTAGAGCGCGCGATAGATGCGGCTGCGGACCGATCCCTGCTGCAGTTGGGCAGGCGATTCTCTCATTTTGCTCCCCCTTTCTTTACCTATCTGTGTCTATTGTAGCATGTTTTTCCCTGTAGTCAATGTTTTTTGGGCCACATCTGAAAAGTAGTTTTATTAAATAGATGAATCAATCCGACAGATTGCACAAAAATACATCCAAAAACCGGTCACAATTAACGAATTTTATCATAACAGCAAAAACGCCTTGACAGCACAGGGGCTATATTTGTAAAATCATCTTACAGAAGTGGGGTACATCACTTCCAAATACCGCAGCCCCGGACTGCCGGGACTCCTGCGAAAATGAAAAAGGAGGACCCTTATGAAAAAGCTTCTTGCACTCATGCTTGCGCTTTGCATGATCGTCGGCCTTGCCGCCTGCGGTCAGCAGGCTGCGGCGCCCGCCGCGGCACCCGCCGCGTCGGCCGACAATCTGGTCGGTGTTGCGATGCCTACCAAGGATCTGCAGCGCTGGAACCAGGACGGCGAGAACATGAAGGCCAAGCTGGAGGCCGCCGGCTATGCCGTTGACCTGCAGTACGGCGCAAACGACATCCCGACCCAGGTTTCCCAGATCGAGAACATGATCGCCAACGGCTGCAAGGTCCTGGTTATCGCCTCCATCGACGGCGACTCCCTCGGCACCGTGCTGGCCCAGGCCAAGGAGAAGAACATCCCCGTCATCGCCTATGACCGCCTGATCATGAACTCCGACGCCGTTTCCTACTACGCCACCTTCGACAACTGGCTCGTCGGCACCACCCAGGGCGAGTTCATTGAGAAGGCGCTCGGGCTGAAGGAAGGCAAAGGCCCCTTCAACATCGAGTTCATCACCGGCGACCCCGGCGACAACAACATCAACTTCTTCTTTGACGGCGCCATGAGCATCCTGCAGCCCTACCTCGACAACGGCCAGCTGGTTTGCCCCTCCGGCCAGACCGAGAAGATTGCCGTCGCCACCCAAAACTGGGCAACCGACGCCGCCCAGGCCCGCTTTGAGACCATCCTCGGCACCTACTACGCTGACGGCACCCAGCTCGACGCGGTCCTCGCCTCCAACGACTCCACCGCTCTGGGTGTTGAGAACGCCCTGGAGAAATCCTACACTGGCAAGTACCCCGTCATCACCGGCCAGGACTGCGACATCGCCATCATGAAGAACCTCGTTGAGGGCAAGCAGGCCATGTCCGTCTTCAAGGACACCCGTACGCTGGCCGCCAAGGTCGTTGAGATGGTCGACGCGCTGATGAAGGGCGCCGAGCCCCCCGTGAACGACACCAAGACCTACGACAACGGCACCGGCGTGATCCCCAGCTTCCTGTGCGAGCCCGTTGCCGGCACGGCCGACAACTATGTTGAGCTGCTGATCGACTCCGGCTACTACACCTTTGAACAGCTCGGCATCACGCCTCCCGCGGGCGCTGCCGCTGCTCCCGCTGTTCCTGCCGGCGAGGAAGTCACCCTGACCCTGTGGTCCATCGCCACCGAGTCTGACTCCAGCCACCAGGCCTTTATCGACGCCATCGCCGCCTTTGAGGCTGCTCACCCCGGCGTCAAGATTGAGCATGTCACCACCGAGAACGAGGCCTACAAGACCAAGATCAAGGCCGCCATGTCCTCCGGCGAAGGCCTGCCCGACATCTTCTTCACCTGGGGCATGGGCTTCCTGGGCGAGTTTGTCAACGCCGGCCGCGTCTACTGCGTGGACAAGGAGTACGAGGCCTACAAGGCTGAGCTGCCCGAGGCCATGACCGTCAACGTGCGCTATGACAACAAGATGTACGGCGTGCCCTACACCATGTCCCTGATCACCCTGTACGCCAACATGGATATGCTGGCTGAGGTCGGCTACACCGATATCCCCGCCACCTATGAGGATATGATGGCCTGCTGCGACAAGCTCGTTGCGGCCGGCAAGATCCCCTTTGGCGTGGCCGGCAAGGAGAAGTGGTGCCTGTCCGAATATGTTGAGCCCCTGGTGATCAAGTCTGTCGGCGGCCAGAAGCTGCGCGACATGTACAACGGCGTCGCCTCCTGGAACGATCCCGGCGTCATTGCCGCCATCGAGGCCTTCCAGGGCATGATCGACAAGGGCTACTTCGATCCCAGCGCCAACGCCCTGTCCAACGACGAAGTAAAGAACAACTTCATCGCCGGCAAGACCGCTTTCTATCAGAACGGCTCCTGGAACAACAAGGACATCGGCGAGCAGGCCCAGTTTGCCGTCAAGGCCGGCACCTTCCCCGTGCTTAACGACTCCATTCCTCTCTACTCCATGATCGGCGGCCCCAACAACACGCTGGCTGTGACCGAGAGCTGCGAGCACAAGGATCTGGCTGTTGCCGCCGCCTTCGAACTGGCCAAGTTCATGTCCGACGCCGACTACAAGAGCGGCGCGAACCTGCCCTGCTGGGCTGCTGATCCCAACGCGGAAGTCAACGACCTGATCCAGGCCGCTGCCGACATGGCCTCCAAGGCTGCCGACATGGTCCTCTTCGGCGACAACTTCCTCACTGCCGATGCTGCCAACACCTACCTCGACTACATCGAGATGGCCTGGGCCGGCGACGTCACCCCGCAGGAGTACGTCGATGGTCTTGACGCTGAGCTCGGCTGAGCAGAGACTCCCATAATCCCGGATTGATTAACATGTGAACGGGGACGGTTCCCGGCATTGGGAACCGTCCCTGTTTCCTCATAAGCAAGGGAGAAACAGACGATGAAAAAAACGCTCCAGTACAAGCTGAACATTTTTCTGTTCCTTTTGCCCGCGCTGTGCCTGTTTGTCGCCGTGCTGATCGCCCCGATCATCATGTCTTTCTATTACAGCCTGACGGAATGGAACGGTTTTACAACGCCGGAATTCATCGGACTAAAGAACTATGTTGAGCTCTTCACCAGCAAATCCATCAACATCTCCAGAGCGCTCAAGAACGCCTTCCTGCTGGCGCTGCTCTCCTGCTTCATCCAGCTGCCCTTCGCCCTGTGGCTGGCGCTGCGGCTGGCCCGCCCCATCAAGGGCCGGACTGCCCTGCTGTCCATCTACTTTATGCCGGTGCTGATTTCCACGGTTGTCATCGGTCAGCTGTGGTTGAAAATATACAATCCCGACTATGGCGTCCTGAACGTTTTTCTTCGCTCGATCGGCCTGGAAAAATGGACGCATATCTGGCTGGGAGATAAAAAATACGCCCTGCGCGCGGCGTTTGTGCCCATCCTGTGGCAGTATGTCGGATACCACATGCTCCTGATGTACGCGGGCATCAAGGGGGTCCCGATGGAACTGACCGAGGCGGCCATGCTGGACGGCTGTACGCCCGCCCAGGCCAGCCGTTACATTATCATTCCCTATATTCGGCCCATCCTGCGCGTCAGCGTGATCTTTGCAATCACGGGCTCTCTGAAATCCTTCGACCTGATTTATGTTTTGACGAACGGAGGACCGAGCCATGTGACAGAAGTGCCGAGCACCTTGATGATCAGCATGCTTTTCCTGCGAAACCGCTACGGTATGGGCTCCGCCATTGCCGTCATGCTGATTGCCCTGTGCTTCTTCTTCGCGCTGGTGATCAATGCTGTCTTCAAGGAGGAGAAGTGAAGTGAAAACCATCTTTGACAGCAGAGGAAAAAGGACACTGGTTTACGTCCTGCTGATCCTCTGGGCGTTGATCAGCATTTTCCCGGTCTACTGGATGCTGACCTTCTCCCTGAAAACCAACGCCGAGATTTTCGGTGAGAATGTCGCGGGCCTTCCGAGAGAGTGGGTCTGGAGCAACTACACCAGAGCGCTCCACACGGGCAACATGCCCCGGTACTTCCTGAACAGCCTGGTCGTTGCCATTGCGACCATCTTCATCACGCTGGCGGCCTCGGTCATGGCCACCTACGCGATGACGCGTCTGCGCTGGAAGGGACGCAAGCGCATGAACGGGTTCTTCATGCTCGGCCTGACCATCCCCATCCACGCGTCCATCGTGCCGCTGTACACGACGCTGGCCAAGATCAAGCTGCTTGATACGCTTTGGGCGCTGATCATTCCCTATTCGGCCTTCTCTCTGGCCATGGGCATTCTGGTCTGCACAGGCTTCATGGGCGATATCCCCTATGACCTGGACGAGGCTGCCATGCTGGATGGATGCGGCACTTGGGGAACCTTCTTCCGGGTGATCGTCCCGCTGATGAAACCCGCCGTCTCCACGGTCGGCATCTATACCTTCCTTCAGTGCTGGAATGAGCTGATGTTTGCGAACATCTTCATCAATTCGGACAAGTGGAGGACCCTGCCGGTCGGCGTACAGTCCCTGTCCGGACAATATACGACGGACTGGGGACCCATCGGCGCGGCGCTGTCCCTCGCAACGATTCCGACGCTGATCTTCTACATCTTCATGAGCAAGAGGATTCAGGACAGCTTCATCGCCGGCGCGGTCAAGGGCTGAGCCCTCCGGCTTGCCCGGAAAACGGACAATTCGATAAGAACAAAAGGGGGATCGTGCTCTGCAGCAAACGGCGCGGGATCCCCCCTATTATCATGACAGAGAGGTTTTGCCCATGGACCGGAAACTGGCAAGAAAAAAGGCAGAGGCCCTTGTAGCCCAAATGACACTGGAGGAGAAGACCAGCCAGCTCCGCTATTGCTCTCCGGCAATCGAGCGGCTGGGCGTGCCCGCTTACAACTGGTGGAACGAGGCGCTGCACGGCGTGGCGCGGGGCGGCACGGCGACAAGCTTCCCCCAGGCGATCGGCCTGGCCGCCACGTTTGACGACGTTTTGCTGGAAAAGCTCGGCGACGTCGCTGCGACCGAAGGGCGGGCCAAGTACAACGCCCTCTCCGCAAAAGGGGACCGCGACATTTATCATGGCCTGACCTTCTGGTCCCCCAACATCAACATCTTCCGCGACCCGCGCTGGGGCCGCGGTCATGAGACCTACGGCGAGGATCCCTGTCTGACCTCGCGCATGGGCCGGGCCTACGTGCGCGGGCTCCAGGGCAACGGCGCGACCATGAAGGCCGCGGCCTGCGCCAAGCACTTTGCCGTGCACAGCGGGCCGGAAAACCTGCGCCACAGCTTTGACGCCGCGGCGAGTCCGAAGGATCTGGAGGAGACCTACCTTCCGGCCTTCGAGGATCTGGTCAGAAAGGCCGGGGTCGAGGCCGTCATGGGCGCCTATAACCGCACCAACGGGGAGCCCTGCTGCGGCAGCAAAACCCTGCTGACGGAACTCCTGCGCGGGAAATGGGGCTTTCAGGGCCATGTGGTGTCCGACTGCTGGGCCATACGGGACTTCCACACCGGCCACATGGTGACGCGTACGCCCGCCGAATCGGTCGCGCTGGCGCTGCGCTCCGGCTGTGATGTCAACTGCGGCGAGTCCTACTTCCATCTGCTCGACGCGCTCGGGCAGGGTCTCATTACGGAGGAACAGATTACCGAGGCCGCCGTACGCCTGTACACCACGCGTTTCCTGCTCGGCCTGTTCGACGGTTCGGAATATGACGCCGTCCCCTACACGGCCATTGAGTGTGAAGAACACCTGAAGCTTGCGCACGAGGCGGCGCTTGAATCCTGCGTGCTGCTCAAAAACAACGGTGTGCTGCCGCTGCGGGCGGAGGGAACGATCGGTGTGATCGGCCCGAACGCCAACAGCCGCGGCGCTCTGATCGGCAACTACTACGGTACGGCGTCCCGCTATGTCACGGTGCTGGAGGGCATTCAGGACCGCATGGCAGGGAACGGCCGCGTCCTTTACTCCGAGGGCTGCCACCTGTTCGAGGACCGCGTTGAGCCGCTGGCCCAGCCGGACGACCGCCTGGCCGAAGCCCTGGCGGTGGCGGAGAACAGCGATACGGTGGTGTTGGTGCTCGGCTATGACGAACGCCTGGAGGGTGAGGAACGGGATGAGGGGAACCACTGCGGTTCCGGCGATAAGGAAGATCTGCTCCTGCCCGCGCCGCAGCGCAGGCTGTTGGAGGCGGTGCTCGCCGTCGGCAGGCCGACGGTGGTTGTGCTCGCGGGGGGCAGCGCCATGGATGTCTCCCTTGCACAGGAGCGGGCTGACGCCATCCTGCTGGCCTGGTATCCCGGCGCCGGCGGTGGCCGGGCCGTAGCGGAACTTCTGTTCGGCGATGCCTCGCCCTCCGGAAAACTCCCCGTGACCTTCTACAGGAACGAGGCCCTCGGCGAGCTGCCCGCCTTCACAGACTACGCCATGACGAACCGCACCTACCGTTACTACACCGGCACGCCGCTCTACCCCTTCGGCTACGGACTGAGCTACGCACAGATCGAGCTGACAGCGCTCACGGCGGACAGGGAAAAGGCGGAACTGACGGTGCGGAACTTCAGCCCCTTTGCCGCGCAGGAGGTGATAGAGCTCTATCTCAGGGACAAAGACTCCCCCGACGCACCGTGCAACCCGATCCTCTGCGGATTCCTGCGTGTCTGCCTGAAAGCGGGGGAGGAGAAGCGGGTCTCGATTCCGCTGGACCCCAGGGCCTTCACCGTGGTTGACGCCGCGGGCGAACGGCTCCCCGGCACCGGAAACTGGACGCTGTACGCGGGCTTCGGCCAGCCAGATCCCCGTACCCGGGAATTGTCGGGCAAAACCTGCCTCAACACAGAGATCCGATCAGTTTGAAAGATATCCGCGGAGGACAAAAAATGAGATTCGGACACTTCGACGACGCGCGGAGAGAATATGTGATCACCACGCCGCGCACCCCGCTGCCCTGGATCAACTATCTGGGCAGCGAGGAGTTCTTCACCCTGCTCAGCAACACCGCCGGCGGCTACAGCTTCTACCGCGACGCGCGGCTGCGGCGCTTGACCCGCTACCGCTACAACAACGCCCCGCTGGATTCCGAGGGCTTCCGTTTCTATATAAAGGATGGCGGCACGGTCTGGAATCCCGGCTGGCAGCCCACGCAGACGGAGCTCGACCGCTACTCCTGCCGCCACGGTCTGGGCTACACGGTCATCGAGGGGGCGAAAAACGGCCTCTGCGCCCGGCAGGAGCTCTTTGTCCCCCTGGGGGA
>JBGUNL010000310.1:0-2384 GCA_045117295.1 Candidatus Limivicinus sp.
AGAACCAACAAAACGGCGGCACCGTACAGGAGGAAAAGCATGACCGAAAAGGAAAAGATGCTGGCGGGCCAGCTCTACGACCCCACGGATCCCGAACTGGTGGAGCTGCGGGAAAAGGCGCATATTCTCAGCAAACGCTACAACGACACCGTGGAAACCCAGGAGGACGAGCGGGACAGCATCATGGCCGAGCTGCTGCCCGGCCTGGGGGAGGGCGCCTATCTCCAGGGGCCCGTGCAGTTTGATTACGGCTGCTTTACCTCCTTCGGAGAAAACTCCTATGTGAACTTCAACTTCACCTGCCTGGACTGCGCGCCGGTGAAGATCGGGGCCAACGTGTTCATGGGGCCGAACGTCTCCCTGCTGACGCCCATGCACCCCCTTCGCTGGCAGGACCGAAACCTCTATCCAAAGCCTGACGGGTCCCTGACGGACAGGGAGTACGCCAAGCCCATCACCATTGAGGACAACTGCTGGCTGGCCGGGAACGTGACGGTCTGCGGCGGCGTGACCATCGGGGCCGGGAGCGTCATCGGCGCCGGCAGCGTGGTGACCCGGGACATTCCCGCCGGTGTCGTCGCCGCGGGCGTGCCCTGCCGTGTGATTCGCGAGATCACGGACGAGGACCGCATGGAGTGAAGGCGCATGGGCCTGTCGGAAACGATTTCGTCAAACGAAAAACAGAAAAGCGCGGGATGCCCACCACGGGCACCCCGCGTTTTTTGGCAGTTTGGACAGGAAAGACCTCCGGAAACCGCCGTGCAGATGGAACAAAGAACGAATTGCCAAAAAACAGTTCATCATACTTGACGAATGGGAATATGACGGCTATAATACAAACCATTCAGAATTGAATATATATTCATATCCACAGGAGGAATTCCCATGACAAACAACTTCGGCTTCAGCACCAACGCCATCCACGGCAGCAGCGTGAAAGACGCCAACGGCGCGCTGATCACGCCGATCTACAATTCTTCCACTTTTGTTTTTGACTCCACCGCCCAGGGCGCCGCCCGCTTTGCGCTGGAGGAGCCGGGGTATATTTATGCCCGCCTCGGCAACCCCACCTGCACCGCGCTGGAGGAGACCGTGGCCGGACTCGAGAGCGGCGAGGCCGCGCTGGCGGCGGTGTCCGGCATGGGCGCCATCACCGCCACCATCTGGACCTGCATCTCCGCGGGGGAGGAAATCGTGGCAGACAAGACCCTGTACGGCTGCACCTTTGAATTCTTTGAGCACCACCTCAGCCGCTTCGGCGTGAAGGTACACTTCATCGAGATGACGGACGAGCAGCAGCTGCGCGCCGCCCTGAACGAGAAGACCCGCATCGTCTATCTGGAGACCCCCGCCAACCCCAATCTGAAGATCACCGACATCGAAAAGACCGCGAAAATCGCCCACGACTTTAACCCCGCCATCAAGGTCATCTGCGACAACACCTTTTGTTCCCCCTACATCCAGCGCCCGCTGGAGCTGGGCGCGGACATCGTGGTCCACTCCGCCACCAAGTACATCAACGGCCACGGCGACCTGCTGGCAGGCTTTGTGATCAGCGATCTGGAGACCATCAACAAGATCCGCCTGGTGGGCATCAAGGACATGACGGGCGCCTTCATGCCCGCAAATGAGGCATATCTGGTCTCCCGCGGCCTCAAGACGCTGGAGCTGCGCATGCAGCGCCACTGCTCCAACGCCATGCAGGTGGCGCAGTATCTCAAGACCAACGACAAGGTGGAGAAGGTCTTCTACCCCGGCCTGGAGGATCACGAGGGGCACGAGATCGCCAAGAAGCAGATGCACGGCCTCTACGGCGGCATGGTCAGCTTCATCGTCAAGGGCGGCCGGGAGAAGGCGGCGGTGGTTGCCGACAGCGTGAAGGTGGCGACCCTGGCTGTCTCCCTGGGCGCGGCGGAGACTCTCATCGAGCACCCCGCCTCCATGACCCATTCCCCGTACACCGAGGAGGAGCTGGAGGCTGCCGGCATCCCCGCGGGTCTCATCCGCTTCTCCGTGGGCCTGGAGAATCCCGGCGACATCATTGCGGACCTGCAGCAGGCCTTTGACAAGATCTGAACAGCGGCAAAACAGAGAACCCCCGGCGGCCCCCCTTTGGGCCTGCCGGGGGTTCTGGCGTGGAGGAGCGCGCAAAAAGTATTTCGCAAAGCCGACTATTCGATACAAAAAAGGAACGACATGAGTGGCTTCAACCCGGCGCCGTTCTCTGTTTGGCAGAGCGCACTCTCCAAGCGGGAGAGGGGAGATCCTTGACTCCCGCTGTCCCCGGGATTATAATCCCAGACAATGGAAACCACGCCCGCCGATCTGTCCTACCCGGCGGGAGAGAGGAACAGCATGCAGAAAAACTGGTATCGCCTGGATAC
>JBGUNL010000311.1:0-1738 GCA_045117295.1 Candidatus Limivicinus sp.
CGCAACGACCCGAGCCGGGAATACGGCGGGCGTCTGTCCGGCTTTGTGGGCAGGCGCATCCTCCCCCGGGCCAACGGCTGCGACTTCCAGACCCGGGACGCCATGGCCTGGTTTCCCCAGACGTTTCAGAAAAAATCCGCCGTCATCATGAACCAGGTCTCCGCGCGCTTTTTTGAGGAGGCCCCGGCGGCGGAGCACCGCGACATCGTGGCCGTAGGCCGGCTCAACGCCCAGAAAAACCACGCCCTGCTGATCCGCGCCTACGCGGCCCTGGGCCCGACGGAGGATCGGCTGGTCATCTATGGCGAAGGCGAAAAGCGCGAAAAGCTGGAGGCGCTGGTGCGCGGGCTGCATCTGGAGGGCCGGGTGCTTCTCCCCGGTCTGAGCGACAACGTCCCCCGGGACATCAAGGGCGCGAAGCTCTTTGTGCTGTCCTCGGACTACGAGGGGATGCCCAACGCCCTGCTGGAGGCCATGGCCCTGGGGCTGCCCTGCATCTCCACCGACTGCCCCTGCGGCGGCCCGGCGGAGATTTTGGAAAACGGCAAAAACGGTCTGCTGATCCCCGTGGGGGACGAGCAGGCGCTTGCAGCCGCCATGCGGCGGCTGCTGGAAAATGAAAAACTTCGCGCCGCGCTGGCGGAAAACGCCCGCCGCACGGCCGAGAGCTTCCGCCCGGAGCTCATCTTCCGGCAATGGGAGCAATACGTGCAATCGGTGATTGAGGGGAAGGAGCAGACATGAGCCTGTCAGGTCTAAAAAACTATCTTGCCAGACCCCACGGCTGGTTTTTTTATCTGGCCAGCCGGGGTCGATACGACAACATGCCCGACGAGGAGTATCTGCGCCGGGTTTACCGCTACGTTCTGGGCTGTGAGCCCGATTTTACCCACCCGAAAAACTTTAACGAAAAGCTCAACTGGATGAAGCTGCATGACCGCAATCCGCTTTACACCACCATGGTGGACAAGTATGCGGTCAAAAACTATGTGGCGGAGCGCATTGGCGCCGAGCACGTCATCCCCTTGCTGGGCGGCCCCTGGGACAGGGCGGAGGACATTGATTTTGACGCGCTGCCCAATCAGTTCGTGCTCAAATGCACCCATGACAGCGGCAGCATCGTAATCTGCCGGGACAAGAGCAGCTTCGACCGGGAAGCCGCCCGGAAAAAGCTAACCAAAAAGCTCGGGCAGAACTTCTTCCTGAAGAACCGGGAGTGGGCCTACAAGAACGTCAAGCCCCGCATCATTGCCGAACCCTTCATTCCCTCTCTCGGTAAGCCCGACTCCCTGGAGTACAAGCTCACCTGTTTCGGCGGCGAGGTGAAGATCATCACCGTCTGCCGCGGGATTGCCCACAGCAGCTTCGATGCCCGCACCAACGACAACTATGACCGGGACGGGAACCATCTGCCCTGGTACGCCTTTTACAAAAACGCCGCCGTGGAGCCGGGACTTCCCCCGCAGATCGGTGAGATCGTCGACTGCGCCGAGAAGCTGACCGCCGGGATCCCCCAGGTTCGCTGCGACTTCTACCTGATAGACGGGAAGGTCTATTTCGGTGAATTCACCTTTTACACCTGGTCCGGCCTGGTAGAGTTCACCCCGCCCGAGTGGAACGACATCATGGGCTCCTGGATTCATCTCCCCTGCGACGAGGAACAGCCATGACAACGCCCCTTCTCTTCTCCGTCCTGGTGCCGGTCTACAACGTGGCCCCCTATCTCCGGGAGTGCGTG
>JBGUNL010000312.1:0-8592 GCA_045117295.1 Candidatus Limivicinus sp.
TGCTGGTCTTCCTGGTCTCCGCCCTGCCGACGCTGGCGATCCTGGCGGTGCTGTTCTTCGTGGGCCGCCCGCTGCTGAAGAAGTGGCACCTGAAGGGCAAGGAGCGCCGGGCCAGACGCGCCGCCGAGAAGGCCGCGAAAAAGGCCCTGAAGGCCCAGCCCGCCGCCGACAAGAAGGCCGCGAAGACCGCTGCCGAGGAGGAGCACAAGGCGGAGTGAGCCGCAAACCAATACAGCAAAACAGAGCCGCCTTTCAGGCGGCTCTGTTTTTGAGACTGTCAAAATACCTGCGGTCATGAAGGACCATAGAGCCGCAGGGGAGCTCGAGGGGGCAAGGCCCGCCTCGAGTCGGATAAACCGCCGTCCGGAAAGCCTTGATTTCTCAAGGCTTTCCGGATAATAGCATTTTGCTCAGAGCAAAATGCTCGGCGGCTGAAGCGCAGTCAAAAAAGTCCGGCAAGGACTTTTTTGACAAGCTGGAAAACAGAGCCGCCTTTCAGGCGGCTCTGTTTTTGTTTGATCGTTCCGCTTCGGACGCCGGGGATCACTTGGTGTACAGATCGACGATGAGGTCGATCTCCGAGAACTTCATTCTGTTGGTTTTCATCAGGACGGAGTCGCCCGGTTTTGTATCATAGCAGCCTCTTGCAGGATCCGAGACCCGGAAGCTGTATTTCCCGCTTGTCTCCTTGCAGCTTCTGATGACGACCGTATGCTCACGCGTCTTGTTGCCGTCTTTGCCATATCTCGAGGCGTGGACGTAAATTCCCTCCGGATACTCCTGGAGCAGTTTTGCCAGAGCCTCGGGCGTTTGTTTTCCCCCGACCTTCTTTGCTTTGATGATGCTGCCGACCGCGGTCACTTCTTGGGTCGTATTCTGCATTTTCCTGTCTACGGATTTGCGTTCAAAGAAAATCTTCGTGTAGCTGACCTTCATCAGCTTCAAAGCGTCCTCCACCTTGTCCGGGCTAACGGTGAGCGTCGGCGAGGCGGCCTAGGCTGTCAGCGGGCAGGAGGCCAGCAGCGCAAGGCTTCTCTTCAAATGATTCGTGTTCCACTCTCCTTGATGCATCCATGCGTGGATCCGTTCAGGAAAACCAGTTTCGGGACGGATGCAGCGTATAGCTTTTCTCTGTCTTTGTTCCGGGCGTCTCCGCCAGATCCGGCCCGTGGCCGCTGGTGATGCCCCAGAAATAGTCGTCGGTGGCTCCGAAGGCGAAGCTTCCCTTCTTGTTGCCGTACCAGGTGTCGACGCTGACCGTGGCCTTGGGCAGGGAGATCCACTGATCCCTGCCGACTTCCTTCACACGAATATCCGTCACCTGGATGGCGCGGACCTCGTCGCAGGTCTTATAGTCGTAATTCTCCATGAACTGCGACATGCCGCCGGTAAAGCAGGAACCGGAGAGCATGGTGTCGAAGGTGACAAAGTGCGTCTCGATCCCGGTCGACAGATCCATGATCCACATGTCTACAAAGGTATGGCCGGTGGCGGGATCCTCGTAGCAGCGCAGGGTCATGCGGTACCACTGTCCCGCTTTCCAGTTATAAGGCGCGATGTAGTTGCCGCCGTTGCCCTCGTTGTCATAGCGGTTCGTCGTCCCCTCGGGATAGACGCGGCGGGCCTGGATCAGCCTACCGCCGGAGTCGGTGGTGTCCCAGAAAGCGATGATGCCCATCATGCCATTTTTCGTGTGCTGCAGGCCGGCATAGAAACCGCCGCCCTCCGCGCCGCGGCCGAGACTGCTCAGATCCATCTGGCCGTTGCACAGCGACCAGTAGGTGCCGACAGGGATATAGTCCGCCTTGAACGCGATGGAGAAGGACTTAAACTTGCCGGAGGTCTGCGAGAGATTCGGATCAACATAGATGTTGTGAGCCATGTATTTATTGGGGTTCGGATCCTTCGTCGACAGATCCGGGAAAGAGAAAGCGCTCCGCCAGTCAAAGGCGGGCGGCAGAACCGAACGCCCCTCGTTGGAGACCGCGGGCTTGTTGACGACGGTCACCTTGACGGTCTTCTTGACCACGACGGAATCGTCCGTTTCCCGGCGGACCAGCACGTCGAGATCCGCGGAGCCGGTGTCGATGGCGTTGATGGTAAAGGAATCGTCCTTGTTCCATTCACAGACAAAGGGTCCGGCGGCGGCGAGGCTGAGGTAACAGCCGTTCGGCAGATCGCTGTAACTGATCTTCACAACGGCGGATTTGCTGACCGCCAGATTGATCTCCACCTTGTTCGGGCTGACAGTGAGCGTCGGCGAGGCGGCCGAGGCCGTCAGCGGGCAGGCAGCCAGCAGCACCAGTGCCGTGAGCAGCGCGATCAGCTTTTTCATGATCTCTTACCTCCGGTATTAGGAATGAGTTTGCGCCAAAAAGCGCAAAAGCCGCCGGGCGGAGAACAGCTCTCCGCTCAGTGGTCGTTATGTATCAGGGTTATGCTTTTGAAAAAGGGCGCAGTTACACCGTACCGTACCGAAAGCGTTGCCTTCGCGGCGCATCCTATCAACCCCTTTTCCTCAGTTTTTGCTTCTCAGTTTTCTTTCAGAGATTATTATTATAGTACCATAGCCATATTGTAGACCGCAAGGGTTTTTCTTTTCAAGCGGGCGCGGCTGTGGTATCATAGCAGAAAAACCCGAACGGAGCGACCCATGAAATACAAATGCCTTGTCTTTGACCACGACGACACCGTCGTCAACTCCACCGCCACCATCCACCACCCCTGCTTTGTGGAATTTCTGCGGGAATACTACCCCGGGGAGGAGATGGATCTGGAGGAATACTTCCTTTTAAATTTTGAGCCGGGCTTTGTCCCCATGTGCCGCGAGCGCTACGGCATGACGGACGCGGACCTGGCCTTCGAGGCCCACTACTGGCAGGACTACGTGCAGCACCACATCCCCGCGGCCTACCCCGGCATCCGGGAGATCATGGAACGCCAGAAGGCGGCGGGGGGCCTGGTGTGTGTGGTGAGCCACTCCTTCGACTACAACATCCGCCGGGACTACGCCGCCAACTCTCTGCCGGCGCCCGACGCGGTCTACGGCTGGGAGCGGCCGGAGACACAGCGCAAGCCCTTCCCTTTCCCGCTGGAGGACATCATGGCCCGCTTCTCCCTGCAGCCCGCAGAGCTGCTGATGATCGACGATCTCAAGCCCGGCTACGACATGGCCCGCGCCGCCGGAGTGGACTTCGCCGCCGCCGGCTGGTCCAACGACATTGCCCCCATCGAGACCTTCATGCGGGAAAACTCCCCGGTTTACTGCAAAACGGTGGAGGAATTGTCCGCTTTTTTGGAAGGATCTGGGCAAACTTAAAAAAACTCTTGATCTTTCAGGTTTTTCTGTTATAGTGGAGTTTACATACTGTTCACATTTGGGAACAGACTCTTGCTTTGAGGAGGACACTATGGACAACAAACTGGAAAGAAGATACGGCCTCTTTACCGCGATCTGTATGGTCGTCGGCATCGTCATCGGCTCCGGTGTCTTCTTTAAGGCACAGACCATCCTGCAAAAGACCGAGGGCAACATGCCCCTGGGCATCCTCGCCTGGGTGATCGGCGGTCTGATCATGATCGCCTGCATCCTGGCCTTCGCCGCCATGGGCCAGAAGTATGAGAAGGTCAACGGCATCGTCGACTATGCCGAGGCCCTGGTCGGCCCCAAGTACGGCTATTATGTGGGCTGGTTCATGACCATCATCTACTACCCCACCCTGACGGTCATTCTCGCGTGGCTCACCGCCCGCTACTCGCTGGTGTTCGTCACCTCCTGCTGGCCCAACTTCCCCCTGCTGATCCCCGCGGCCCAGGGCGGCTGCGTCGTCGGGCCGGAGTGCATGGTCCTCACCATGCTCTTCCTCATCTGCGCCTATCTGGTAAACGCCCTGAGCCCGAAGCTGGCCGGCAAGTTCCAGACCACCACCACTGTCATCAAGCTCATTCCCCTGGGCCTGATGGCGATCTTCGGCATCGTCGTGGGTCTCATCGGCCCCAACCACATGCTGGTGTCCAACTTCGCCACCGCCTCCGCCACCCAGGGCGGCACCTCCGCCCCGCTGCTGGCCTCCGTCTGCGCCACCTCCTTCGCCTATGAGGGCTGGATCATTGCCACCTCCATCAACTCCGAGCTCAAGGACGCCAAGAAGAACCTGCCCCGCGCGCTCATCATCGGCGGCATCATCATCATTGTCACCTACATTGCCTACTACGTGGGCGTGGCCGGCGGCGCCTCTGTGGACGTGCTGATGAAAGACGGCGCCACTGTCGCCTTCGTCAACATCTTCGGCGGCGTGCTGGGCAACATCCTCAACCTCTTCATCGCCATCTCCTGCGCCGGCACCATGAACGGCCTGATGCTGGGCTGCTGCCGCGGCGCCTACTCCCTGGCCGTCCGCGGCGAGGGCCCGAAGCCCGCGCTCTTCTCCCAGGTCGACACGGAGTCCAACCTTCCCCACAACTCCGCCATTCTGGGCCTGCTGATGTGCGCCGTTTGGGGCACCTACTTCATGTTTGCCAGTCTTTTTGAGACCTGGGGCGGCGCGCGCGCCTTCGTCGGCACGCCGCTGGAGAGCGTCATCTTCAGCTTCGACGCCTCCGAGCTGCCCATCATCACCATCTACGCCATGTACCTGCCCATCTTCATCAACTGGATGCGCAAGGCCAAGGAGGAGACCACCCTCCGCCGCTACGTCATCCCGTGCCTGGCCATCATCGGCTCCCTGTTCATGGTCTACGCCTGCCTGGTGGGCCACAAGATGGAGAACTTCTGGTACCTGATCGTCTTCGCCGTCATCATGCTCATCGGCAAGCTGGTCAATAACAACAAGAAGAGAAGGAGCAGAAAAACCACCTCCGCCGGCACGAAGGCTCGCTGACGGCTCTCTTTGCAGGGAAAGTGCGACTGAAATCCAAACCGCGCGGCGTTTGCCGCGCGGTTTTTTGCCCCTCTCCCCTTTTGTCATCCCGAGCGAAACCGAGGGATCTCAAGCGTTGAAACTGGTGCATGGGGCGGCGTTTCAGATTTTTCGGCCCCCTCGAAATGACATCCTGCGGGGTTTGTTTACTTGACGCACTCTGCCGGCAAGAATATAATGGTAAGTACCAATGAGGACATTTCGGGATGGACGCGCCATGGACAAGGTCTCCGTTTTCTTCAAGAGAATCATGCTGGGCATCCTGCTGCTGCTCCTGGCGCTGACGCTGGGGCTGGTGGTGCGGGAGGGCGTGCAGAGCCGCTCCTATCTGCTGGCCCTGGCTGCCGGGGCGGTCTGGGCGGCGGGGGCCTTCCTGCTGCTGCGCCGCGTTTCCGTCCGCGTCCCCCGCCGGGCCGCCCTGTGGCTGGGCCTGGGCTGCTTTGCCCTGAACCTCATCTGGGTGCTTGTCATCCGCATCGAGCCCTTCAGCGACTATTTCAAATACTGGCAGACCGCCTGCGCCCTGGCCCGCGGCGAGGCCCTGCCGGAGAGCTGGTATCTCTCCCTCTATCCCCACATTCTGGGCACGGCCAGCTTTTTAAGCCTCTTCGTGCGGCTGTTCGGGGAGTCGGTGCTCGCCGTCTCCCTCGTAAACGTGCTGCTGACCACTCTCAGCTGCCTGCTGCTTGTCCGGCTGGGGAGCGAACTCTACGGCGAGGAGACCGGCTTTCTCGCGGGGCTGTTGTGGGCCGTCGACCCCTGCAAGCTGATGCTCAACTCCCTGGTCTTTTCCGAGCCGCTGTACACCTGCCTGATCCTGCTGTTTTTCCTGCTGGTCACGCGGCTGGAGCGCCGCATCGACGCGGGCGCACCGCTGTCCTCCCTGCTTTTGCGGAGCGCTTGTCTGGGGGCGGTGCTGCTTTTCATCAACCTGATCCGGCCCATCGCCGCGATCCTGTGGATCGCCCTGGCCATCTGGCTGCTCTTCCTGCGGGGCCGGGCGCTGACTTCCGCTGCCGGCTGGAAGCGCCGGGCGCCCGCGCTGGCGCTGATGCTGTGCGTGTATGTGCTGGGCGGCAGGCTCTGGACCGGGCACGTGGAGAAGCTGCTGGGCACCGAGGTGGCCGCCACGCCCGTCTACAACATCTATGTGGGCTTCAATGAGGAGACCCAGGGCCAGTGGAGCGCGGAGGACATGGACCTGCTCACCGCCTACCACGAGCAGGGGATGAGCGCCCCCGAGGCCCAGGCCGCCCTGACGCCCCACCTGCGTGAGCGCCTCGCCTCCGGGATCGACTTTCCCCGGCTCTTCGCCAACAAGCTCTTTGCCTTTCTGGGCGCCGACCAGCTGGGAGGCTACACCTACCGCTTCACCCGGCCCGAGCTGTTCTACAAGCTCTGCATGGGCATCTGCAACGTGTTCTATTACGGCGTGTTTCTCGCGGCCCTCGCGGGGCTTTGGCGCCTGCTGAAAAGCCGGGCGCTGGACGCGGGGCTGCTGCCGCCGCTGTTCTTCCTGGGGCTGACGCTGGCGCACATGCTGGTGGAGGTCTCGGACCGCTACCACTATTCCCTGATCCCCATTCTGATCCTCTACGCCGCCCTGGGCTTTGCCGGGCAATTTCACTCACAAAGGAGTACGACATGACACCCAGACTCTTTATCGTGATCCCCTGTTACAACGAGCAGGCCGTCCTGCCCATCACCGCCCCCATGTTCCTGAGCAAGCTGCGCGATCTCACCGCCGCGGGCAAGATCGCGGAGGACAGCCGCGTCCTCTTCGTCAATGACGGCAGCAGGGACGATACCTGGAACATCATCCAGAGCCTCTCGCAGCAGGACGAGCACTACATCGGCATCAGCCAGAGCCGCAACCGCGGCCACCAGAACGCCGTGCTGGCGGGACTCATGGAGGCCCGGGACAAGTGCGACATCACCATCTCCATCGACTGCGACGGACAGGACGACATCAACGCCATGGATCAGATGGTGGACGCCTATCTGGACGGGTGCGAGGTGGTCTACGGCGTGCGCTCCAGCCGGGAGACCGACACCTTCTTCAAGCGCTTCACTGCCCAGAGCTTCTACAAGTTCCTGGCCATGATGGGCGCGGAGGTGGTCTACAACCACGCAGACTACCGCCTGATCAGCGCAAGGGTGCTCAAGGAGTTTGCCAATTTCAAGGAGGTCAACCTCTTCCTGCGGGGGCTGGTGCCCCTGGTGGGCTTCAAGTCCACCTCCGTCAGCTACTCGCGCGCCGAGCGCCTGGCGGGAGAGAGCCACTACCCGCTGAAAAAAATGATCGGCCTTGCGGTGGACGGCATCACCTCCCTCTCCGTCAAGCCCCTGCAGATGATCATGGGCTTCGGCCTGTTCGTGGCCTTCGTCAGCTTTGTCGGCTGCATCTGGGCCCTGATCACCGCCCTGTGCGGCAAAGCCGTGGCCGGCTGGGCCAGCATGACCTGCATCGTCTGCTTTGTCAGCGGCGTGCAGCTGATCTGCCTGGGCATCATCGGCGAGTATATCGGCAAGATCTATCTGGAGACCAAGCAGCGCCCCCGCTACATCATCAGCGAGCGCACCTGGGAAAAAGACAAGTAAGTGTGAAAAGCTCTGCGGAAAACCGCAGAGCTTTTTTATCCCCAGAACAGGCGGCTGATCCAGGCGGCGGAGAGAAAGCAGGCCAGATCCGCGCAGAGTGCCGCGGGGATGGCCCAGCGGCTGTCCTTCACCCCGGCGGCGGAGAAGTAGACCGCGATCACATAGAAGGTGGTCTCACTGGAACCCAGCATCACCGCCGCCGTGCGGCCCGTCAGGGAGTCCGCCCCCGCCCGGCCGATGATCTCCGCCGCCGCGGAGAGGGCCCCGCTGCCGGAGAGGGGCCGCAGCAGGAGCAGCAGCGCCGTCTCCTCCGGCACGCCCAGGGCCGCGAAGACCGGGCGCAGCCACCGCCCCGCCAGCTCCGGCAGGCCGGAGGCCCGCAGCAGCCAGATCACCGGAAACAGCGCCGTCAGCGCGGGCAGCAGCTCCAGGGTCAGCCGCAGGCCCTTCCGCGCCCCGGCCACCAGCGCGGCGTAGACGTCCTCCCCTCTGGACGCGGCCAGCACCCCCGCCAGCAACAGCAGCAGCGGCGGGGCCAGCTCCCCCGTCAGCCGCGCCATACCCACCGCAGGAGCACCGCCATGCCAAGCCCCGCCAACAGAGACAGCGCCGAGCAGAGCCAGACGGCCGGGGTGATGTCAAAGGGCGCAGCGGCCCCCAGGGACGCCCGGAGGGAGGCCACCGTGGTGGGCAGCAGCTGCAGGGAGGCCGTGTTCATCACCACCAGCAGGCAGAGCTCATCCTCCCGCCCCAGACGGGCAAGCCCCCGGGCCGCCCGGATCCCGGCGGGGGTGGCCGCGTTGCCCAGGCCCAGGAGGTTTGCACTGAGGTTTTCCGACAAGGCGGCCAGGGTCTCCCCATCCGCGGCGCCCCCGGGAAAAAGACGCTTCAGCGGACGGCGGAGACAGGCGGAGAGCACGGCCGCCGCCCCCGCCTTTTCCAGCAGCTCCGTCACCGCGCTCCAGAAGCAGAGGGCCCCGGCCAGCTTCCAGCCCAGCTCCACCGCACTCCCGGCGCCTTCCAGCATGGCCCGGCCCGCCTCCGCCGTGCGGCCCGTGGCGGCGGCGCACAG
>JBGUNL010000313.1:0-9135 GCA_045117295.1 Candidatus Limivicinus sp.
GGTGCCGGACTGACGGGCGTCAGCGCCGACGTAGCAGACAGTGGCATTGTCCAGGATGCCCGCATAGGACTCGTCGCCGTTGTCGCCCAGAGGCTCACGGTTGATGAGGATGCAGGGGATGCCGGCGGCCACGATCTTGTCGATGGCGGCGTCAGCGGAGGAGGTCTGGACGAGGTTCAGGATGATGGCGTCCATACCCTGGGTGATGAAGTTGTCAATCTGGTTGTTCTGCTCGGCCATGTCGTTCTTGCCGTCAACAACCGTCACGTCGTACTTGACGGAATCGGTCTCCAGGGACTTGAAGTAGTCCTGCAGCTCGTTGCGGTAGAGCGTCATGAAGTTGTCATCAAACTGATAGATGGCAACACCGACCTTGAAGGTCTTGGCCTCGGCAGCGGGAGCAGCCTCAGCAGCAGGAGCAGCCTCGGCAGCCGGAGCGGCAGGAGCAGCCTGCTGACCGCAGGCGGCCAGCGCAAAGACCATGACCAGCGCGAGAATCAGTGCAAGGGTCTTTTTCATTGTTGATTCCTCCTAAAGAATTTGTGATTATATTTTGCGGTCACCCCGCCAATCACCGTTGGAAAAGAACATTGCTTTCGTGAAACGAAAGCAAAAAAGGCCATGGCCTTTTTCGCCCGAAAAACAGGGAAAAAACCTGCCCGCTATTTCTGTGTTATTATATCATAGCTGTCGCTAATTACAAGCTCTTTTTTTGCGAAAATTGGGCATTTTTCCTTATGTTCCATCGTTTTATACAAATTCTCTTTGCGCTTTTTGTGCACAATTGCAGAATTCTATTATTTATTTTCTGCGTGCCCTTTTCATAGGCGGTCATTTTTAATATAATCTCGACAAATGGATATCAGGAGGATCCCATGGATTTCTGTGAACTGATTGAAAGCTACCGAAAAGAGCTGCCGCGCTTCAACACCCGCGACTATCCCCTCTCCTTTTCACGCTTTGAAGAGAGCGCAAAGCCGTTGTTTGACGCCCTGGAGTCCCCGGCGAAAGAGGCACGGAACCTGGAGGAAGCATGTGAGCGGCGCGGCGTGGCCCTCCCCCGAAAGGCGCAAAAGGAAGCGCTGCACCAAGTCAAGATGGTTCTCACCCTCTTCCTGGCCCCGGCCGCTTTGCGCCGAGGCGGGAATGCCATGGCTTTTGCGCAGGAGCTGAATCGGGTATGGAATGCGAGATTTCCGCGCAACAGCTTTCGACTCGGCAGCTATGAGGATATCATGCGGGGCTTTGAGGCCAGCATTCTCGGGATCCCTTTGAAAAACTATGAGCGCAGATGACAAACAGTGCCGGCAGGAAGGCATATCCTGCCGGCACTGTTCACTCTTTTCTTTCGTTCCTCGCCCCGTCCTTGTCATAATCAAAGACCACGTAGCCGCAGGCGTTATAGACGACGGTTTCGCCCACCTCCGTCCGCTGGGGGATGTGCATCCCGTAATTCTTGTGCACATGTCCGTGCAGGAAAAAGCGTGGGGAAAACTTTTCCAGCAGCCAGAGGAAGCAGTGGAAGCCGCGGTGAGCGGGCGTGTCCAGATCGTTAAGTCCGTAGGCGGGCGCATGGGTGACCAGGATATCCACGCCCCCGGCCCGGCGGATCTTCCAATAGAGTCTGGCAATCCGGCGGCGCATCTGCCGCTCGGAGTACATGTACTTTCCGTCCCGGTACTTGTAGGAGCCGCCCAGGCCCAGGATCCGCAGGCCCTTGCAGATGTAGAGCTCGTCGTCGATACAGACGCAACCCTCCGGTTCCCGGCGCCAACCCTCGTCATGGTTGCCGTGCACATAGAGCAGCGGGCAGTTGGCCATGGTCACCAGAAACTCCAGATACTGCACATGCAGGTCGCCGCAGGCGATGATCATGTCATATCCGTCCAGCTTGCCGGGCGTATAGTACTCATAAAAGTTTTTGGCTTCCTCATCGGATACGGCAAGAATCTTCATACTTCTCTCTCCTGCTCCGCTGCGGCGGACTTTTTTCTTCTCACTTTAACGCTCCCAGCTTTTCTCCGTTCTGCGCCTTCGGCGCTCCGCCGTCAGCAGGTTCTCCGTGCAGCGCAGCAGCAGCCCCGCCGCGGCGGTAAACCCGCCGCTCTGCTCCACAAAGCTCACACTCTTGAGCCGGCGGACATCCACGGGATTGTCCACCGGAGTGTGCAGGGAAACATTGTCCCCCTCAAAGGGGCGGATCGCGCTGCCGCCGACTGCCACGACGCCGTCGGCAATGGCTTCGGCCTGCCGCTGCTGCTCTGACGTGGGCTGTACGCCGTCCACGGCAAACAGCGCCTGTACGCTCTGCTCATAGCTGCCGTTGTAGGCAGGGGCCAGGGATCGGGCCTGGGGCGCGGCGGCCAGATACAGCTCCATGGAGCTGCCGTTGCCGCGGCTGGGATAATGGCGCTGGGGCCCGAAATAGGTGCCAAAGGGATTGAGGCTGACGCGCCGCTTCCCCTTCTCTGTCCGCAGGCGCATGGGACAGTGGGCCATGCTGCCGAGGACCTGCCTCGCGTGGGCCAGCAGCAGGCCGCCCTCCCGGCCGGAAAGGCAGAGGGTTCCGCCGGTCAACTGGTGGTTGAAGGAACAGATGTTCTGATTTTCCGGAAAGGACCGCCAGAAATCCGCGATCTCATAGCGGCTCAGCGCACCGGCAAAGCTGCGCTTGATGACCGCCGCCGTGTCGTCCGTCTCCACGGTGAGCTCCAGCGGCGCGGTCTGCTGCCAGCGCATATCGCTGAAACGGCCCAGGTTGGAGGCCTGGGTGGAGATTTCCCGGTCCTCCGGAGTATAGGGATACCGCACCGCCGTGCGGATAAAGAGGCAATCCGCTGCGGGCGAGGAAAACACATCGTACACATAGGAACCTTCCCGCAGCGCCCCGGGCAGCCGCACCGTTCCCGTCAGGCGCAGACCGCTTCCCTCCCCCGCCAGGGGCAGAGGCTCCGCCCGGGGGCGGTCAAAGCGATAGCGAACTCCGTCATATTCGATCCAGGCTGCAAGCGAAGCCAGCGTTTTTCCGCGCTGGATAAAGCGCATGTTTTCCGCGTCAAAGCGCAGAGCGCAGCAGGCGGCGCCTGCTGCGGCTGCCGCGCGGTACGGCCCGACGGCAAAGCGCAGCACGTAGCGCTCACGCGGGACTTTCCAGCGCGCGGTGAGATAGACGGAGGCGATGCTACCGTCGGTATGGCGCCCGGTTTCCACGGCCGTCCAAGTCAAAAGTCCCGCGCTCTCCAGCCGGAGCGTGCTGATCTCCGTGCAGAAGCCTGGCATCAGGGAGAGCTGCACCGCCGCAAGCCCGGTCCTGTTCCGATCCAGCAGCGTCAGCTCTCTGCGCTGCGGCAGCGCGGCCTTTTCCTCCGCCAGCATTTTTTCGGAGAGTCGGCGCGCCTTTTCCTCCCGCGTGACATTCATCACCGGGGAGGCCAGGCCGAAATGGGTGGAAGTCAAAAGCCGGACACGGGTCTCAAAGGAGGGCGAGTCACTCTCCCGCTCTGCAAGCCGCGCCATGGCCCGGGCCCTCTCCAGCCTGGTCCAGATCAGGCGGTTGAAGGGCTTCTCGCTCCAGCTCATGTAGCCGGAGAGATTGCCGTCGGCCACATCCTGTCCGAAGCTGATTTCCCCCGCCGGGCCATGGGTGTTCAGATAGCCGCCGGGAGTGTCGAAGACCACGAAATCCAGATCCGCGATCTCGTCGATGTACCCGCCGATGCCGCCGAAGCACGGCAGCTTCTGGAGCGGCGCCGGGACAGCCATGGGCTCCCAGAGAAAGCTGTCGGCGTCCGTGTTGAGAAAGAGGAACACGTCCCGCGTGATCTCTCCCCTTCTCTGCTTGTCATGCAGATCCACCACCAGGGCGCGAAGACTCCCCGCGTCCATCACGTCATTGGGGGAGTACATGGGCAGCACCGTGATGCTCTCCCCCTCCCAGATGTAGCGCAGGGGGTTGAAGGCCTGCTCATCGGGCAGGGGCGGGATCAGCGTGCGGAAGGCGTCAAAGGAGATGCAGCTGTAATACAGGCACACCGCCCGGATGCCGAGCCTCCGATAGGCACCGGCCTGGGTGGGGGTAAACATGACCTCCTGGGGGCGGATGATTCTTTCGCAGCTGCCGAAGACGTCCTCCAGCCCGCTGCCGTAGGGATTGGTGATCGCCCAGCGGACGGAGGTCTCGAACTCATCGGCCGTCATGGCGCTCATGGCGCCGTTGTTGTAGCCCATGAGGATGTTCTCGTCCCCGCGCGCCCGTACCCGTTCGATGATGTCCGGAGCGTACGCGGGAAGGATCTGCTCCAGGGAATAGGCGTTTTCAAAATCCCAGGTGCCCCGGACGGGGATGCCGCGCCGGTTCCGTTCGTCCAGCACATCCAGGATGTGCCGGATGATGCGCAGATCCCCGCCGAAGCCCAGGGCGTCCGGGGTGTCGCCCCGGTAGGAGTGGTAGCAGTTTACATGAAAGCCGAAGCCCACATGGACATGCAGTCCGTCCATCTTACTCTTCGCTCTGGGCGCGCAGGAGCGCGTTCTTCTGCACCTGCAGCTCCTCGATGCGCTTCTTGGACAGCGGATACATGAAGCGGAGGACGAGGTATACCAGCAGGAACAGCGCCGCCGGGATCATGACGGAGAAGTTGTACATGCTTCTCAGCGCGGAGGCGCTCAGACCCTCGGTCTTGAGTTCGCTGCCGTTGTAGCCGATGCGCAGCAGGGGCACATTGATGAGGATGGTGGCCACGGTGGTGCCCAGCTTGCGCATGAAGGAATAGAAGGCGTAGGAGGTGGCCTCGTCATTCAGACCGTAGGTGACCTTGTTGTAGTCGATGGCGTCGGTGGCCAGCACCCAGACCAGCAGGAAGATGAAGGCGGTGCCGATGCCGCTCATCAGGCAGGCGGCCAGATACAGCCACACGGGGGTGACGCTGAAGAGGGCCAGCACGAACAGGGCGATGTAGAACACCGCGGCCAGAAGAATTCCCGCTGAGCAGACCTCACGCCGGCCGTACTTGTTGCCCAGCTTGGAGGCGAAGAACATGATCACCGCCACCGGCAGATACTGGAACACCGTGGGCAGCATGGTCAGGCCCGGCTTATTGAAGTAGTGGTGGAACAGGTAGGTGTTGTAGCCCTGGCCGAACATCTGGGCTGCCAGGAACAGCATGCTGGCAATCGAGACGGCCATGAAGGGGCGGCTCCTGAGCAGGGTCTTGATGACCTGGGCCGCCTGCCCTTTGACCCGGGGCGCGGGCTCGGTATCCACGCGCTCCTTGCTCCAGGAATAGCAGAGGGCATAAAACAGAATACTGAAGACCGCGATCGCCGCAGCGCCCAGCATCACACGTTTTGCGTCCATCTGCTTGACGCCGTCCACCGTGACATAGCACATGGAGGCCAGCACCATGGCGGGCATGGCGCCGAAGGTGGAACCGATGGAGCGGAACACGGACAGGGAGGAGCGCTCCTTGTCATCGGAGGTGATCACCTGGGCCAGAGAGCCATAGGGGATGTTGATGCAGGTATAGAGCATGCCGAAGAGGATATAGGTAAAGTAGATCCAGGCGACGCGGCCGGTGCCGGAGAAGCGGCGCACATCCAGGAACATCAGGATCGCGGAGACCGCCGTGGGCACGGCAAAGACCTTGATCCAGTGGCGGTAGCGCCCGTCGGGGTACTTCCTGGCGCCGTCGATGATGCGGCCCCAGATGGGGTCGTTGACGGCGTCCCAGATGCGGGCGATGATGGTCATGATCATGACACTCAGCACGCTGATCTCCAGCACGTCCGTGTAAAACTTGTTCAGCACGCTCTGGGTCAGACCGAAGACCAGGCAGGAGGCCAGATCGCCCATGGCATAGCCGATCTTGTCCTTGGCGCGGATGCCGCTGGTGCGGGAAATGTAGCTGTTGTCCATGTCAGGTTCCTTTCACTCTTTATTCTTCCTCTGCAGCCCTGCGGAAAAGCTCCGTCCAGGGACTGTTTTTCCGATAAAACACCGGGGGCTTTCCCAGGGGCGCCGATACCAGATACCGTCTCTCGCCCCGGTATTCCTTCCCGCTCCAGAAGCCGATCCACTTTCCCTCCGGCAGATACACCGTGCGGCGCTTTGCGCTCTGGCGGATCACCGGGCAGACGAAGAGGTCATCCCCCAGATAGTAGGAATAGGGATCGCGGCTGTCGCCGAAATCCTCCGCCTCCCAGAAGTCCGGCCGAATGGCGGGGATTCCCTTCCCCGCTTCCTCCGCCGTGTGGGCAATGTAGGGGGCCAGGGCCGCGTGCAGTTTGGTCAGACGAACGGTGTGCTCCTTGACACCCTTGGCGTCAAACTGTGCGTTTGCCCAGGGGCGGATGGACTCGTGGCTGCGCATGAGCAGGGAGAAGGTCCCCATCTCCATCCAGCGGGTGAACAGCTCGCCGTCCCGCCTCATCTTTCCGAAGGAGAAGAAGCCGCCGATATCGCAGTGGACCATGGTCACGCCGGAAAAGGCCAGGGAAAAGCTGGCGGGCATGACGCAGGGCATGCCGTAGTCCTTGGTATAGTCTGTGTGCTGGTCTCCGTTCCAGAGAATCGGCGCATAGCTCTGTACCCCGAGATAACCGGAGCGGGTAAAGAACAGGATATCCTTTGCCCCGTATTCCTCAATGGCCTCCCGGTTGATTTTGGCCCAGAGGACCGGCCATTGATTGTGGAGCTCGGCCGGGTCCCCGTCGCGCAGGACGCAGTCAACCGGCAGGTATTCCCCGAAGTCCGCCATCCAGCCGGACATGCCCAGCGAGAGCATGTTCTTCCCAATGAGCTCCTCTTTGATGAAGCGCACGGCCTCGGGGTTGGTCAGATCCAGCATGCCGGCGTCAAAGGTGGTGGACTTGATATGATAGACGCTCCCGTCCTTATGGGTGATGAGCCAGCCCTTTTCCCTGCAGAGATTATAGAGCCGCCCGTCCTTCACCAGATAGGGGTTGATGTAGCCCAGAAAGCGCACGCCCCGGGCGTTGAGCTTGGCGATGGTCCCCTTAAGATCCGGGTAGAGCTGCTCGTCCGGCTTCCAGTTCCACCAGACCTGCTTGCCCATGACGGTGCGCTTCTCGCCGGACCAGTCCTGGCTCCAGACGCCGGTGATTCTGGCGCCCGCGTCCAGCATGGCAAAGCATTTGTCCAGGATGGTTTTGCTGCCGCCCTGGATGGAGAGGATCATGCCCTCATGGCACCAGGCGGGAATGTACTGCCGGTTGGGGAGGATCGCCGCCAGACGCTCGGAGAGCTCCTGATAGCTCTTGCCCTCCAGCAGGGTAAGGCTCCTGGGGCAAGCGTCAAAGGCAAAGCGGAAGCAGTCCTTCCCGGCAAAATCGGAGCGGCCGTCCGCGGAGGTGTCGAAGAGGATCAGCCGCCTGCGGTCCGTCACAAAGACGGGCATGGGCGCGTAGCTTCCGATCTCATGGTGCTTCTTTTCCCGGTAGAGTCCGCTGGGAAGCAGCGCCTTTTCCACGATGGTGGAGGCTTTGATGTGTTCGGAGACGAAGTTGACCACTTCCTCCCCGCGGAGATTCACCTTGCGGTACTGCTCGCCGCCGCCGAAGACGGCCTCGTCCTCCTCCGCCGGCAGGCAAAATTCATAGGCCCAGCCGCGCTGGCCCCGAAAGCTCAGGATCACGCCGCCCGGGGTCTCCCGGGGCGTCACGGTCAGGCTGTGCCCCTCGGCCGAGAAGCGCACCACCTGGTGCCCCATGCTCTCCGCGCCGGTCAGGGGGACGCGGGCAAGCTCCGTGATTTCCGTTCTGACCGTGCCGCGATTGCTGATATACTGCTTTTCCCGGCGAACGGCGACGGCAAAGGGCGCGTCCGGTCCGGAAGTCAAAAGGGTTTTCCCGTTGAGACGCAGGATCCAGCGCCCCCGGGAAACATTGGACGTCAGCATGCCGCTCTCCCCTCTCAGATCTTCAGCTGCAGATTTTCTCCGCTGATTCCCTGATAGGCGCCCTTCCCGGCCTGAGGAGAATCCGGATGGCAGGTCATCCACTTGTTCTTCATCCACAGGAGCTTCTCTTCTCCGGGCACGGAGGTATCCACCTTGGACAGGGGCGTGTTGGTTCCCAACGGCAGGACCACCAGGCAGTTAAAGCCGCTCTCCTCCACCCGGCAGGGGGCAAAGTGCAGCACGCGGGGGAAGATCTCCACCGGCACCATGGGCGGCAGATAGAAGCCCACCACATCCGCGCTGTCAAGCTTTCCGTCATGCAGCTGCTCCGGCAGAGCCAGCAGCAGGACCAGCCCCGTGGTGGTAAAATTCACCTCGCTGCTCTTGTGGTACTCCAGCGCGTTGAGCGTATCCCCGCGGCCGTTGCAGAAGCCCGCCTCGATGTCGCTCTCACCGAAGACGGTGCGGCAGATGGCGGCCGCCTCGGGCGTCGCCTCCAGAGAAGGAACGGAGGCCTGGTAGCAGTTGCCCTCCGCGGGGATGGCCGTCCCCTCCAGCGCGGCGGCGAGCGCGGCGCAATCCCCCAGGGCCAGCACCCGCCCATAAGCGGAAAAGGCCGGATCCAGAACACTGAACAGCGGCAGTTCGGGATTGGCCTTTTTGAGTTTTTCCAGAAGTTCCATGGGAAACACCCTCCTTGCGCGGCGTCCGATGGACCGGGGTGCCGCGCGTATCTTTGTTCATTTATGATAAAATGAGTTTAATCCATGACCCAATCTTTGTCAATCCATTCTCCCCCTTCCGCCGGGGAAAAGGAAAGGGCGCGCCGGATGGCGCGCCCTGTTCGGTGGGTTCTCTTATTCCATTGGAATGGTCTTCTCCTTCGGCAGGATGATCAGCAGCTGCAGCGCGGCAAAAATCGCCGTGAAAAGCGCCGTGTACATCTGCCCCAGGCCGAGACGCATGTTGACGGCGTCCGCGCCGACGGCACAGGCCAGGCAGATCAGCACGGGAGAGAGGAGCCAGAAGCGGCCGCGGACCTTTTCATACGCGGCGGGAATCCCGAGAAAGCCCGCAATGCCGCCGATCACGGCCAGCAGGTTCAGGAAACGGCGCCCGGTGTACAGCGTCTGCGTCTCCGCCCGGTAGTTCTCCAGATAGCTCTCCGCGCTCTGCACCAGATCCCCGTTTTCGGAAACCATGCGCTTGACCTCGGGGA
>JBGUNL010000314.1:0-2018 GCA_045117295.1 Candidatus Limivicinus sp.
GCTGACTTATTCCGTCAGCAGGCCGGAAAAGCAGTTGGTCTCCAGACAGTCGGCAAGGCCGGTGAGGATGCTGCCGTAGCTGCGCTCCCAGCTCTCGCCGCCCGCGCTCAGCGGCATGGCGGGCAGGGCGCACCGCAGCGAAACCCGCACATTGGTGCCGCGGCCCGCCCGGCTCTCCAGCATGAGCGTGCCGCCGTGCAGCCGCGCGATCTCCCGCACCGCCGTCAGGCCCAGGCCCGCGCCTTTGCCCAGCTCCTCCAGCGCGTAGCGGTGGCGGAAGCGGTCAAAGACCGTGTGCATCTCCTCGGCGGGGATGCCGCAGCCGTCGTCGTCAACGGACAGCAGCACCCGGTCCCCGGCACAGCTCAGCCGCAGGGAAATGCGCGTGGCTCCCTTGGCGTGCCGCAGGCAGTTGGAGATCAGATTCAGTATCAGATTTTCCAGCAGCGCCGGGTCCGCCCGGCATGGGCAGACCTCCGGCAGGGTCATCCGCAGCTCCGGCGCGGAGAAGAGCACGCTCATGGAGTCGGCCAGATCCCGCAGAAAGGCCGCCAGATCCAGCACCCGCGGCAGATAGGTCAACTCCCCGCTGCCCGCGCCCCGGACCACCGTCATATTGGAGAGGATGCGGCTGATGCGGAAGAAGGAGCGGTTGAACGGCCCCATCTCGCTGCCCAGATCCCGGCCCAGCTCCTTCTCCAGACTGTTCCGCAGCAGGGTGCCGCTCATCTGCAGCTCCATCAGAACCTGGCGCAGGGAGACGAGGAAGGCGTCGTTGATCAGCTCTTCCGCGATCCGGCTCTCCTGCAGAAACAGGGCCTGCATGCCCTCGACGGTCTGGGTGCGGAGCAGATAGCGCCGCCCATTGTGCTCCAACTCTCCCAGGTACGAGCCAGCCTGGATCCCGGCGAGCTCCTCGCCCAGCACCGCGCGCAGGCTTTTTCCGCAGCATGCCCCGCCGAAGAGCGCGCAGGCAGCGGCGTTGGCAAAGAGGATCTTTCCGTTCTTGGCGAGCAGCGCCGGCTCGGCGGACATCGCGAGAATTTCGGCAGGAATCTGCAGCATCACAATGACCTCCCATCCCATGTCCGCAGCGGGAAAAAGCGTCCGCCGCGGATATAACCATTCTATCAGATATGGACAAAATAAACAATAATCCCGGGATTTTTTTCCGGGAAACATACAAATTTTCGGCACTATTGGGGGCACAATCCCCAAAGGGAACGCTTGATTTTTGTCAATATTATATGTTATTATGAAAGCGCTATGAGAGCGGGATTTTTTCTTTGCGGGAAAACCCCGACAGGATAATAGTACTATATTAAATTGGAGGATATACACATGATCAAAGTTGGCATCAATGGTTTCGGCCGCATCGGCTCCCTGGCTTTCAGAGCCGCCATCAAGTCCGACGACATCGAGGTCGTTGCCATCAACGCTCCCGGCCATCCCGCAAGCCACATTGCTTACTGCGTAAAGTATGATTCTGTCCATGGCCGCTTCGACGGCGAAGTCGTCGGCAACGACGAGGACAGCACCGTTACCGTCAACGGCAAGGTCGTCAAGGTTCTCTCCGACAAGTCCTACCGCGACGCCACCCTCATCCCCTGGGGCGAGCTGGGCGTTGAGTACGTGCTGGAGTGCACCGGCGTTTACCTGGACAAGGCCAAGGCTCAGGCGCACATCGACGCCGGCGCCAAGGTCGTCGTCATGTCCGGCCCCGCGAAGGACGACACCCCCATGTTCGTCTGCGGCGTGAACCTGGAGAAGTACACCCCCGATATGCAGTTCGTCTCCAACGCCTCCTGCACCACCAACTGCCTGGCCCCCATCACCAAGGTTGTCAACGACAACTTCGGCGTTGTCGAAGGCCTCATGACCACCGTCCACGCCTCCACCGCCACCCAGTCCATCGTTGACGGCTTCCCCAAGAAGAAGGATCTGCGCGGCGCCCGCTCCATCTACAACAACATCATCCCCTCCTCCACCGGCGCTGCCAAGGCTGTCGGCAAGGTCAT
>JBGUNL010000315.1:0-13623 GCA_045117295.1 Candidatus Limivicinus sp.
GGATGGGGATCACCGCCCCCAGCCCGCTGACCAGGGACTGAAAAGGGTCCACGCCCAGGGCCGCGTGGCGGAGAAGGCCGACGGACAGTCCGCAGGCCAAAACGCCGAAAATGCTCATGCCGATTCTTTTGTTTCTGTGTTGCATAGGATGCTTCCTTCTTTCCTTTTAACAGCGCTTTGCATCATAGCACAGAACAGAAAAAAGGGAAAGAGGAAAAAGCGCCGTTTCTACCGAAAAAAACGGCAGCGCACCATTTGGCGCGCCGCCGCAAGCCTGTTAGAAGGGGAACTGGTGGAAGCTGCCGCCGCGCTTGAGGAAGGCGCCGGTGAAGACCTCCTTGTGCTGCTCCTCGCCGTAGCTGCCGTCGCGCATGTGGCGCATCTCCTCCTGCTCCATGGCGAGATTCTGCCGTACGGCCTCCAGCAGCGCCGGCGCGTCCCGCCGGGGGATGACCACCAGACCGTCGGAGTCACCCACCAGAATATCGCCGGGCATGACCACCTGGCCGCCGCAGACCACCGGGACGTTCAGCTCACCGGGGCCTTCGCGATAGGGACCCAGGGGTGTGGCCGCCATGGCGAAGACCGGCAGGGGACTGGCCGCAATGTCGTCCAGATCCCGCACGGCGCCGTTGACCACAAAGCCGCCCAGCTTCCGCTCCTCCGCATAGGTGAGCATCATGCCGCCCACCAGCGCCCGGTCCGGGTAGCCGGCGCCGTCGATGACGATGATGTCCCCGGGCTTGGCGTAGTCCAGGGCCATCTGGGCCACCAGGTTGTCTCCGGCGGGGACCTTGACAGTGAAGGCGGTGCCCACAAGCTTCAGAGAGTTGTAGGAGCGGATGCCGCCGAACATGCAGTTCATGCGCTTGACGCAGTCGCCGATGTTGCTGCTGGGAATCTCCCGGTAGGCGTCCACCAGGGCGGGATCGGGGCGTTCAAAATCCAGAAAGGCGCGAAAACCGATGGGCATGGGGATAGTCCTCCTTTTGAGTGATCGGGCGCGGTCAAGGCGCTTTGGCCCGCCGGCTGCTCCCGTCGCGATAGTCAATGACAATGCCGGGCTGCACGTTGTAACACAGCACATGAAAGCGCAGACCCGCGCCGCCGTCCTCCATGGATACGGCTTCCAGCTCCACGCCGCGGGGCACCAGCTCATCCCCCGCGTACAGAGGCGTTACCCGGTAGAGCACGTGGCAGCCGGTGCGCCGGACAAAGCCGGCCAGCTCGTTTTCCCAGGGCAGCATCCCTTCCACGTTCAGATAGAGGGTGCCGGTGAACAGATCCCGGGGATCGGCGTTGATGCCCGAGAGCTGGTAGCCGATGAGATGACAGCGGTTGTAGAGATAGCGGTCCTCGATCAGATCGTCGTAGCGGACGTTGTGAAAGCCCGCGGGCCGCACATCTCCGATCTCGCCCCGGGGCGTCTCCGGAAGACTCCCGGGCCCCGCGACCGCGAGAGCCGGCCCTGTCCGCCCCAGCGCGTCCAGCTCACTGAGCAGGACCAGCTCCTCCGGCGGCAGCGCCTTGGGGGAAAGGGCGGGCACGCTGTCCGTGAGAAGGGCATAGGGTTCCCCCGTCCAGGACGGCGCCGATTCCCAGGAAAACCCGGAAGCCAGCAGGGCCTCCGGCTCCCGCCCCTCGGCAAGGGCGGCGCGCAGGGCGTGGATGCCCGGAGGCAGAAGGGCCGCGACCAGCAGGACCAGCGCCCAGACCAGCGCCCGCCGTTTTCGGCGGGACAGACGTTTCCGCCCGGCCATGGCAGCGCCCCCCTCCTGTATGAATCCAAGCTGCGTCCATTATAACCCGGAAGAGCCCTGAAAACAAGTGCCCGGCGGAGATGCTTGAAGCGGCGGGGAAAATGTGGTATTCTTTTTTCAACGAATTTGGAAGGCAGGTGCCGCCCATGCGGAAAAACAGAAGATCCGGGCTCAGCCAGACGCTGCTTCTCCTGCTGGCCGGCCTGCTGCTGGCAGGCTGCGGCCGCGCGGCAAAGCCGGAGCCCACGCCTGCGCCCGCAATGCCGCAGGCCACCGCCGCCCCCACACCCGCGCCCACGCCGAAACCGACCCCGAAACCTACGCCGGAGCCGACCCCGGAGCCCACACCGGAACCGACCCCGCGGCCGACCAAGAAGCCCATCGCGCCCGAGGTGCAGGCGCTCATGCCCCGGAACCTGGAGGTCTACGGGGAAAAGACCCGGAGGGAGTATATGGCGGGACGCCTGCTGGTCCCCTCGGCGGAGATCGACGTGGCCCTCTTCCTCTGGGGCGAGGGGGAGAACGAGGACGTGATGCGCCAGAATGTGACGGACAATGTGGACAGCGCGATGCTCTACTCCGACGGGGTGGGCGTGATCATCGCCGACCACAGCAACCAGGACTTTTCCACCCTGCCGCTGGTGCGGGAGGGGGATGCGGCCTATATCCTCACCGGGGATTTCATCCTGACGCTGCGCTGTGATCTGATCATCGACGGCATCAACACCGGCTACGGCATCACCGACGCCGACGGCTATCCGGTCAGCGCGGACGAGGATTACATCTGCTATACCTGCGGGGAGGACTGGGTCAACATCAAGATCGTCGGATTTCAGGAGACCGAGGAGGACGTGTTCTTCATCAAGCCCGCCAAGGGCGGCGGCTACCGCTACGCGGACGAATTTGAGGATTAAAAGGGACTGCTGAGAAAAAACATGTCATCTTGAGCGAGCCCGCGAGGGCGAGTCGAAAGATCTAAAACGTCAGACGTCGTACCGTGCCCAAGGGTTGAGATCCTTCGCTCCGCTCAGAATGACAGAAAAGGATCTGTATGAAAAAACGGATGCGAAAGCATCCGTTTTTTTATCGCCCCAAAAGGTTCAGGGTCATCCGGTCCCGGCGGCCGCCGTAGAACTTCTCCAGTACCCGGCCGAAGACCGGCTCCTGCGGCGCGGCCAGCTCAAAGAGCGTCATGCAGGAGCAGAGCTTGAGATCGTCGGGGTAGCCCATCACGGCGGAGGGGTTGGAGCTCTCCAGTCCCAGCAGGGCTGTGGAGATCTCCACCAGCCTTGGCCCCAGAACAGGGTGGGCCATGTAGTCCATGGCCTGCTCCAGATCCCGGATGCCGTAGTACTGGGCCGTGGGGCTGAAGCCCAGACCCTGCAGCTGGGGGAAGATGTACCACATCCAGTGGCTGCGCTTGCGGCCGCTTTTGATCTCTGCCAGGGCGCAGGCGTAGTCCCGGGCCTGGGCGGAGACGAATTTGTCCAGTTCCTTGTCCTCGTAATACATGCTCAGACCTCCCAGGCTTCCTCTTTCCAGCAGCTTCCGTCCTCCAGGTCGTACCAGCGGAAGACGCCGTTTTCCAGCACCATGCAGCTGTTGCGGGTCTCTTCCTTGGGGAGGGAGACCGAGCCGGGATTCAGATAGAGGATCCCGCCCCGCCTTTCACAGACCGGGATGTGGATGTGCCCGCTGATGAAGGCGTCGCCGGGGCGGAGCGGGGGATGCTCCTCCGGCATGTAAACATGGCCGTGGGTGGCAAAGAGCGTGTGGTTTTCCCAGAGAACCAGGGCGTAATCCGAAAGCAGGGGAAAGCCCAGCACGGTCTGGTCGATCTCCGCGTCGCAGTTGCCGCGCACGCCGAGGACGGGAACGTCCAGCCCCGTCAGCATGGCCGTCACGCGCTTGGGCGCGTAGTCCCGGGGCAGATCGTTCCGGGGGCCGTGGTAGAGCACGTCACCCAGAAGCAGCAGGCGCTCCGTCTTTTCCCGGGCCTGCAGCTCCAGGAGCCTTTCACACCACCAGGCCGAGCCGTGGATGTCGGAGGCGATCAGCAGCTTCATGCCGTTTCCCCGGCGTCCTTGGCCAGCAGGGCCTCCGCCGCGGCGATGCGCTGGCAGAGGGAGAAGACCTCCATGCTGGTGCGCAGATCCACGATGGAGGGGAAGGAGGGGGCGATGCGGATGTTGTTGTCCAGGGGGTCTTTGTGGTAGGGGAAGGCGGCCCCGGCGCCGGTGAGCTTCACGCCCGCGTCGGCGCAGAGCTGCACACAGCGCCTGGCCGTGCCGGGCAGCCCGTCGTAGCTGATGAAGTAGCCGCCGTTGGGCTTGGTCCAGGTGCCGATCTCATATTCGCCCAGACCGTTTTCCAGCATGGTCAGGGTGAAGTCGAACTTGGGCCGCAGGTAGTCGGCCTGCTTCTTCATGTGGGCCTTGACGCCATCCACGCTCTTGAGATAGTGCACATGGCGCAGCTGGTTGATCTTGTCATAGCCGATGGTCTGCACGCCCATCTGCTTGAGCAGAAAGGCCACGTTGTTCTGGCTGGCGGCGAAGACGGCCACGCCAGCGCCGGAGAAGGTGACCTTGCTGGTGGACATGAACTCATAGACCATGTCCTCACTGCCGAACTCCTTGCAGGCCTCGAAGATATTGAGCAGCTCGTCGTCCTTTTCCCGGAAGCCGTGCACCATGTAGGCGTTGTCCCAGAAGATGCGGAAATCGTCCGCCGCGGGGCGCAGGGCGGCAAAGGCCCGGACGGTCTCAGCGGAGTAGGTGTAGCCCTGGGGGTTGGAGTACTTGGGCACGCACCAGATGCCCTTGACAGAGGGATCGGACTCCGCGTAGTGCTTGACCAGCTCCATGTCGGGCCCGGTGGGGCTCATGGGGATGTTGATCATCTCCACGCCGAACTCCTCGCAGATGCGGAAGTGGCGGTCATAGCCGGGCACGGGGCAGAGAAAGCGCAGATGCCCCTGCTGGCCCCAGGGCTTGCTGCCGCCATAGACGCCCAGCACCAGGGCCTTGATGAAACTGTCATACATCAGGCAGAGACTGGACTGCCCGCCCATGATAACGTTCTGCATGGGCACGCCAAGGATTTCGCCGAAGAGCTCCTTGGCCTCGTCCACACCGGCCAGCTCCCCGTAATTGCGCACGTCGGTGCCCTTGCGGCTGTAAATGAGATCATAGGGGTTTTGGGCCAGCATATCCATACTGAGGTTGAGCTGGGTGGGGTCAGGCTTGCCCCGGGACATGTCAAGGCTCAGCCCGCAGGCTTTGACCTTTTCGTATTCGGGCAGGAGGACGTCCAGCTCGGCCTGCAGCTGATCCCTGGTCATGTTGAGATAAGAATTCATATCGGAAACCTCGCTTGATAAAAGAGTAAAACGAATGGATGCAAAAGACCGAAGGGCGGCATATCAAGGGATGCGGTCAGAGAGCGGCGGCGGAAAAGGCCGCGATCACCCTCTTGCTGGCGATCTGCTCCATCGGCGCCGCAGCCCGGAAACAGGACAATGGAGCGAGATGCCGACCGAGCCGAGGCCCGCCGCTTCCGCGGCCGGGACCATGCGCTCCGGCACATCCGCTCCATCGTCAAAGCTTGTATGACAAGGATGATTTTGCCAGATCATGGGAATCGCTCCGCTCGCCCTGGATTCAGCACATTCTATCCTACGCGGCGGCGGCTGTCAATGTTTTTTATCCTGCGAGAGCCCTGTCGAAGGCGGCCTTGAAGTTAGCCTTGATCTCGTCAAAGCTGTCCCGTCGGCTGGCCTCGTAGAGCTTTTCACCTTTGAGGTAGACGGTGGGGACATGGTAATAGTCCCGGCTGTTGGCCAGCTCCGCCTCCTGGTTTTCCTCGATCCAGCGGAGATGGAGCGCCGCGTAGGCCGGATTCTCCTCCAGCAGTTCTTCTGTGGCTCTGCGTGCGTGCCGACAGTAGGGGCAGCCGGTCAGGTAAAAGATCTCCAGTTCGTTCATGGGAACACCCTCCTTCTGTTTCTTTCGGGAGGCCGGAACTCAGTAGTTCTCGGCGTTGACCTCAAAGTACGCCTGGGGATGGGCGCAGACGGGGCAGACCTCGGGCGCCTGCTCGCCGACGACGATGTGGCCGCAGTTGCGGCATTCCCACACCTTGACGCTGCTCTTCTTGAAGACCTCCTGGGTCTCCACATTCTTCAGCAGGGCGCGGTAGCGCTCCTCGTGGTGCTTCTCGATGGCGGCCACGCCGCGGAACTTGGCGGCAAGCTCGGGGAAGCCCTCAGCCTCGGCGGTGACGGCGAAGCCCTCGTACATGTCGGTCCACTCGTAGTTCTCACCGTCGGCCGCGGCGGCCAGATTTTCGGCGGTGCTGCCGATGCCGTTCAGTTCCTTGAACCAGAGCTTGGCGTGTTCTTTCTCGTTTTCGGCGGTCTTCAGGAAGAGAGCGGCGATCTGCTCAAAGCCCTCCTTCTTGGCCTTGGAGGCGAAATAGGTGTACTTGTTTCTGGCCTGGGACTCACCGGCGAAGGCGGCCTCCAGGTTCTTCTCGGTCTGGGTGCCGGCGTAGGGGTTCTTTGCCATATCAGGTTCCTCCTTGTATGATGTTTCTATCACGGTATTCTTGTCAAAATACGGGTCTCTATTCCTGCCGCGGGGGTGTTTCTATTCTAATTCAAGCCCGAAGAGCTTGTCAAGAGCGAAGCGCGCGCCGCGCGGCAGACGCAAAAACTCCTTCGGATTGTTCCGAAGGAGTTTTTGCGGACTGCGTTTACAGCCCTTTGGTATGGAGGGCGCGCATGGCGTTGAGCACCGCCAGCACCATCACGCCCACATCCGCGAAGATGGCGGCCCACATGCCGGCCAGGCCCAGGGCCCCCAGCAGCAGGCAGCCGAACTTCACGGCCAGGGCAAACACGATGTTCTGATAGACGATACGCAGGCACTTGCGGGCAATCTTGATGGCCCGGGAAATCTTCAGCGGGTCGTCGTCCATGAGGACGATGTCCGCTGCCTCGATGGCGGCGTCGGAGCCCAGGGCCCCCATGGCAATGCCGATGTCCGCCCGGGAGAGGACCGGCGCGTCGTTGATGCCGTCACCCACGAAGGCGAGGCGGGCATTGGGGCTCTGCCCGGCCAGCATCTGCTCCACCAGGGCCACCTTGTCCCCGGGCAGCAGGCCGCTGTGGTATTCGTCGATGCCCACGCGCTCCGCCACCTGCCTGGCCGCGCTCTCGCCGTCGCCGGTGAGCATCACGGTCTTCTCCACGCCGGCGGCCCGCAGGGCGGCCAGCGCCTCCCTGACGTCGTCCTTTTCCACGTCGGAGATGAGAATGTGCCCGGCGTACTGCCCGTCCAGAGCAACATGGATCACCGTCCCGGCGCTGCGGCAGGGGATAAAGGGCACCTGGAGCTCCGCCATCAGCTTGTCGTTGCCGGCGGCCACCCGCATGCCGTCCACGGTGGCGAGCACGCCCCGGCCGCTGATTTCCTCGATGTCGGTGACCCGGCTGCGGTCCGGCTCCTTCCCATAGTGGCGGCGGAGGCTCTGGCTGATGGGGTGGGAGGAAGCGCACTCAGCCAGAGCCGCGTACTCGATGAGCTTCTCCTCGTCCATCTCGCAGTGGTGGATGCCGCTGACCTCGAAGACGCCCCGGGTGATGGTGCCGGTCTTGTCGAAGACCACGGTCTTCACCTGGGAGAGGGTCTCCAGGTAGTTGGAGCCCTTGACCAGAATGCCCTCCCGGCTGGCCCCGCCGATGCCGGCAAAGAAGCTCAGGGGGATGGAGATGACCAGAGCGCAGGGGCAGCTGATGACCAGGAAGGTCAGCGCCCGGTAGACCCACACGCTCCACAGGGCGGGCAGGCCCAGGACCAGCCGCGTAAGCGGCGGCAGCAGCGCCAGGGCCAGGGCGCCGAAGACCACGGCGGGGGTGTAGACACGGGCAAACTTGGAGATGAAATTCTCCGAGCGGGACTTGTGGGAGCTGGAGTTTTCCACCAGCTCCAGGATCTTGGCCACGGTGGATTCCCCAAATTCCCGGGTGGTCTGCACGCGGATCAGGCCCGTCATGTTGATGCAGCCGCTGACCACCTCGTCCCCCTCCTTGACGTCCCGGGGGAGACTTTCGCCCGTGAGGGCGGCGGTGTTGACGGTGGAGACGCCCTCCACCACAAAGCCGTCGATGGGAATGCGCTCGCCGGGTTGGACCACGATGACGGTGCCCACCGCCACCTCGTCCGGGTCCACCTGCTCCAGTTTCCCGTCGGTCTCAATGTTGGCGTAGTCCGGCCGGATGTCCATCAGCGCGGAGATGCTGCGGCGGCTCTTGCCCACGGCGATGTTCTGGAACAGCTCGCCGATCTGGTAGAAGAGCATGACGGCCACGGCCTCGTTGAAGTCGCCGCTGCCCTCGTAGATCGCAAGGCCGATGGCGCCCAGGGTGGCCACCGCCATCAGGAAGTTTTCGTCAAAGACCTGCCTGTTGCCGATGCCCAGGGCCGCCTTGCGCAGAATGTCCCAGCCGATGACGAAGTAGGAGACGGCGTAGAGGGCGCAGCGGGCCAGGAAGGGAAGGGGCAGGAGATTGACCAGCACCAGCAGCACCGCGGAGACGGCGATGCGCAGGAGCATCTTTTTCTGTTTTCTGTTCATGGAGCGTTCCTCCGATTCGATTCCGTAAAAAGGCCCCTCTTTGGAAGAGGGGCGGATGGCTCAGAAGAAGATCTCGCAGTCGGGCTCCACCTTGCGGCAGGCCTTCAGCACGTCCTGCATGACAGCCTTGGGCTCCGCGCCCTCCTCAAACTCCACGTTCATTTTCAGGGACATGAAGCTGACGGTGGCGTCCTTGACGCCGGGGGTCTTCTTGGCGGCCTGCTCCATGAGGTTGGCGCAGTTGGCGCAGTCGACTTCGATCTTGTAACTCTTTTTCATGGCGGATCTCCCTTTCTGTGAAAGTTAACAATTAAGCACTTGTTTAATTCATTCTGGCTGCAGTATACTCAAGGAAAAGAGCAAAGTCAACGCCTCGGAGTGCGTTGCTTCCAAAAGGGAGAAAAGCATTTCCGAAAAGGAGAGAATCATGGAATCCCCCCTTCTGCCCCACGACCACGGTAACATACGAAAGGCTGCCTTCCTCCGCCACCAGCTGCTGCGGGGCGGGGACTTCACCGCAGTGGCCCGGGTCTTCCAGCTGCTGGACGACTCCAGCCGCCTGCGCATCTTCTGGCTTCTGTGCCACTGTGAGGAGTGCGTGCTGAACATCTCCGCCATGACGGAAATGTCCAGCCCCGCGGTCTCCCATCATCTGCGCCTGCTGCGGGAGGCGGGACTGGTGGAGAGCCGCCGGGAGGGCAAGGAGGTCTATTACCGGGCGGCGGACACGCCCACCTGCAAGCTGCTGCACAGCGTGATCGAAAAGGTGATGGAAATGTCCTGTCCGCAGTTCGGGGAAGAGGAGGGGGAGGAACACGACGCCCCGGCCTTTTCCTCCGAGCAGGTGGAGACCGTGCGCTGCATGCACGACGAGCTGCTGCAGCACCCGGAGACGCGTCTGACCATCGAGGAGCTGGCCCGCAAATACCTGATGAACCCCACCACGCTCAAGGAGGCCTTCAAGGCGGTCTACGGCGACTCCCTGGCCTCCCACATGAAGGAGCACCGCCTGGAAAAGGCGGCGGAGCTGCTGCGAAAAGGAGAGGAGAGCGTCGCCTCCGTGGCCGCTGCCGTGGGCTATGACAGCCCCAGCCGCTTCTCATCCGCCTTCCGGGAGCGCTACCACCTGCTGCCCACGGAATATCGAAAGCAGTTTAAATAAAACAGAGATAGCAAGATTGTGTAAACAAAATTATGTAAATAATAATATGTTAACAAAAATGAGGAAATAAAAACAGGGACACGAAATCCCGCCCGTTATGAACAGCGGGCAAAGCGCCGGAATCCGGCGGGGGAAGGGGCTTGATTTTTGGGGAAATCACGGATTGACAAGCCCCTGATATTTGGTAGAATATATAAAATTTTAGAAAGACGGGGGTAATTTCATATGGGTCTCAGCGAAATCTATGCCAATCGTTTTGTAGGAGAAGGTCTGACCTTTGACGACGTGCTCCTGGTTCCCGCAAAGAGCGACGTGCTCCCCGCGGATGTGGACCTGTCCACGAAGCTCACCAACCGGATCAAGCTCAACATCCCGGTCATCAGCGCCGCCATGGATACCGTCACCGAGTACCGCATGGCGATCTCCGTCGCCCGGGAGGGCGGCATCGGCGTCATCCACAAGAACATGTCCATCGATCAGCAGGCCGAGCAGGTGGATATGGTCAAGCGCTCCGAAAACGGCGTCATCACCAACCCCTTCTCCCTCTCCGCGGACCACACCCTCGGCGACGCGGACGCCCTGATGGCAAAGTTCCGCATCTCCGGCGTGCCCATTGTGGACAAGGACGGCAAGCTCATCGGCATCATCACCAACCGCGACATGAAGTTTGAGACGGACATGTCCCGCCGCGTGGACGAAGTCATGACCAAGGACGGGCTCATCACCGGCCTGGTGGGCACCACCCTGGACGAGGCCAAGACTATCCTGCAGAAAAACCGCATTGAGAAACTCCCCATCGTGGACGCGGATTACAAGCTCCGCGGCCTGATCACCATCAAGGACATTGAAAAGGTCCTCAAGTATCCCAACTCCGCCAAGGATTCCTCCGGCCGCCTGCTCTGCGCCGCGGCCATCGGCGTCACCAATGACGTGCTGGACCGCGCCGGCGCCCTGATCGACGCGGGCGTGGACGTGCTGGTGCTGGACAGCGCCCACGGCCACTCCGCCAACATCATGCGCGTGGCCGGCCTGGTCAAGGAGCGCTTCCCCGAGATCCAGCTGGTGGCCGGCAATGTGGCCACGGCCGAAGCCACCGAGGCCCTCATCAAGGCGGGCGCCGACTGCGTCAAAGTGGGCATCGGCCCCGGCTCCATCTGCACCACCCGCGTGGTGGCCGGCATCGGCGTGCCCCAGATCTCCGCCGTCCTGGCCTGCGCCGAGATGGGCGAGAAATACGGCATCCCCGTCATCGCCGACGGCGGCATCAAGTACTCCGGCGATATCGTCAAGGCTTTGGCCGCCGGCGCCCACGTGGTCATGATGGGCTCGATGCTCGCCGGCTGCGAGGAGGCCCCCGGCGAGATGGAGGTCTACCAGGGCCGCCAGTTCAAGGTGTACCGCGGCATGGGCAGCCTCGGCGCCATGGCCAAGGGTTCCAAGGACCGCTACTTCCAGCAGAACAACAAGAAGCTGGTACCCGAGGGCGTAGAGGGCCGCGTGCCTTACCGGGGACCCGTCAGCGAGACCATCTACCAGATGATGGGCGGCCTGCGCTCCGGCATGGGCTATGTGGGCGCCCACAACATCGAGGAGCTGCGCACCGACAGCAAGTTCGTCCGCATCACCTCCGCCGGCCTCAAGGAGAGCCACCCCCACGACATCTACATCACCAAGGAAGCCCCCAACTACACCATGAATCCCTGATCGTCACCGACGAAAAAAAGACGGCACAGCTTACGCTGTGTCGTCTTTTTTTGTCCTGGTTCAGGTGCTCTCGCGCTCCACCAGGGAGGCGGAGAAGATCAGATGCTGGGGGCCGGGCTTTTTGTCGGAAGGGGCTTCGATCTCCTCAATGAGCATCTTGGCGGCCTTGGCGCCCATCTCGTGGGCGGGCATCTCCATGGAGGTCATGGAGGTCTCCAGCATGCCGCCCACCTCGTGGCCGGTGAGACTGATGACCCGCACCTGGTCGGGGACGCGGTACCGCCGCTCGGACAGGGCCCGGATGGCGCCCAGCCCCTGCACGTCCACGGAGGCGATGATGGCGTCCAGCTCGCTGTTTTCGTCCAGAAGCTGATTGGCGCACTCATATCCGTATTCAAAGGAGTTGACCGCCTGACGGCTGGCGCTGAGATTCGGCGTCAGGTCCAGCTCCGTCATCGCCCGCTTGTAGCCGTCGAGCCTCAGCTTGTAGGGGGCCAGGTGCTGGGCCCCGTCGATCATGCCGATCTGGCGGCACCCCTTGCTGTAGAGATACTTCACAGCGTCGTAGCCGCAGGCTTCGTAATCCGCTACCACGCTGCTGATCTTGGGATCCTGCCGCCGCACCAGCTGGACGACGGCGACACCGCTGGCCTGAATGTCCCGCAGCAGGCGGCCGTTGCGGCCGGTGGCCGCCACGATGACGCCGTCCACAAAGCCGCCCCGCAGGCGGTTGAGGCGGTTTTTTTCCACCTTGGGGTCGTCCTCGGTGACGCAGACCATGGTGGTGTAGTCCAGCTTCTGTGCTTCCGCCTCGATACCCTGGAGGATCTCCGAGAAGATCGCCAGGTGCAGCCGCGGCACCACCACGCCGATGGTGTGCCGCCGCCCCTGGCGCAGGGCCTGGGCCATCACATTGGGGTGGTAACCCAGCTCCTTGGCCGCGGCGTAGATTTTCGCCTTGGTATCCGGGTGGACATAGGAGGTATTGTTGAGCGCGCGGGAGACGGTGCTGACGTCCACGCACGCAAGCTTTGCAACGTCTTTCAGGGTGGCCATGGGCTTTTGCCTCCGTTCGGTGCGCGGCTTGAACTGCAAACGTTTGCATACAATCCGCTTTTTTACCTTTATATTATAGGCAAATGCCGTTAAAAACGCAAGAGGGCGAGACAAAAAAGAGAGGGGAAAAACGCCGAAAAAAGTGCACAAAAATGAAACAGTGAACTTGTGCAACCCGCCATTTTCAACAACTTTTTGCAGAAGGCATGCAAGAAATTGCAGACCGGCCCAAATCGGTTGACAAAGAAAAAACGACATGGTATAAAAGCACCGTAAGCAACAAACGTTTGCAGAACTCGAGACCGAACGGCCAGCGCGCGATGGATCGTCGATCAAAGGGATGCGGACACACGGAAAAACAAACAAATGATTTTGAATGAATGAAAAGGAGATTTCATCATGGCTAAGGTTAAGACTTTCAAGACGATTTTCCCCGCTGTTTCTGTCCCTCTCAACGACGACTTCACCATCAACGAAGAAGAGTTCCGTGAATATCTGCGCTGGATCAAGACCTTCTACGGCAAGGGCATCGAAGGCATCGTCTGCAACGGCCACACCGGTGAGATCACCGGCCTGACCCGTGCCGAGCGCAGAAGAGTCACCGAGATCTGCGCCGAGGAGTGCGGCGACGTGATGACCATCATCTCCGGCGTCAACTGCGAGAACACCATCGAGTCCATCGAGATGGCCAAGGAAGCCAAGGAAGCCGGCGCTGACGGCATCCTGCTCATGCCCCCCCACATGTGGCTCCGCTTCGGCATGCACCCCGATGCCCCCTTCGAGTACATCAAGGACGTGGCTGAGGGCGCCGACATCGACATCATCATCCACCTGTACCCCGCCACCTCCAAGGCCTTCTACCCCGTCGAGACCCTGATCAAGATGTGCAAAGAGATCGAGCATGTCAAGTGCATCAAGGTCGGCACCCGCGTCACCGCCATCTACGAGCATGACGTCCGCCTGCTCCGCCAGGAGTGCCCCGACATCTCCCTCATCACCTGCCACGACGAGACCCTGTGCGTGACCTGGTTCCCCGGCATGGACGGCGCTCTGATCGGCTTCGCCGGCTGCGTGCCCGAGCTCATCTGCGGCGCCTGGGAAGTCTTCCGCAACCCCGACAAGCACACCCTGAAGGAAGCCCAGGATTGGTCCAACCGCATCTACCACATCTCCCAGGCCATCTACGGCGGCGGCCAGCCCTCCGGTGAGGCCCACGCCCGCCTGAAGGAAGCCCTTGTCCAGCGCGGCATCTTCAAGAGCGGCCTCATGCGCCGTCCCGTCCTGCCCCTCAACCAGGAGGAG
>JBGUNL010000316.1:0-5639 GCA_045117295.1 Candidatus Limivicinus sp.
CACCGTCAGCCCGGGCAGCTCTCTCGGCGTGGGTTTGGACATCAACCGCGAGGTCCTCAAGGACTACAAGGTGGCCGATTCCTCCTACGCCCTGTAAGGCAAACGAAAATCCCGCGCCGATCAGGTTCTGGTCCGCATGGGATAAGCACGGAATACAAAAATCGGGAGAACGGAAACGCTCTCCCGATTTTTGTATAATTTTACCAGCCAAACCGCGAAATCCGCGCGGTTTTTGATTGCATTTTACACAGATTATGGTATGCTGAAAGCAGAACGGAAAAAGCAGCAAAAGGAGGGAACTGCGGTGACCTATAACAAAATCACGCCGGAGATCGCGGCCAGACTGAGAGCGGTCGTCGGGGAGGGGCGCTTCTTCTACCGGGACGAGGTGGACCCCAACTACTCCCACGACGAAATGCCGATCTACGGGAAGCTCATGCCCGAAGCTGCCGTAGACGTGGAGACCACCCGGGAGGTCTCCGAGATCATGAAGATCTGTTCGGAGAACAAGATCCCGGTCACCTGCCGCGGGGCGGGCACGGGCCTGGTGGGCGGCTGCGTGCCGCTGGCCGGGGGTCTGGTCCTCTGCACCAAGCGGATGAACAAAATCCTGGAATACGACATGGACAACCTGGTGGTGCGCATCCAGCCCGGCGTGCTGCTGAAGGACCTGGCGGCGGACGCGCTCAAGCGCGGGCTGATGTATCCCCCCGACCCCGGTGAGAAGACCGCCACCGTGGGCGGCAACATCTCCACCAATGCCGGCGGCATGCGGGCGGTCAAATACGGCGTCACCCGGGACTACGTTCTGGCCATGACGGTGGTGCTGGCCGACGGGCGCGTCATTGAGCTGGGCAAATCCGTCAGCAAGACGAGCTCCGGCTACAGCCTGCTGCACCTGATGATCGGCTCCGAGGGCACCCTCGGCATCATCACGGAGATGACCATGAAGCTCATCCCCAGCCCCAAGTGCGACGTGTCCTGCCTGGTGCCCTTCCGCACGGTGGAGGACTGTATCTCCTTCGTGCCGAAGATCAAGCTGGCCAATCTCGATCCCCAGTCCATTGAGTTTATGGACGCGGACATCGTCACCTCCTCCGCGGCCTTCACCGGCAACCCCATCTTCCCCAAAAAGGTGGGCGAAACCGAGGTGGGCGCCTCGCTGCTGGTGACCTTCACCGGCTATGACGAGGACGAGCTGGACCAGAAGATGATCAAGCTGGGCGAGATGGCCATGGCCGAAAAGGCTCTGGACGTGCTGGTGGTGGCCACCTCCGCCAACAAGAAAAACGCCTGGGCGGCCCGCTCCAGCTTCCTCACGGTCATCGAGGCGGAGGAGAAGCTGGTGGACGAGATGGACGTGGTGGTGCCGGTGGACAAGATCCCCGCCTTTTTGATCTACATCCGCGGCATCGGCGAAGAGGTGGGCATCCGCCTGCGCAACTTCGGCCACGCGGGGGACGGCAACCTGCATATCTACTGCTGCTCCAACGACCTGGAAGAGGAGGAGTTCAAGCGCCGGGTGAAGATCATCATGGACAAGGCCTACGCCAAGTGCACGGAGCTGGAGGGCCAGGTCTCCGGCGAACACTCCATCGGCCACGCCAAGATGGAATACCTGCGCCAGTCCGTGGGCGAGGACGTGTTCCGGCTCATGGGCGCCGTGAAGGACGTCTTCGACCCGGACCACATCCTCAACCCCGGCAAGGTGTGCGACAGCACCCTGGCCCGATGAGAAAGGAGGCGGAGCTATGCTGAAAATACTGGTCTGCGTCAAGCAGATTCCCGATGTGGATCTGGTGAAGATGGACCCGGAGACCGGCAACCTGATCCGCACCGGCGTCCCCACGCTCACCAACCCCCTGGATCTCAACGCCCTGGAGGCCGCGGTCCAGGTCAAGGAGCGCTACGGCGGCGCCATCACCCTCATCACCATGGGCCCCCCGGCGGCGGAGAGCACCCTGCGGGAGTGCCTGGCCGTGGGCGGGGACGAGGCCGTGCTCATCAGCGGCCGTCCCTTCGGCGGCGCGGACACCCTGTCCACCAGCTATTCCATCGTCAAGGCCGCCGACATGAAGGGGAAGTTCGATCTTATCTTCTGCGGCAAGGAGTCCCTGGACGGCGCTACCGGCCAGATGGCCTCCCAGCTGGCCGAGCGCTTTGACGCCGCGCAGATCTCCTGCTGCCTCTCCGTGGACGAGATCGCGGACGGCAAGATCCGCGCCACCCGGAGCCTGGAAAACGGCAAGGAGCTGGTGGAGGCGGACCTGCCCTGCCTCATCACCGTGGAGAAGGACAACTTTTACGGCAGACTGCCCAGTCTGCAGGCATATCTCGCCTCCAAGACCGCGGCCGTCACCACCTATTCGGAGAACGACATCGACGGGCTGGATCTCGGGAAGATCGGCGTGCCGGGCTCCGGCACCATCGTGCCGAGGATCTACCCGCCCGCGCTGCCCGAGCCGGGGCAGATCATCCAAACCGGAAGCGTCAAAACGGACGTGGGCAGACTCCTGGAGCTGCTGACGGAAAAGGGCTCGCTGTGAGGAGGGGATGAGGATGCACAAATCAGATTACAAGAACATGTGGGTCTATATCGAGCACGACGGAAAGACCGCCGCGCCCGTGGGCCTGGAGCTCTGCTGCGAGGTGCGGAAGCTCTGCGACAAGACCGGCGACAGGCTGTACGCCGTGATCCTGGACGCCCTGCCCGAGGCGGAGATCGACAAGGTCAGGGACTGCGGCGTGGACGGCATTATCCGGGTGCGCGGCACGGGCTACGAGTACTTCAACACCGACGCCTATGCCAACGCCTTCACCGTGCTCTCCCGCAAGTATAACCCCTCCGCCATCTTCGTCGGCGGCACCGTCAACGGCCGGGACTTCGCGCCCCGCTTCGCCGTGCAGCTGGACACCGGCTGCACCTCCGACGCCATGGAGCTGGACTACGACCCCGCCACCGGGGATATCCAGTTCATCGAGCCCGCGGTGGGCGGCAAGATCATGGCGGTCATCACCGTGCCGGAGCTTCGGCCCCAGGTGGGCACCATCCGCCCGGGCACCTTCAAGGTCGCCCCGACCGGGAGAAAGCCCGCGATCGAGGAGATCGAAGAGGAGATCAGCTTCGATCCCGCCGCCATCCGCTGCCGCCGGGTGGAGTTCATCCCGGACGACGCGGACCCCGAGCTGGACATTGCCAACGCCGACTGCATCGTCTGCGTGGGCAACGGCCTGAAGGATGTGGAGCACCTGGAGCGCTACCGCACCCTGGCAAAGCTCCTGGGCGGCAAGATCGGCTGCACCCGGCCCCTGTATGACCGGGGCATCCTGCCCTACAAGCTGCAGATCGGCCAGTCCGGCGTGATGGTGAAGACCAAGCTCTACATCAGCTTCGGCGTCTCCGGGGCGGTCAACCACACCGCCGGCGTGGATGCGGACGTGTTCGTGGCCGTGGACAAGAACCCCGACGCCCAGATCTTCAACTACTGCGACTACGGCATCGTGGGGGATATGGACGAGGTCTGCGACGAACTGATCGCCCGGCTCCAGGCCCGGACAACCTGACAAAAAAGCGGGGGCCGGGCCCGCTCTCTGACAACCCGGCGAAAACAATCTGAATAACAGGAGGTCATCTTATGGCAAAGAAAGTTCTGCTTCTCTGCGGCGATTTCACAGAAGACTACGAGACCATGGTCCCCTTCCAGGCGCTGGGTGTTCTGGGCTATCAGGTGGATGCGGTCTGCCCCGACAAGAAGGCGGGGGAGACGGTGGCCACCGCCGTCCATGACTTCCTCGGCGAGCAGACCTACACCGAGCTGCGCGGCCACAACTTCGCCCTGACGGCAGACTTTGACGCCGTGAAGACGGAGGAGTACGAAGGTCTGTTCATCACCGGCGGACGCGCCCCGGAGTACATCCGCCTCAACGCCCGGGTGCTGGAGATCGTGAAGGAGTTCTTCGCGGCGGGCAAGCCCGTGGCGGCCATCTGCCACGGCCCGCAGGTGCTGGCGGCGGCCGGCGTGCTGAAGGGCTACAAGGCCACGGCCTATCCCGCGGTGGGCCCGGACGTGACCCTGGCCGGCGGCACCTTTGTCCCCGTCAACGTGGACGAGGCCGTGGTGGACCGCAACCTGGTCACCGCCCCCGCCTGGCCCGGCGACACCGCCATCGTGCGGGAGTTTGCCAAACTCATGGGCGCAAAGATCGAGATCTGATTCCGGCATAGAACCAAAGAGGGCCGCCCGTTCGGGCGGCCCTCTCCATGTGTAGACAAACCTCAAATCATGCGTCATTCCGAGCCGGTGAGCACACCGGCGTGGGAATCCGTTCTCAACCCAGGTGCTTTTCCAGCAGCACCAGGTTGACCCCGGGGATGCCGTTGAAGACCGTGGGCACGATGCCGATCTCCTTGTACCCCAGCTTCTGGTACAGGGTGCGGGCGGTGTTGTTCCGGGCGTTGGTGTCGATGCGCAGCTCCCTGCAGCCCATCTTCCGGGCGGTCTCCTCGTAGAAAGCCATGAAGCGGGTGCCGATGCCCCTGCCGCGCAGATCCGGATCCACGGTCAGGGTGTGGAAGACGCAGACCTCGCTGTCCTCCGCCTCAAACTCCCAGGGCGCCCCGGCGTACACGTCCACCTGCAGCTGGTTGATGACGCCCGCGGCGAGGATGGCGCCGTCCTCCTCCAGCACATAGAGATCGTCCCGCTTGAGGGCGGCCTCCGCGGTGGCGCGCACGGGGTAGACCCGGCTGATCCAGCCGGTGGTGAACTCGCCGCGCTCCTCGGCGTCGTGGATCTTGTTGTAGATGTTCTCGATGGCGTCCAGATCGGCCGCCGTGGCTTTGCGAAACATGGCGTGACCTCCGCTCAAGTTTTTGGGGAAAGAAGCAGATTCCCGTCACAAGTATACAGGATTGCGGAGAGCTTTGCAATCGGGACGGGGCGTTGTCCGCCGCATTTTTTGCTGCTCTCACGGATAAACAGCCGGAAGCACGGCGTGAAGCGCAAAAAGCGCGGGAAAAAACTGAAAAATACCGCTTGACATTTCCCAACCCCCGGGCTATAATAACAAAGCTGATGGACGATTGGCGCAGCTGGTAGCGCATCCGCTTGACGTGCGGGAGGTCACAAGTTCGAGTCTTGTATCGTCCACCATGTATTCCATACACTAAAGATGCCACTGGCCGAAAAGCCAGTGGCATCAAGCATTTCCGGGCTTTTTGAGGGGCGAAAAAACTCATATCGTTCCAAGAATGCCGAAGTATCGTTTTGAGTTATTTACAAGACTCGAACTTTGAATTTGCCATCGTTAACCAAATATTTGAAAGGAAAGCGCCGTTCTGTGGTTCCGTGTTGTCACGGGACTACAGGACGGCGCTTTTTTATTTTCCGCAGAAAAGGAGATGTACATGAAAAAAGAAATGAACAGCAGGGACCATCCCGTAAGAGAGAATTACCGGCAGCTCATGCGACATGAGTTTAAAGGCAACGCGAGAGAGCCTCCGGAAAAACCGATCTGTAAGGAATATCCGGAGTGCGAGGGCTGCCCCTATCCCGCCCACGGCTTTGTCTGCTGGCCGGGTAACTGCATGAAGAAGCAGATGGAGACGATCCAGAGGAGAAATGAGAAATGAGAGTAAA
>JBGUNL010000317.1:0-3885 GCA_045117295.1 Candidatus Limivicinus sp.
CCGCCGAGCGCGAGGCCATGGAGGGCGAAGAACACTAAGCCGAAGGCGCGCAGCATAATTCCTTCCGTCATTGCGAGGCCGGGTGAAACCCGGTCGTGGCAATCCGCACTGCTGTATAACAAGGACGGATTCCCACACCAGTGACAGCGGTCACTGGTTCGGAATGACAGGACTTGGAGTTTTTGCTGCGCGCCTTCGGGCTTTCACAAAAGCCTTGCGCAATGGCGTTTTGGGCGGTATAATAATAAAATGAGTTTTGCCGCGGAGGTTTTCCATGAGAGAGAAGTTCAGGCGTATCTGGGCGCTGGCGCTGGTCCTGATCCTGGTCACCGGCGTGTGCTTCCTGTTTTCCTGCCGGAAGCAGGGCATGTTCATCGACGAGATCTACACCTACGGTCTCTCCAACTCCAGCTACCGCCCCTTCCTCTCCGGTCTGAAGTACGACAGCATCGACACCGGCGTCGTCTCCCGGGAGGAGCTGCTGGACTATGTCAGCATCACCGGCGACGAGGGCTTTGACTTCGGCTCCGTCTACTACAACCAGGTGCACGACGTGCACCCACCCCTGTACTACTGGCTGTTCAACATCGCCTCCACCTTCGCCAGGGGGAGCTTTTCCAAATGGACGGGGCTCACGCTGGACTGGGTGATCTACCTGGGCTGCGTCACGATGCTCTACGCCCTGGTGAAAAAGCTGGGCGGCAGCCGGATGAACGCCGCGGCCGCGGCGGTTCTCTACGGGCTGAGCGTCATCGGCCTTTCCACCATGATCATGATCCGCATGTATGTGCTGTTGACGCTGCTGACCGTGGTTCTGGCATATTTCATGGCGGATCTGATGCAGGCCTTCCGGCCGCGCACCTGCGTTTTCGTGGGGCTGACGCTGCTGGCGGGGCTCATGACCCAGTATTACTTTGTGTTCTACGCCTTCTTCCTGTGCGCGGCTTACGTGCTCTGGGCGCTGGCGAAGAAGCAGTACCGGGCGCTGGCTTGGTTTGTGCCCTGCGCCCTCATCGGGGCGCTCTCCATCCTGCTGCTCTTCCCGGCGGCGCTGAACCACCTGTTCTCCGGGGAGCTGGTCTCCGGCGAGAGCGCGGTGGACAATCTCAAAAACCTTGCCCAGTACCCGGCCCGGCTGAAGGTCTTTGTGGGGGCGGCGCGCCACGGGCTCAAGGCCGCCATCTTCACGGCCCTGGCCGCGCTGGTTCTGCTGGCGGTCTTCTTTCAAAAGCTCCGGGCGGCGGAAAAAGCCGGGCAGATCCGCTGGGACTGGCTGGTGCTGATCCTCCCCGCCTTTGTCACCTTCCTGCTGGTGGCCATCATCTCCCCTGTGGACGAGGCCCGCTACATCTACAACCTGATCCCGCTTTTCGTTCTGGCGGTGAGCTTTCTGCTGTACCTGCTGGAGACCGCCCTGGGGGATTTCCCCAAGGATACGCAGGTCAAGGCCCTGCTCTTCCTGGCGGTGGCGGCTCTGGCCCTGTGGGAGGCCCGCTGCGCTCCGCCGGACTACCTCTATCCCGAGCACGCGGCGTATAACGCCGCGCTGGCCGAGCACCGGGACGCCCCCTGCGTTTTTCTCGCCGAGCACGAGTGGGCCTTCGTCCCCATGACGGAGGATCTGATCCAGCTGCTCATTTTCCCGGAGGTCTATGTCACCGACGAGGACAACCTCGCGGGCGTGCGGGATTACCTGGGGAATGCGGAGGAAGCCGTCCTCTACATCGATATCAGCAAGTTTTGGTCCAGCGGCTACGACGCGGAGGCCGTTCTCCGCCGCATCGCCGCCCAGACCGATTACAAGACGGCCGTCCCCCTCTTTGAGACCGGCCTCTCCACCACCTATTTGATTTCCAGATAAGGAGGAAATCGCTGTGTTATCTGTCATTCTGCCCTCGTACAACGAGGAAAAAATGATCGCCACCGCCACCCGCCGCATGGCGGAGATCCTCGGCGGCGCCGGGATCGACTACGAGCTGCTGTTCGTGGACGACGGCTCCAAAGACGGCACCTGGAGGGAGATCCAGCGCTGCAGCGAAGAGGACAGGCACGTGGTGGGCATCCACTTCAGCCGCAACTTCGGCAAGGAATCCGCCATGTTCGCCGGGCTGGAGACCGCCAAAGGCGACTGCGTGGTGGTCATCGACTGCGACCTGCAGCACCCGCCCGAGAAGATCGTGGAGATGTACCGCCTCTGGGAAGAGGGCTACGAGGTCGTCGAGGGCGTCAAGGAGGACCGGGGCGAGGAATCCGGCCTCCACCGCTTCGCCGCCAACTCCTTCTACGGCATCATCAGCCGGGCCACCGGCATGGACATGGCCTCCTCTTCGGACTTTAAGCTCCTGGACCGCAAGGTGGTGGACACCCTCAACCATCTGCCGGAGCGCAACGTCTTCTTCCGGGCCCTCTCCTTCTGGGTGGGCTATAAAAAGACTGAGGTGGGCTACCGGGTGCAGGAGCGCACCGAGGGCGAGAGCAAGTGGTCCACCAAGTCCCTGATCAAGTACGCCATCACCAACATCACCTCCTTCTCCTCCGCCCCGCTGCACATGGTGACGGTGATGGGCATTGTGACGCTGGTCGTGGCCGTGGTCTTCGGGGTGATCTCCCTGGTGCAGAAGCTCACGGGCGTGGCCCAGCCCGGCTTTACCACGGTGATTTTGCTGCTGCTTCTGATCGGCAGCTTCCTGATGATCTCCCTGGGCATCATCGGCTACTACCTGGCGCGGATCTATGACGAGATCAAGGGCCGCCCCCGCTACATCATCTCCCGCATCTGCGGCAGAGAAGGAGAAGAGAAATGATCGAAAAAATCAAGGCCCTGTGCGTCAAGCACCGGGAAATCATCGTGTACCTGATCGTCGGCGTGCTGACCACCGTCGTCGCCTGGGGCTGCAAATTTCTGTGGAACATCCTGTTCTATGGCGCCACCGCCTATCCCACCGGGCTCCAGAACACGGTGCTGTCCGTGGTTGAGAACGTCTCCGGTATTGCCTTTGCCTACCCCACCAACCGCAAGTGGGTCTTCCAGAGCAAGAACCCCAACATTCTCGCCGAGCTGGGCGGCTTTATCGGCTCCCGGCTGGTCACCATGGTCCTCGGCTGGCTGTTGAATCTCCTGATGGTCAACGTGCTGGGTGTGAGCGTGTTTATCTCCACCATTGTGGCAGGCGTTGCGGTGGTGATCGGCAATTACATCCTCAGCAAGCTCTTCGTGTTCAAAAAGAAAAAGGACGCCTGACGACGTCCCGTATTCCGGCCCTCTGTGGAGGGCCGGTTTTTTTGTTTTTAAAAATTTCCAGCGCGCGTTTCGCGCCATTTGCCCGAATACAGCATTTGCCGGGTGTATGGACGCGCATTCTGGAGAAGCTAGAGATGCAGCTCGCTGCGATTTCAAAAACGAAAGGATGCGCAACAATGAGTCCCAAAGAATTGCTCTATGTGGAGGACGCCCTGAGCCACGCTGAGTATCTGGTCAAGCAGTGCCAGCAGGCCGCCGACACCCTCACCGATCCCGCCCTGCGCGCCCAGGCCCAGGGTCTGGTCAACAGCAACCGCAATCTCTTCACCAAGTTTTACAATCTGGTCTAAGGAGGAACGAACATGAACGATAAAGAGATCATGGAGGGCATCCTCCTGAACACCAAGGGCGTCTGCGATCTGTATCTGCACGGCTCCATCGAGTCCGCCACCCCCAAGGTGCACGAGGCCTTCAGCGCCGCCCTCAACGATGCCATCGGCATGCAGAGCGGCGTCTACGCCGCCATGGCCGAGCACGGCTGGTACCCCTCGGACGTGGCCCCGTCCCAGCAGGTGCAGCAGGTCAAGAGCAAGTTCGCCAATTCCTGCTGCTGATAACAAAACAGCGCCGGAGGTTCCGGCAAA
>JBGUNL010000318.1:0-2748 GCA_045117295.1 Candidatus Limivicinus sp.
GACCACCTGCGCGATGCCGGCGTTGATGATGGTGCGCTTGCACATGGAGCAGCTCATGGCGGTGGACAGCAGCTCGTTGGTGCGGGCGTCCCGCCCCACCAGGTACAGGGTCGCCCCGATCATGTCCCGCCGGGAGGCGGAGATGATGGCGTTGGCCTCGGCGTGCACGGAGCGGCAGAGCTCGTAGCGCTGGCCGGAGGGGATGCCCAGCTTTTCCCGCATGCAGCCGCCCAGATCCGAGCAGTTCTTCCGGCCCCGGGGCGCGCCGTTGTAGCCGGTGGAGATGATCTCGTCATTGCGCACGATGATGGCGCCGTACTTCCGGCGCAGACAGGTGGAGCGCTCCAGCACCGCGTCGGCGATGTCGAGGTAGTAATTCTGCTTGTTGGTCCTGGCGTCCATGGCGGTTCCTCCCTGTGGTACGTTTTCTGGTTTCACTATACCGATTTTCCCGCCCCGCGTCAAGTCGTGGTAGCTTTTTTTCCGCGGATATGATATGATGCCCTCATGAACAGACGAAACTATCAGCGGGAGCTGGATCGTATCATCCAGAAGCAGGGGGACAGACGCCCCCGGGTGCTGCTGCACTGCTGCTGCGGCCCCTGCTCCAGCGCGGTGCTGGAGTATCTGACGCAGTATTTCGATCTCACGCTCCTGTGGTACAACCCCAACATCTATCCCCAGGAGGAGTTTGACCTGCGCTTTGAGACCCTGGTCAAGCTCATCGGGGACATGGGTCTCGGCGACAAAGTCCGCGTGATGGCTGAGACGAGAAGGAGCGAGGACTACTACGCCCGCGTCAAGGGTCTGGAGAACGAGCCGGAGGGCGGAAAGCGCTGCACCGAGTGCTTCCGGCTGCGCCTGGAGGAGACGGCGAAGATCGCCAAACAGCACGGCTTTGACTACTTCTGCACCACGCTGACCCTCTCCCGCCACAAGGACGCGGTGCGCATCAACGACCTGGCGGAGGAGATCTCCCGGGCCGTCGGGGTGCCCTGGCTCCCCTCGGACTTCAAGAAGCGCGACGGGGAAAACCGCTCCATCGAGCTCTGCGAGCAGTACCACGTCTACCGCCAGCTCTACTGCGGCTGCGAGTACTCCCTGCGCCGCAGGGAGGAAGGCGCGGCGGATGCGGGAGAACCCCTCAGTCAGCCTGCGGCTGACAGCTCCCCTTAGGCAGGGGAGCCTGTAAGGAATACTTTATAGGAAAACCCGGCAGGTTTCCACACCCTGCCGTGCCGGATGGCGGAATCAAAAAATGGGCCGGACAGGGGCGCGTCCCCGGTCTGCGCGTTTTGCGGTCCCTCTATACGGATCAATAAAAAATGGAGGTATCCAAAACGTGAAATCCCAAAGCAGCCGCACCCTCAAGCTGGCGGTATCCGCCGTCATCGCCGCCGTCTACGCCGCCCTCACCATCGCCCTGGCGCCTTTCAGCTACGGCCCCGTCCAGTTCCGCGTCAGCGAAGCGCTCACCGTCCTGCCCTTCCTCATCCCCTCCACCGTGTGGGGACTCTTCGCCGGCTGCGTCCTGGCCAACCTCTACACCGGCAGCGTCCTGGACATCATCTTCGGCTCCCTGGCGACGCTCGGCGCCGCACTCTGCACCGCGTACTTCGGCAAGCAGGGCAGCACCGTCAAGACCCGCCTGCTGGGCTGCCTGATGCCGGTGGTGTTCAACGCCGTCATTGTGGGCGCGGTGCTCACCTGGGGCTACGGCTTCCAGGAGTTTGAAAGCCCCCTGGCATCCTATGGCTTCAACGCCCTCACCGTCGGCATCGGCGAGGCGGGCGTGCTGTATCTCATCGGCTACACGCTGCTGCGGCAGCTGCCCAAGCTCAAGTTCTTCCGCGAAATGATGGAGAAATGCAAGTGACAGGCCCCGCAGACGGGGCGTGAAAGGAGCAAGAGATGAAAGTTCGGAAAGCGATCATCCCCGCGGCGGGTCTCGGCACCCGCCTGCTGCCCAACACCAAGAGCATTCCCAAGGAAATGCTGCCCCTGGTGGACAAGCCCGTGCTGCAGTACATCGTGGAGGAGGCCGTGGCCGCCGGTGTGGAGGAGATCCTCATCATCACCAACCGCGGCAAATCCCCCATCGAGGACTACTTTGACTACGCCCCCGACCTGGAGGCCAGACTCCTGGCCGACGGCAAGCGAAAGGAGGCCCGCACTGTCCGCGAGGTGGCGGACATGGCGGACGTGTTCTTCCTGCGGCAGAAGGAGACCAAGGGCCTGGGCCACGCCATCTGGCGCGCCAAGCGCTTCGTGGGCGACGAGCCCTTCGGCATCCTGCTGGGCGACGACATCATGCTCAGCGAGACCCCGGTCCTCAAGCAGCTGGTCACCGCCGCCGAGCAGAACGACTGCAGCGCCATCGCCGTGCGGCAGTTTCCCGGCGAGGAGATCTGCAAGTACTCCTCCGTGAAGCTGGAGGAGGAGCTGAGCCCCCACGTCTTCCGCATCAGCGACATGAACGAGAAGCCCTCCATCTATGAAAAGCTCTCGGACTACGCCATCATGGGCCGCTACGTGCTGACCCCCGCCATCTTCGACATTCTGGAGAAGACCTCCCCCGGCCGCAACAACGAGATCCAGCTCACCGACGGCATGCGCACCCTCTGCCGCCGGGAGAAGATGTGCGCCGTGGACTTTGAGGGCCGCCGCTACGACACCGGCAACCTCAAGGGCTATCTGGAGTCCATCATCGACTTTGCCCTGAAGAACGAGGAGGCCGGCCCCTGGCTC
>JBGUNL010000319.1:0-9444 GCA_045117295.1 Candidatus Limivicinus sp.
CTCCATTCCGCTTCCCTGGTTTCCGCAAGAGCCAGGAAAGCTCCATATCCGTAAGTTCCTTCTTCCTTTCCGAAACGGGAGTCTCACGGGGGACTCCCGTTTCGGTTATAACCGCCGGCTCGGATTTGGATTCCCCCGGCGCTTCAAAAAAAGAGAGGGACCGGTTGCCTCTCTCTTTTTGCTGATCTTTTTTTACGCATATATTGCTTTCGATAGAGAATACCCCAGAAGTCCTTTTCAGACCCCTGGGGTATTCTATTTCACATAATCGTTAATACTGCGGATCTGCCACGCTCCAGACGTAAGCCTTTTGCTCCATGGGCGTGTCCGGCCGGAAGCGTCCCTGCGTGTCGTAGGCCGCAAAGCTCTCCACCGAGAAGGGCTTCTCTCCCTCCTCCGCGCCAAGCAGCAGCGCCTTTTCCTCAAACAGCAGCGCGCCAAGCGGCAAGTGGTAGTCGCTGCTCACGATGGCAAGGGTCTTCACCTGCGGCGCCTGGCGGCGAAGGATCTCACAGGTAAACACCGCATTGTCCGCCGTGGTCAGGGAGCGGTCCTCCACCAGAATACGCTCTTCCGCGATCCCCCGCTCCATGAGCCATTGGGCCATGGCCCCCGCCTCCGTGACGGTCTTGTTCTGCCAGGCCGTCCCGCCGCCGGTGACCGCAAGGAAGGCCTCCGGATAGGCCTCGGCAAAGCGCAGGGCGGTCTCACAGCGTCCGACCAGTTCCTCGGCCATGCTGCCGTCAGCATGGAGCTGGAAGCCCAGCACCACGATGCACAGGCTGTCGTCCCGGGGAAGGTCCTCCGGCGGATTTGTATTCGCCGCGGGGAAATCCTCATTGACGAAATCCCAGTATTGGAGGATCTCTTCCCAGAGCGCGCCGAGCCGCGGGTCCAATTCTTGCAGCCTGGCAAGCCCTGTCTGGATCTCGTTTTCGCCCTCCCGCTGTCTGGCGGCGTAGGTGTAGACCAGATCGCTGACCACGCGGTAGCTCTCTTCCGTATAGCGGAGAGGACCTGGCTGAAAAGTCTCGACATCCGTTGTCGCTTTTACCGGCGTGCTTGCCGGCACAGCGGTTGGCTCCGTCTTCGGTATGTTGTCGGTGGGAGAAGCAAGCGCCGGTGCCGTCTCAACCGGTGCGGCAGGCGTCGCTTCCGGCGTCTTGACCGGCAGCGTCCGCAGCCGGATCATGAGCGCAAGCATCACCACCAGCAGGAGGAGCGCCGGCCATGCGGCAGATTTGACCTGGTTCTTACGCCCCATGCTCGATCATGGCGCAGACAATCGCGGCGCTTCTGCGGGCGGTAAGGGCCGCAAAGGAGGCGTAATTGATCTCCTCCGAGTGATCGGCGCGGTCGGAAATGGCGCGGATAATCACAAAAGGCACATGGTTGAGCCAGCAGACCTGTGCGATCGCGGCCCCCTCCATCTCGCAGCAGAGGCCGCCGAAGCTGTCCAGGATGGCCTGCTTCTTTTCCCGGGAGGCAATGAACTGATCCCCGGAGCAGATGCGGCCCTCATAGATCCTGGACCCCTGCACCGCATGCTGCACCGCCTCGCAGGCGTTTTTGCGCAGCGTCTCGTCCGCAGGGAAAGCCGAGAGACCGGTATAAGGGATCTCACCCTTGGCAAAGCCGATGGGCGTGACGTCAAAGTCGTGCTGCACGGCGTCGGTTGAGATCACGATATCACCGATGTTGATGCGGCTGTCTATCGCCCCGCCCACGCCGGTGTTGATGATGCGCGTAACAGCAAAGCTGCTGATCAAAAGCTGGGCGCAGATGCCCGCGTTGACCTTTCCGATTCCGCTTTTGACAATGACGACTTCCCTGCCACCCAACGTTCCCAGGCAGAATTCCATATCCGCCGCCTTCTCGGTCCGGGCGATCTCCGCCGCCGCCTTGATCGTGGCAAGCTCCTCATCCATGGCCCCGATAATACCGATCCGGCCCTGATCGTTCTGCTGCATGGTCCGACCTCCTCCATGATTCTTTGAATCTGCGGCGCAGGCATAAGCTGCGCCGCAGAATTCTGTATTTTTTCTACTCCCGTTCCTCGGCAAACACGCCGCTGAACAGCGGCACCTGAAATCTGCCGGTAAACAGCTCGCATTTGCAGAGGAAGGAATAAAAGATATGCCTCCCCTGCCGGCTCAAAGACTCATAGTTTCCCTGGCCTTTTGCCAGGATCACGTCCGCCCGGTCCAGCGCCTCCCTGGCATCCGTGGGCAGTGTCTCATACACAGTGCCCGCGATAGACGTCCCGTTGGTCACAAGCTCGGCCACCTGGTCCATCCCCACGTAGAGGGCGTCTTCGCGCGTGGCGTCGTTCAGCGTCTCCTCGCCCCGGACCATCACCGTGAGAGAGAGCGCCGGAAACCTCTTTTTCAGCTGTTCCAGAAACAGCTTGTCCAGCACGATTTCTCCGCAGTTGTCACAGATGAGAAGGAAGCGACCAGCTTCGCCGCATTGGCGGAGAAAGGTGGCCAGCACTTCCTCATCCTTCCCGCTGAGCTCTGCATCCCGGAACAGCTTGAGGAAGTCCTCCTCATCCACCCGATCCAGGGCGCCGAAGTCGATGTAGTTTCCGACTCTGGCGTAAGCCAGCGCCTTTTTCAGCGGGTCCGCCGCCTCTTCGAGCTGCGCCTTGACGGCGTCCTCCATGGACAAAACCAGATCGTTGTATTGCCGCTTGCGCTCTCCGAAGGGGGAGCCCTTTCCGAAACGCCGCTCGTATGCCTGCTCAAAGAGATAGAGCAAATAAGGCGTCGTATCGCAGTCGCGCCGGCTCTCGATGATCTGACGGATCTCCGCAAGATATGCGGCATCGCCGCTCATATGCTTTTGTTTTTCATACAGGCAAGAAATGCAGCACTCCGCCAGCGCCATCCGCTCTCATCTCCGTTTTTCTGCTGGAATGTCTGTTACTCGATGGTCAGGATCCCGGTGAACCCGGTCACCTCAAAGATCTCCATGATGACGTCGCTCACATGGACAATCTTCATGCTCCCCTGCTTGTTCATCACCTTCTGCGCCGAGAGAAGCACCCGCAGACCGGCGGATGAGATGTAGTCCAGCTTTTCGAAATCAAAGACCAGCGCGGTCAGTCCGTCCATCTCATTCTTCAGATCCGCTTCCAGCTCCGGGGCGGTGGTGGTGTCCAGGCGTCCCTCCAGGGTGACAGTCAGCTCAGAACCGTTTTTCGTATGGGTGATCGTCATGATATGTTCCTCCTCATCTGTTTTATGCGGCAACGCAGTCTTAAAATGCCTTGAACACCGTGATCTCCGCCGTGGAGCCCACAATGCTGATTTTCACTTCGTCGGCGATCTTGGCGACGATGGATTTCTCCAGCTCGTCCCAGGCCTCTTTTGCCTCTCCGCCTTCTTCCCGTTTGCTCTGCACGTCGCTCTTATACTGCTGCATGGACCACACGTCGGACGTGTTGACGCTCAGATTGTTGCCGGGGGTGGACCACGCCGCGTTCATCAGCGCCTGTGCCAGCTCCGAGGGGCCTTCGTTGGACGGCAGAAGCCTGACCCCGATCATATCCCGGATCCGGCCCATAAAGCTCTTGGCCGCCTCATTCTTGCCGCTGGTGGCCGCAGAAAGGAGCGCGTCGCGCATTTCCACGGTCATATCGACAGACGCCTTCATGTGTTGTTCAAAGCTCTTTCCTTCTATGTCCATCCAGTAGAGAGCTTCCACATCGCCCGCGATGCCCTTGAGCATGCCGAAGAGTTCCTCCGCCAGAAGCCGGAGATGCAGAACCTGGTTCTGATCCAGACCGCTCTCCGCAGCCAGAGTCTCCGTCATCTCCAGCGCCTCATGCATGCCGAGGCCGCGGCTCGTGACGGCAATCTCTCTCGTTTTCATTGTGCTTCCTCCTGTATCATGTGATTGACTCTGTCAGATCCCGCTGTCAGTCGCTTGCTCTGTCCTCTGTTATTTCCAGAAAGCGGCGGAGCCCCTTGGGATATTCTGCGGAGCCTGCAAGTCCTGTATCTCCCAGTTCAATCATCTTGTTTTTCCCATGGTAATCGCTGCCCGCCGTGACGTAGAGGTCGTACTGTGCCGCAAAGCCCAGCACCTCCGCCCGGATCTTCTCGGTAAAGCCGGAATAGTAGGCCTCCACTCCCTGCAGGCCGAAGCCGATCAGCTTTTGGAGGCGGTGGTCCATATCCTCCCCCAGGATCAGCTGGTCCCCGCTGCCGTAGGTGGGATGGGCCAGCACCGGAATGCCGCCGGCGTCCAGGATGCCCGTGATCGCATCCTCCGGCCGCACATACTCACTGTGGAAATGTACCTGATTGATATAGTCCTTGATGGCCTCCTCCTTGGTTTTGGCAAATCCATAGCGGACCATCAGATTTGCAATATGCGGTTTGCCCGGATTGTCCAGGGACAGCAGATGCTCCAGCTCTTCCTCCGGGAATTTGACGTCGAACGTCGTCTTCAGGAAGTCCAGCCTGGCCAACACCTTTTTCATCCGGAGTCCGTGCCCCTTCCTGACCAGGTCGTGCATCGCCTGTGATTCAGGATCGTAGGCATACCCGAGGATGTGGTACTTCCCCTCCTCGTCCTTGCAGGAAAACTCCGTGCCGGTGATAAAGCGGGGGTCCTGCGGTTTTCGAATGTTCCGGATCAGACTTCCGCCCAAGATGGCGTCGTGGTCGGTAACGGAGAAAAAATCGATGCCGGCATCTTTTACACGCGCAAGGATCTCCTCCGGTGTGTCGGTACCGTCGGAGACTGTGGTGTGCATGTGCAGGTCAATCTTTTCGGGAAACCTCATGCCTCGCTTTCTCCTTTCCCGTCTTCGCTTTTCGGGGTCTGTTTTCCCATCCCCTTGTAGTCCAGGCACAGCATGGTCAGATCGTCAAACTGCTCGGCCTTGCCCACAAAAGCGCTCACCGCGCCGTTTACGTTCTTCAGGATCTGCTCCGGCACGGCCCCCGGATCCTCGTTCAGCGCCGCCAGCATCCGCTCCGTTCCGAACATGCTGCCCTTGGCGTCCGTTGCCTCGGGTACGCCGTCCGTGTAGACAAAGAGCTTTGATCCCGGCTCCAGCTGTAGCTCATAGGCCTGATACCGGGCCTCCGCCATGCCGCCGATGACAAAGCCGTGCCTGTCCTTGACCAGCTCAAATCTGCCGTCCGCATGCCGGAGCACCGGATACTCGTGTCCGGCATTGGCCGCGGTCAGTTTGCCGGTGGAGATCTCCAGAATGCCGATCCAGACCGTGACAAACATTTCCTCCTGGCTGTTGGTGCAGAGGGCCTGATTTGCCTTGTTCAAGATCTCGCTGGCGGACTGTCCCATCATGGCATAGCTTGCCAGCACGATCTTGGAGGCCATCATGAACAGTGCGGCGGGAACGCCCTTGCCCGACACGTCCGCCATCACCAGGCAGAGGTGGTCCTTGTCGATCAGGAAGAAGTCGTAGAAATCGCCGCCCACTTCGCGGGCAGGCTTCATGGAGGCATAGATGTCAAACTCGTCCCGGTCAGGGAAGGGCGGAAAGATATTTGGCATCATATCCGCCTGGATGCGCGTGGCCAGACTCAGTTCCGTGGTGATGCGCTCGTTCTCCGCGGTCACGGAGAGCAGATCCCGGATGTAGGTGTTCATATCCTCTTCCATCTGGGTCAGGCTTTCATACAGCGCGCCCACTTCGTCGTTGGACCGAATGGTCAGCTGCTTGAAAATATCCGTCCCGATGGAGGAGCGTGAGTGCTCCGAATCCACCAACTGCCCGGCGGCGGCAGAGAGCTTGCGGATGGGCTCCGCCACTGTTTTGGAGGATATGTAGATCAACGCGCAGGACATCACGGCGGTCAGTACGATCATCAGAGAGACCATCTGGATGGCAAAGGAGTGCAGATCCTCCATCACATCGTTCATCAGGATGTCCACGCCCACATATCCGGCAGGTTGTCCTGACGAGGTGCGCATGGGATAGTAGACACTCATGAGCCAGCCAAACTCCTCGTTGCTGACCATGGGATCCACCGCCTCTCCCCGGACCATCTTTGCGGAATTATCAGCAAAAGCCCCTTTGTAGTAGGGCTCATGGTAGCCCAGAGGCAGAGCTCCGTCGCTGGGGTCCGTGTCGAGGATATACCAGACCTCCTGGAGGCCGGGCTTGACCACATAGAGGTATTCAATGCCGCCGTTTTGCTGGATGTCGCAGAGAATATCAAAGGCCTGTTCATATTCCGCGTCCTTCACCCCGGTCTCCAGATAGCTGTCGAACTTATCCGGGTTGAGCTGTGCGGCGGCCACGGCGGCGATGTCCATGGCAAACCTGGCATAGTCGTCGAACATCTTTCTCTTATAGTGGTTATAGCTGATGGCAATTACCAGGGAGTTGAGAAGCAGCAAAAACGCGATCACCAGCAGCGCAATCTTGCGGCTGAGCGGAAACTTGATTGTTTTGTTGTCCATTGGCTTTCCCCTCACATCCGAATCACCAGCGTGTTGAAGCCGGAGTAACGCCGGTAGTAAAACTCTTTTGCCTTTTTCTGCACGATGCGCAGTCCCACAAGATCCAGGTGCTCTTCCTTCTCCAGATGGATCGCATCGGTATCCTGGGCAAAGGGATTGAATTCATAGGCGTTGTCGCGAAGGTGGAGCGTCACCTCGCCGTTTTCCATCACAGCCGTGATCTGCACATAGATATCGCCCATGTGCTCCAGGAAACGCTCGATAATGGCACAGCAGATCTCCTCCACCACAAGCCCGATATACATGGCCTGCTTGGCCGTTGCACCGCGCTCCTCACAAAAACCCTGCAGTTTTTGAACGACCACGTTGATATCCTGGTTGGAGCTGTCCACCACAACCGAGCAGGCGCTTTCCGCGTCGATTTCCCTGAGCTGCAGAATCCCGCCCCGCATCATGGAAATCGGGACCCAAATCACCAGCGTCAGCAGCTCCACGGCGGTAAAGATATACCAGAAAGAGCCCAGGCCGCCGCGCGAAAACAGAAACAGCGCCGCCAGATACACCAGGAAATTCCGCAGGAAGGTGATCATATAGGCCAGACCCTCCCGCATGATCGCCTGGTAATAGCCGCTGAAGAGGAGATTGACCATGGCCGGCAGGACGCTCAACGCAAAGAGGCGGATGCCCATCGAGGCATAGAGCAGCTGTTCCCCATGTCCCATGCCGAACAAGCGGCTCAGCTGCGGGGAGAAGACGGCAAGCAGACAGGCAAAGATGGAGGAAAACTGCGCTGACCAGGAAAAGGCGGTGCGCAGCGTAATGCGGATGTTATCCAGATTTCGCTCGCTGCAATAGCTGGAGAGCATCGGCTCCGTGGCAACGACGGCCCCCTCCGTAATTGAAGTGGAGAGCAGGGAGATGTTGTAGACCACATCAAAGGCAGCCACAGCGACAGGCCCGCCCATCCGGATGAGGATGCGGTTTGCCGTGATCATGGTCACAAACTGGAACAGGTACTGTACGGAGGTGGCAAACCCGGTCCGGGCGGAGAGCCCGACCATGCTCCATTCCGTTTTCCATCTGCCGACGCGCAGTGCGCCCTTTTTCCCCAGGATGTGCCAGCCCGTGATGCAGAGCATCAGCGCGGCACCCACCACCGTGGAGTAGACGGAGCCCGCGACGCCCAGCCCCATCCGGATCACGAAGATATAGCTGAAAACCGCATCCGAGATGCCGGAGACCGACATGGCCAGCGCCGCTGTTTTCGGCCCGTTGTCCGCGTTGACAAAGTAATAGAAGGGCCCCTGGCAGAACATGATCGGTACAAAAAGGAGCTGGGTTCGGATATAGGTGCGTGTAACGGCGTCCGCGGGGTCCGCGCCCAGCAGGCGCATCAGCTGCGGCTGAAACAGCAGGCCCAGGGCCGCCGTCACCACATAGATCGTCAGCAGCAGCTTGAGGATCGTGAGGAAGATGCGGTTGCCCTCCGCCACGCGGCCCTCCGCCATCTTTCCGGCATAGTGAATGGAACCGCCGATGGAAAAGCCGTAGCTCAAAATATTATAGAAGAGATAGACCGGCTGTCCGAGACTGATAGCGGCCAGGCCCGGCGCGCCCACTCCGTTGCCAACAAAGACGCTGTCGGCGACGCCCGCCACTGCAAGCCAGAAGCAGGAGAGAATCGCCGGTACATAGAAGCGGCGGAACGCGCCCAGCACGAAGTATCGGTTTTTCTCGAGCTTTATTTGATTGTTCCTCACTCTTGCCACTTCCAGGTCAACCTCCGGTCATCGCTTTCGTCTGTTTCTTGCTTACGCCTCTTTCGGCTGAGAGAGCTCCGCAATGTCAAGGGGTACCGTCTTCGTGACCTCGGTTTTCCCCTCCAGATTCTCATAGACAAAGCTCAGCGTCCAGCCCTTGCAGAGCACGCAGTGGTTTTTCCCTGCTACGACCTGTGACGCCAGATGCTGGACAGCGCCGTCCAACTCAACGCTGGACTCCCGGTCCACCGTCCATCCGCCGAGAAGCTGCTGTCCTGCCGCCTCCGCGTTTTCTACCACACCGCTTTCCGCGATCTTGCCCAGATCCAGCGCGACGATGTTCCGGACTTCCGCTTTCCCCTGCAGGTCCGCGTAAACGGTCACGACGGCATAATAGGGCTGCGCGTTGGGGTAGACCACCGCAGCCTCGCACAGGAAGCTGTAGTTGGTGCCGGAGACCAACTGGGTCCCCAGCAGTCCGATGGGCTGATAGTTCACGCCCACCAGTCCGTCCATCGCCTTGTCAAAGGCCTGCTGGGCCTCCGCGCTGACGGCGAAGGAATCGTTGAGCGTCCAGCCGCCGACTTTTTCCGGCTCTGCCTTTTTCTGTCCGCAGGCAGCAAGTGTGAACAGCATGGCTGCCGCCAAAAGAAGAATCAAGAATTTACGCATGGTATCACCTTCCATTGATATGCTTTGCGCATAAAAAATACGCTGAGGGACCGGGCAAAGCATACGGGAAGCATTCCCGCACGTTGACCCATTATATATTGTTATTATAGCTGATTCCTTCCCTATCGTCAATTTTCTTCTTGCCCAATTCCCCAAAAAAAGGCGCGAAAAATGCTCCCATCTGTTCCCTTTTTATTCCATCGGCTGTTTCTGCTCCCTTGGCAATTCCGGGAGCATGCGGTATAATACGGCTATCCAAGCGTTGGAGGAAAGAGAACATGAAGCTTGTCAACTTTCGAGAGGCCGGAGAAAACCGCCTGGGCATCGTCACCGAGAGAGGGATCATCGACGTCGCCTCGCTGACCCTGCCGGACGTCCCCGCGACCATGGAGGAGGCGCTGGCCATGGGCCGGGAAAACGCCGTCGCCGCGCTGGAGAAAGCGCTCTCCCGTGCTGACACCTTTTTGGCAGCGGATGAAATCGAGTATGCCCCGTCTTCGGACAATCCGGAAAAGATCCTCTGCGTGGGGAAGAATTATGCCGCCCATGCCGCCGAGGTGCCGGA
>JBGUNL010000320.1:0-6612 GCA_045117295.1 Candidatus Limivicinus sp.
CCCCGGCCGCCGCGGCGGTCTGGCTTCTTCCCGGGCTTTGCCGATCTCAGCCGCATCCTGCCGGGCGCGGCGGGTTTTGAGACGGAGGATCTGCTGTTGCTGCTGATCCTCTATCTGCTGTACCGGGAGAGCGGTGACGAGGAGCTGCTGATCCTTCTGGGGGCCATGTTCCTGCTGTGAAGCGTTTTGCCGCAGCGGGAACTTTTTTGTCTTCCGGGCCGGAAACCGGGAAAAACAGGTAGCTTTTTGGCGGCGTTTATACTATACTGTTCCCGGAATTTCAATCCGGGAGGCAGAAGCATGCAAACGGCCAGGGAGAATGGGAAGCTCATTTTGCAGAGCGTGGCGGTCTTTCTCAAGTGGGTGCTGATTGCGGGCGTGGTCGGCGCGGTGGGGGGGCTGGTGGGCTCCACCTTCCACCTGAGCGTGGAGGTCGCCACCCGTCTTCGGGAGCAGCAGCCATGGCTGCTGTTTTTGCTGCCCGTGTCGGGCCTTGCCATCGTGTGGCTTTACCACGCGCTGAAGATGAACCGGGTCAACACCAACGCCATCATCGACTCCATCCACGATGGCAGCCGCGTGCCCCTGGCCCTGGTGCCCGCCATCTATCTCTCCACCGTCATCACCCACCTTTTCGGCGGCTCCTCCGGCCGCGAGGGCGCCGCCCTGCAGATCGGCGGCAGCCTGGGAAACTGGGTGGGCAGGCTGTTTCACCTGGATGAAAAGGACATGCGCATCGTGACCCTGGCGGGCATGAGCGCGGTTTTCTCCGCCCTTTTCGGCACGCCGCTGACCGCCTCGGTCTTCGCCCTGGAGGTCATCTCCGTGGGCGTCATCTACTACTCGGCCCTGGTGCCCTGCCTCGTGGCGGCCCTGGTGGCCCTGCAGATCTCCGTGCTCTTCGGCGCGGCGCCCACCCGCTTTGCCCTCATGGCGGTGCCCGTCAGCGCTCCCATGGTCATCCGGATCATGGGCCTTGCCCTGCTGTGCACGGTGCTGAGCATTGTGCTCTGCCTCTTCATGCACGGCACGGAACACCTTCTGGCCAAACACCTCAGGAACGAATATCTGCGCATCGTCTGCGGCGGCGCGGCGGTGGTGGCGCTGAGCGTGCTGCTGGGCACCCGGGACTACAACGGCGCGGGCATGGAGCTCGTCCGCCGGGCCATTGAGGAGGGCGCCGCCCGGCCGGAGGCCTTTGCCCTGAAGCTGCTGCTGACCGCGCTGACCATCGGGGCGGGCTTCAAGGGCGGCGAGGTGGTGCCCACCTTCTTCATCGGCGCCACCTTCGGCTGCGTCCTCGGCCCCCTGCTGGGCATTCCCGCGGGTCTGGCCGCGGCGGTGGGCCTGGTCGGCGTGTTCTGCGGCGCGGTCAACAGCCCCGTGGCCTCCATCTTTCTGTCCGTGGAGCTCTTCGGCTCCGCCAACGTGGTCTACTTCGCCATGGCCTGCGGGATCGCCTACGCCCTGTCCGGCTACTTCGGCCTGTACAGCAGCCAGAAGATCATGTACGGCAAGCTCAGGGCGGAGTACATCAACCGCAGCGCAAACTCCCGCTGATCCCCATATGAAAAGCCCGGGGCGCCGCTTGACTTGCGGCGCCCCGGGCTTTTTATTTTTTCTCTTGTATGACTTCCCGCTCCACATACTGCGGGGTGGCGTTGACGCACATGAAGACCCGTCCCACGTACTCGCCCACCAGGCCCAGCATCAGCAGGATCAGGCCGCCCACGATCAGCAGCAGCACCGTGGTGGTGGTCCAGCCCTGGGGGGCCAGATGCACCGTGAAGTAGCGGATCACCGCCGCCAGGGCGTACACGAAGCCCAGCAGGGCCGTGACGGCGCCGGCGTAGGTGGCGATGCGCAGGGGCTTGACGGAGAAAGAGGTAAAGCCGTTCATCCACAGCCCCAGCAGCTTGGAGAGGGTATAGCCGGAGGAACCGGACTCCCGCGCCCGGTGCCGCACCGGCACGTTGCAGATGCGCTTGGTGCTGCGCAGCACCAGCCCCATCACATAGGGGTAGCAGTGCTCGTAGCGCAGCATCTCGTCCACGATGTAGCGGCGGGCGGCAAAGTAGCTGGTGAGCTCCAGCTCTTTGGGCTTGGAGAGCATGATCTCCGTCATGCGGCGGTTGACCTCGCTGCCGAAGCGGCGGAAGCCGCTCTCCTGCTTTTCCTCATAGGAGGCGTAGACCACGTCATAGCCCGCCTCAATCTTTTTCAGGAGCTTGCCCACCTCGTCGGCGGGGGTCTGGCCGTCGTCGTCCAGGCAGACCACCGCGTCCCCGGTGCTGTGGCGCATGCCGCACATCAGGGCCGCGTGCTGGCCGAAGTTTTTGGCAAGGTCGATGGCGGTGACGCGCCCGTCCTGTTCCGCCAGCGCCCGGATCACTGAAAAGGTGTTGTCCGGAGAGCAGTCGTTGACCAGGATCAGCTCCCAGCTGTGCTCGGGCATCGTCTCCATGGTGCGGGCGATCTCCGCCGCCACGGCCTCAATGGTGCGCGCGGAGCGGTAGCAGGGGATGACAAAGGATACCTTCATGCTTCTTCCTCCCTGTTGAGCTTGGCCATAAACAGCACGTCCCGGTACTCCCCGTCGAGCACCACCATATCCCGGAACAGGCCCTCCCGCTCAAAGCCGCCGTTTTGGTAGCTCTTCTCCGCCTGCCGGTTGTCCGCCAGCAGACGCAGGCTGATGCGGTGGAACTTCAGCTCCTCAAAACCAAAGTCGGTGAAGACGCGGGCGGTCTCGCTGCCCAGGCCCTTGCCCCGGGCCGCTTCCTCCCCGATGAAGATGCCGTACTCCGCGCTGCGGTTTTTTCGGTCCACGTCCCGGAAATAGACGGAGCCCACGCTCTCGCCGCTCTCCCGGTCCACGATGATGTACTGGATCACCTGGCCCGTGGCCACCCGGGTCCTGAGCCAGTTTTCATGCATCTCGGCGGTGAAGGGCTCCCGGAAGATGAAGTTGCGGCGGACGGACTCGGTATTCCGCCACTTGACGATCAGCGGGGTGTCGGCCGCCGTAATGGGGCGCAGCAGGATGCGCGCGCTCTCAATGACGTCCCCCCGCAGGGTATAGCTTTTCTCTGTCATATTGCGGTCCTCCCCCGGCGCTCAGAGGTAGAACACCGCCACGCCGAGCATGATCAGCCCCATGCCGATCAGTTTGTTTTTTGTGAGCTTTTCGCCGTAGAAGATCCGGCCCAGCAGCATCACCAGCGGGAAGCCCAGGGCCTCGATCACCGGGACGTTCTTCATCTCCAGCCCCCGGCAGGCGTAGACCACGCTGAGCATACTCAGCACCAGCAGGCCGTAGCCGCCGATGACCCAGACGTTGAGATATTCCCGGACGGGATTCGGATAGTCGGTTTTAGCCGCCTTTTTCAGCAGCATCTGGGATGCGGCGGACAGGGCCACCGCCCCGAACATGGCAAGCCAGTATTTAATCATCCCGGTTCACCATCCAGATTCCGGCAAACAGAATGCCGATGCCCAGCACGTTCTGCAGCGTGATGCGCTCCCGGAACAGCAGCGCCGCCCACAGCGTGGTCCACACGATGGCCGCGGCCCGGTTGGAGTAGGCCACCGAGATGTCCACCTTCTTGATGATCTGCTGCCAGCAGAGGGCGTAGACGCCCAGTACCAGCACCTCCGCCCCCAGCCACAGGATGTAGCCCGGGGTTAGAAAGGCGTGGCGGCTGGCCAGCTTTGCGCAGATGTCCGCGAAGGAATAGATCACCACCGCCCCCTGCAGCAGGAGCAGCAGCTTTACGTTGAATTGTTTGGTCAAGGCGTCCTCCCTCAGTCTTTGCCGAACAGGGCGTCGATGCTCTTTTCCCGCAGGAGGGTATAGTCCCCGCCGCGCTCCAGGTAGATGTTGGGAGCGGCGTTGATGAAGCTGGAGTTGTGGGTGGACATGTAGGCCCCGCAGGCGTGGAAGAGAAACTGCGTGTCGTGCTCGGCAAGCTTGTGCATGTCCCGGGGCCAGAAGCGGTCCAGCTCCATGCAGGTGCTGCCCGCGATGATCTGCTCCCCGTCGGTCTCCTCGCCGGGATGGAGCATGGTAAAGGGTGTGGGGTGCGGGTTCATCATGGGGTTGATGTGCAGCAGGCTCCCGTCCAGGGTGACGATGCGGCTGCCGCGCACCTCACGGATATTCAGCACGGAGCAGAGATAGTCCATGCTCGTCGCCAGGATCGCCGCCCCCGGCTCCAGCACCAGGGTGGTCTTCTCCGGGTCAAAGCCCCTTTTCAGAATGGAGCAGACGGTCTGGGCGTATTCATCAAAGGTCGGTTTGTTGGGGAAGAAGCTGCCGCCGAAGAAGCCGCCGCCCACGTCCACATAGTCGATCCCGTGAAGCCCGTAGGTCTCGGCGATCTGCACCGCCGTCTCCGCGATGGCCGCGAAGATTCCGGTGCTGCGGCTCTTGCTGCTCTGGTGCAGGTGCAGGCCCGAGAGCTTCAGTCCCGCCGCCCGCAGCAGCTCCAGCGCCCGGCCGAAGTCCCCGTTTTCCAGGCACAGACCGAAGCGGCCGGGGACGCCCTGGCAGGTGGTCTCCCCGGGGCAGAGGGCTTCCAGATCGAAGTTGACCCGCAGGCCCAGGACGGGCTGAAACGCCCCGCCGCCAAAGGCGGCGCAGACCGCCGCCGTTTCCTCCAGATTGTCCAGGTTCACCATGGCCCCCGCCCGGCAGGCGGAGAGCAGGCGGTCCTGCTTCTGGGGGCCGTTGAAGAGGATCTTCTCCTCCGGGCAGCCGCAGCGCAGGGCAAATTCATACTCGTCCGGCGAGACCACCTCCGCCCAAAAGCCCTTTTCCATGGCCGCTTTCAGCAGCCAGGGGAAGTTGTTGGTCTTCACCGAGTAGCCCAGGCGGAGCCTCTCCCCCCAGCGGGAGGCGAAGGCCGTCCGGAAGGCCGCCATATTTTGTTCAAACTCCCCCGCCCGGATGATGTAGCAGGGGGTGTTCAGTTCCTTCAAAAGCATGGTCTCACTCCACCGTCACGCGCAGGCTCTGCCGGAAGTCCGCCGCCGCGGCCTTTACCGCCTCCACCGTGTCCGCCGAGAAGACGGCCATGCCGATGCGGTCGGTGCCGTTGCGGAAGGCGTCGATGTCGTCCCCGGGGCCGAAGCTCAGCTCCACCCTGCCCCGGCCGGGCACGTCCGCGTCCGCGTTGCAGTACTCCCGCCCGGCGAAGCGGTAGCGGATCTCCTTCAAAATACCGCCCTGCCCCGAATAGAGCAGCATGGAGGCGGTGGGCCTGCCCTTCGTCAGATCGAAGGGGGCCACCGGGATGCCCAGGGCGTTGTCCAGGATGCAGTCGTAATAGCAGCGGCCGGTGTAGCCGGAGATCACCTCGGGGATGCCCGTGGCGCCGCAGCGGCCCGCGGCCTCGATGATGTTGACGCCCCCGTCCGGCAGGAGGAAGGCGTCGATGTTGACGGCGCAGTTGTCCATGCCGGTGGCGGCGATGATCTTCTCCGTCTCGGAGAGCATGTTGTTCCATACGGTCTCCGGGCAGTCCATGGGACAGTAGTGCCCGATGGGGATGCCGGTGTGGCCGGACTGGTAGACAAATTTGTCGTGGGGCAGCATCAGGAGCAGCCTGCCGTTTTGCACGAAGGCGTCGATGCCGATCTCCTGCCCCCGCACAAAGCGCTCCACCACCATGTGGTCGGCGCCGGTGGCGGCGGAGGCGTAGGCCCAGGCCGCGTCCAGCTGCTGCATGTCGCTGATTTTGGTGATGCCCCGGCTGCCGGACTTGTCCACGATCTTGAGCATCACGGGCAGGCCCAGCTCCTCTGCGGCGGCCCGGGCCTCGTCCAGGGAGGTGACGCGCCGGAAGGCGGAGGTGGTGACCCCGCCTTTGACGAAGGCCTCCTTCATCAGGGCCTTGTCCGTCAGCAGCCGGGCGGCCGCCTCCCCGATGCCGGGCAGGCCCAGCCGGTCGCAGACGTAGCCGATGGAGGCCACGGCCACGTCCGTGCCCGTGGTGGTGACGGCGCTGACGCGCTCCTGCCCGGCGATGCGCAGGATCGCCTCCTTGTCGGTGGTGTCGGTATAGAAAACCTCGTCGGCCACGGCAAAGCCCGGGTAGTTGCCCGGGATGCTGGCCACCACGGCCCGATAGCCCCGGGCCTGGGCCCGGCGGATCAGCGGCACCTGGTAGATGCCCGCGCCGAGAATCAGGATTGACTTGTCCATACGCTTTCCTCATTTCCGCCCGATATCGGGCAGAGGATAAAAGTTGTTCTCCACGGAGATTGCGTGTTCACGGGACGTGACCTGCGCCATGCGCCCCCCTATCTTTCTTTTCGTCTTGCCGAAAAGAAAGATAGCGCCGCGCCCGGTGGAAGAAAGAAAAGGGCGCCAACGCGATGAACCTTTGTACAGCTCTATGGCTCGGCATCGCGATCGTCGGAACATGGTACAGCTCCGGTACAAAGTCCATGCCGGATCGCCGCACCGTCCGCTGCGCTTTCTCTGGGATGAGAATCCTGGATTGCGCCTGTAGGGGCTGATAGCATCGGCCCGAAATACGGATTGCCACGCCAGTGTGAGCACTGGCTCGCAATGACGGGATTTTGTTCGGGCTGCTTTCTGTTCCCACG
>JBGUNL010000321.1:0-3635 GCA_045117295.1 Candidatus Limivicinus sp.
ATCACCAGCAGCTCTCCGTCAAGCCCCAGCTTTTCCACCGCGAACCGGATGTCCCGCACCGCGCCGAGGCGGGTCTCGTTGGAGACGCTCCCGTCGTCCAGCACACGGATTCTCCCGCCGCGCTCTGTGGCCCAGTCCTCAAAATGCCGGACATAGCGGTGGTTGGAGATCACAATATACTCCTCGATCAGACCGCTGCCGTCCAGATCGTCCAGCAGCCAGTCCAGGATACTCTTCTCCCCCACCCGCAGCAGGGGCTTGGGGAAATTCTCCGTCAGGGGATAGAGCCGCGTGGCATAGCCGGCGGCCAGGATCAGGCATTTCATGGCATCACCCCATCCGCGCTGCAGCAGCGGAACACGCCGTATTTTCCTTCCAGCCGCGGATAATCCTTCCGGTACGCGCGGCTGACCTTCTCTTCAATCTCTTCGGCACGGGCCGGGTCAACCAGCGCCATGCAGCAGCCCTTGAAGCCCGCCCCGGAAAAGCGCCCGCCGTAGATGCCCTCGGTTTCCGTCATGATCTCATAGAGGCGGATCTGCTCCGGCGCGCCGGACTGCCAGTTGTGGATGGAGCTCCAGCCGGACTGGAAGCAGAGGCGCCCGTATTCCTCAAGATCGCCCCGGCGCCAGGCCTCGGCCCCCTGTTCCACGCGCGCAAATTCCCCGTACCAGTGCTCGCAGCGGAGGCGCCAGCTCTCGGGAAGCCGGTGCCGGAAGCGTTCAAACACCTCCCGCGGCACGTCCCGGGCCACCGCGTCGGCAAAGGGGATGCTCTCCATGCCCGCGAAGGCCCGCAGGGCGTAGACCCCCGCCTTCAGCTCGTCCACCCGGGTGTTGTAGAGGCTGCCGGTGAGGCTGTGCTCCAGCCCGCTGAAGAAAATCATGATCTCCCGGGGGGGCATGGTCTCCCCCGCCGGGATGCGCTCAAAGCTGCCGTCCCGGGTGTCCAGGTACAGCAGATGGTCTTTCTTGCAGAGCACCTCGCAGGACTGGTCCAGTTTTCCCACCTTCATGCCCACATAGTTCTGTTCCGCATCGAGTGCGGTCTCAATCAATTCTTCCGGCGAGAGGGTCACGCCGTTTACCCGGCAGAGCGCCGTGAGGAAGGCGATGGTCACCGCCGCCGAGGAGCTCAGCCCCCCGATGGGGAGGGTGCCCTCGATCACGCCGCAGAGGCCCACGGCGAGCCGCTGACGCTTCTGAAGCGCCCAGACCGCCCCGCGCAGATAGTCCGCCCAGTCTCCCTGCCGCGGGGGCACCGACTGGATGAACCACTGGGCCCGCTTGGGAAACTGCAGGGAACAGAGCTCCACCACGCCGTTTGCCTTGGCCCCGTAGGCCAGGTGGACGCCCCGGTCGATGGCAAGGCCCGTGATCTTTCCCAGATTGTGGTCGGAGTGGGCCCCGATGGGGCAGACCCGGTAGGGCGCGAAGGCCATTCCCTCCGGCTCCCGCCCGTAGATTTCCCAAAAGCGTTCTTCGCAGCGCAAGCGCATCCTCCTCCGGTTTCGTTTCTTTTTCCTATGATAGCACACGCGCCGCCCGGGGGCAAGGTTTTCCGGCCGGACGGAATTGATATCGAAAACCGGTTGTTTTTCTTGCAATCCATGCATCAGACGGTATAATAAAAGAAAAACGGGCCGCGCAGAGGGGTGCGCGCCCGAAGCGGCAAAGTTTGGCTTGCGAAAGGAGGCGTTCCATGAACATTCCCGCATGCATCGGCACGGTCTTTCTCCTGTGCGGACTGGGATATGCAGGGATTCTGATCCGGGAGTTTCTTCAAAACCGGGAGGCTCTGCGGCAGGCCCCGGGGGATCTCAGGCTGCTCGTTCCCGCGGAATTCCTTGTATTTTTCCTCTGCACGCTCGGCGTCTCCGATTTTCTGCTCAACACCCTGCTGATCCGAAAGCTGAAGCTCTCCGACGACAAGGGGCTTCCCGCCTGTCTCATCGTTTCGACGCTGGTCCCCGGCGGCTTTCTCTCCTTCAGCTATCTGCGGGCGGAGAACACCGCCGACACGCTGACGCTGATCCTGTTCATGCTGTTTCTCGTGATCGGCGCCGCCATCGGCGGCAGGGCGGCCAACCGCATGGACGGCAGAACCATCCGAAAGATCCTGGGCATCGCGCTTCTGGTCTCCATGGCCGCATTGGTTGTGAAAATGATCGTCAGCGCCGGTGTGACCGGGACCGCCGCGGGATTTCGCGGGCTGCGGCTGGTCATCATGTGCGTTCTCTGCGTCGGCGTCGGCTTTCTCAACATGATGGGGGTTCCCGGCAAACCCATCACCACCGCCATGCTTCTGCTGTTGGGCATGTCCCCCGTGGCGGCACTGACGCTGACCATCGTCCTCGGCTCCATCATCCCCATGAGCAGCGGGTTCTCCCTGATCAAGGCCGGACGCTACAACCGCAAGCTGGCCCTTGCCGCCATGACCGCCGGCAGCGCAGCTGCTGTTCTCGGCGTAATGCTGGCTGTCTCCCTGGATCCGCTGCTGCTCAATATTCTGCTGCTCTTCGTCATGCTGGTGGCCGTGATCAGCATTTTGAAGGAGTAGCCCTTCGAGTCCCGCAAAAGGGCCGACGAAAAAAAGAGAAGCCATCCATACGGGCGGCTTCTCTCCGGTGGAGAGTGGCGGACTCGCCCGCCTGCGGGCGGGCCGGGTCGCGGCTCTGACCTGCCACCGGCAGGTCATTCACTCCCGCTCCCATCGAGTCCGCTCAAGGGCTGACGAAAAAACAAAGCCGCCCGGACGGGTGGCTTTGTTTTTGGTGGAGCGAGATTCTTTAAATCCGAACTAAAAGCAGCTTCAACTTCTTGCAAGGTCAGCGTTTCCGTTCCGTCTCTGTAATTGTAGGTGAACACCAGCCTGTCGTCATAGACGTAGATGGAATTGAGGAAGGTGTCGATAATCTCCTTCTGGTAGTCCTTGTCGTCAATGCTGCCGTATTTATAGCGGCTGATCCATTGGACGATTTCCTCCTTGGTGTACTTGGGCCGCTCCATTCGGGAGGTCAGAATGGAGGCATTCAGAGCGTCCCGCTGGCGTTCCAACTCCTCCAGACGCTCTTTGGTGGAAGCCGTCAGGATGCCCGCCTGGATCGCGTTGAGCATATTGGCAATGCCCTTTTCACACTCGCGAAGCTGGCGCTCCATTGCCGGGATCGTCGTGTCCTCCTCTTCCTGCATGACGACGATCGCGTCCGCGATCCGATCAATGGTTTCATCCGTCAGCACCTGCCGAACCGTCAGCAGTACGGCCACCCGCTCGATCCAGTCTTTGCGCAGCGGCTTCCGGTGACAGCCGAGACTGCGCTTGGCTCCGCTGCATTTGTAGTACCGGTACTTGATTCCTTTCGTGCCGCTCTTTCCGCTCTCGCCCGCCATCATGCGGCCGCAGGTTCCGCAAAACAGCTTCGTGGTCAGCAGATACTCCTCATCCGCTTTGGCTTTGGCCGGGGCTTTTTTGTTGGCTTCCATTCTCTGGCTCACCCTTTCAAAGATATCTTTTCCTATAATCGCCGGCATGCCGTCGGGGACGACCACATCCCCATACCGGTATTCTCCGATGTACTTCCGGTTTTTCAGGATCAGGCTCACTGCGCCGGTAGAAAACGGCTTGCCCATCTGGGT
>JBGUNL010000322.1:0-2189 GCA_045117295.1 Candidatus Limivicinus sp.
CGGGTGTCTGGCGGTGCTGGTCATCCACGCGGGGGCCGAGATCTACCACGAGCTGCCGCTGGAGAGCCTGTCCTTTGCCGCCGTCAATTTCGTCAGCACCGCCGTCCGGGGCGGCGTGCCGCTGTTCTTCATGCTCAGCGGGGCGCTGCTGCTGGGGCGGGAGGAGCTGGATCTCGGCCGCTTTTTGAAGCGGCATGTGCTGCGCCTGGCGGGCGTTTTCTGCCTGTGGTCGCTGCTGTACGCGCTGCTGCGCCTGGCAACCAGCTCTCTCTCCGGGGCCCACGCCTTTTTCATGGCCTGGGCGGGCGGGCACTACCACCTGTGGTTTCTGCCGGCCATGGTGCTGTGCGATCTCTTTCTGCCGGTGGTGCACGCGGCCCTGCACGGGAGGAAGCTGGACGGGCGGTATCCGGTGGGGCTGTTTCTCTTTCTGGGCATCGTGCTGGCCAACTGCAATCTGACCCCGGACCCGGCCTATATTCTCCATCGGATCACCGAGAATTTCAGCCTTGACTACCTGCCTTATCTGGGTTATGCTGTCTGGGGCTGGCGGCTGGACAAGCGCGCATGGCCCCGCAAAACCCTGTGGCTGGCTCCGGCCGTGTTCCTGCTGACGACGCTGCTCGCCGCCGCGGGCAACCGCTGGTACTCCGGCTACAAGGAGACGGCGGACGGCTGGCTGTTCAGCTATTTTTCCCTGCCCAGCTTTCTGCAGGCCACCAGCGTCTTCTGCTTCTGCCTGGCCCTGCGGGAGCACCCCTTCCGCCGCGCCAAAGCCCTGGCCGCCCTGTCGGACGCCGCGATGGGCGTCTACCTGATCCACCCGCTGGTGCTGCATCTGCTCAAGCGGGCGGGCCTGACCGTCACTTCCGCCGGGAGCCTGCTGGGCGTCAGCGCCCTGCTGGCGGCGCTCTGCTTTCCCCTGGTCCTGCTGGTACGGCGCGTTCCGGGGCTGCGGAAGCTGCTGTAGAACATTCGCCCCGCTTTTTCGTCAGAAGAGCAGGGAAACATAGATAAGGATAGAGAAAGATGAAAAAAACCCTGTCGCTGCTCTGCATCGCGCTCCTGCTGCTGGAGCTGTTCTTTATTGAGAAAATGCGCATCGAGACCCCAATGCTCACCGAGTCCCGCATCCACAAAGGGGAGAGCGTGACCCAGACCACGCCCGCGCCGGAGGCCGTCCCCGCCGCCGCGGTGGAGACGCCGGAGTCCACCCCCGAACCCACGCCGGAGCCGACGCCCGAACCCACCCCCGAACCCCAGAAGGAGTTTATCATCACCTGTCTGGGCGACTGCACCCTCTGGTCCAACGACAACTACCAGTACCATCCGGCGGGCTTTGCGGGCGTCATGGGCGACAACTACGCCTACCCCTTCTCCAACACCGTGGACTACTTCACAGGCGATGAGTTCACCATCGCCAACTGCGAGTGCATCCTCACCGACAATCCCAACCTCCCCTACGACTACACCTGGGCCACCTTTGCCTTCCGCGCCCCCACGGCGTACGCCGAGGTCTTCAACGAGGGCGGCGTGGACTTTGTCACCACCGCCAACAACCACATGATGGACTGCTACCAGGCGGGTGCGGACAGCACCTACGCCGCGCTGGAGGAACATGGCGTCCCCTTCGGCCGGGAAGGCGAGGCGAAGATCGTGGAGACCCCCAGCGGCATCCGCATCGGCGTCTACTGCTCCGGCACGGACATGGCGCCGAACAAAAACAAGGCCGTGGCCGCCGTGGAGCAGCTGGTGGAGGACGGCGCCCAGTACATCATCTGCGCCTTCCACTGGGGCCAGGAGCTCTACTACAGCCCCAACAAGGCCCAGATCGATCTGGCCCACGCCTGCATCGACGCGGGCGCCGACCTGATCTACGGCAGCCATCCCCACTGTCTGCAGCCCATCGAGGAATACGGAAATGGCCTGATCCTCTACTCCTGCAGCAACTGGAGCTTCGGCGGCAGCACCATGCCCACCGACCCGGACACGGCCATCTTCCAGGTGATCCTGGAAAAGGACGCGGACGGCTATCCCTACCGCACGGGTCTGAACGTCATCCCCTGCTGCGTCAGCAGCAATCTCGACGGCGCGCGCACCAAGGCGCAGAACTACAACGACTACTGCCCCACGCCCTACCCCGAGGATTCCGAGGAGTACGCGCGGGTCATTTCCAAGCTGACGGGCGA